>NZ_JAMOKQ010000008.1:0-157127 GCF_023656805.1 Bifidobacterium sp. M3-N-101
GTCATCGGGCGTCCCCGTTCCCGGCGACAACACCCCCCGGATCATCGACGACAGGGCAGGAAAGTCATACCGGAACCGGCGACCCGACCCCGACCATCGGGGCCTACCAAACATGGTAATGGGCAGCTGTTCGGCTGGCCCCCTCATTTATCTGAATTCAGTTCACGCCTTGGACTTGGCGGTTTCGATCCACTTGTTGAACAGGGCTTCGGCCTTGCCGGAGTCAACCGTTTCCTCAGCAAGCTTGTAAGCCTCTGCAAAGCGCTCGGCCAGAGTGCCGTTGCCAACCAAGTTGCCGTCAGCCACGATGGCAGATGCGGCATTAAGCAGCGCGGTGGTACGGGACGGGATGTCCTTGCCGGCCAGGAAGTCCTTGAATGTGTTGGCATTGACGTCCGGCACGCCGCCCTTGAGCTGGTCGACGGTGATCTTAGCCAGACCTAGATCCACGGCCGGGTCGAAATCGGTTTCGGTGACTTTGCCATCACGAATCTCCCAGACGGAGACCGGACCGGTGGGCGCAAGCTCGTCCATGCCCTCGTGCGAGGTGTAAACTAGACCGGACTGCCCACGGCTGGCGTACACAGCGGCCATAATCGGGCTCACCTTGCGGTTGGCGCAGCCGATGGCCACGTGTGCCGGGTTGGCCGGGTTGGTCAGCGGTCCCAGAATATTGAAGACGCACGGAATGCCGAGCGCAGCACGAATCGGGCCCACGAAGCGCATGGCCGGGTGGAAGGTGCGGGCGAACGCGAAAGTGATACCCACTTCGTCGCCGACTTCGCCGACCTCTTCCGGCTTCAGATCCAGCGGCAGACCTAGGTCTTCGAGCACATCGGCAGCACCGCACTTCGAGGAGGCGGCACGGTTGCCGTGCTTGACAATCTTCACGCCGGCTGCGGCAGCAGCCACAGAACCCATGGTGGACAGGTTCACGGTGGCGAAGCCGTCACCGCCGGTGCCCACGATGTCAGTGGTCTCACCGGAAACGTTCAGCGGCACGGCGTGCGAGACCATGGCCTTGGCGGCACCACGCACCTCGTCGGAGGTCAGTCCCAGCTGCTGCTGCATGGCGAGCGCGGCGCCCACAGCGGTCGGGTTCGCATTGCCCTGCATCAGGTCGTCCACAAACCACTCCGATTCCTCAGCAGTAAGGTGGTCTCCCCCGACCAGCTTGGTGAGAATCGACTTCCATGTGATCTCGGCCATGATGCCCTCCTTGGCGTTTTGCTACGCCGTGTTATGTATATTCGCCGCTAATTGTAATGACTTCCCATTTCGCGGCCTTGAATCTTCCATATAGCAAAATTGGCTCCCCTCTTGAAGAGGGAAGCCAATGCCCAGTATTCAGCTAGAGATGTGTCACTTCTCGTTCTGGCCGTGGCACATCTTATACTTGCGGCCGGAACCGCACGGACACGGGGCGTTCTTGCCGGTGCCGGGGAAGGTGCGGCCGTCGGCCCACGGCGTCTTGAGCTCGTCGCTCTTCGGACGCTTGCTGGCCGGGACCTTGCCTTCGGCATGGCTGATCGGGGCGGGGCCAGCGACCGGTAGGGTGGATTCGCCGGACTCGGAGACGGCGGCGGATTCGGCGATGGCCTGCTTGGCGTCCTCTTCCTCGACCTCGCCTTCGGCGGCTTCGACCTCGGACTCGCCGTTCTCGTCGGGGCCGGCGGCCACAGTGACGGAGTCGGCGGTCTCGTCGGATTCCTCGACCTCGTCAACGGCATCCTCGGTGGAAGCGACCTGCTTGACGTCGATGTGGAACAGCAACTGGACGGACTCCTCCTTGATGGCCTCGATCATGGAGTTGTACATCTGGTAGCCTTCGCGCTGGTATTCGACCAGCGGGTCGCGCTGGCCCATGCCGCGCAGGCCGATGCCGTCCTTGAGGTAGTCCATCTCGTAGAGGTGTTCGCGCCACTTGCGGTCGAGCACGGCGAGCACCACGCGGCGCTCGAGGTCGCGCAAGCCGGTCTCGCCGATGGTCTCCTCCATTTCGCCGTACTGCTGCCTGGCGTCCTCGACGATCAGGTCGCGCACGGCCTCGACAGCCTTCGCACCCTTGAGGCCGCCGACGATCTTCCTGACCTCGTCTTCGTCGACCTTGGTTGGGATCACGGTGTTGAGCGCCTTGAACAGGCCCTCCCAATCCCAGTCCTTCGGTTTCTCGGATCCCTTGTTGGCACCCTTGATGTAGGACTCGACGGTGTCGGAAATGAAACGCAGGATGTCCTTGTGGATGTCTTCGCCCTTAAGCACGGCCTGACGCTCGGAGTAGATGACGGTGCGCTGCTTGTTCATCACGTCGTCGTACTTGAGCACGTTCTTACGGATCTCGTAGTTGCGGGATTCGACGGCCTTCTGTGCGGTGCGCACGCCCTTGGTCACGGACTTGGCCTCGATCGGCTGGCCTTCCTCCATGCCCTTGGCCATGACCTGGGCCACGAGCTGGGTGTTGAACAGGCGCATCAGATCGTCTTCCAGAGACAGGTAGAAGCGGGACTCGCCCGGGTCGCCCTGACGGCCGGAACGACCGCGCAGCTGGTTGTCGATTCGGCGGGATTCGTGGCGCTCGGTGCCAAGCACGTACAGGCCGCCAAGTTCCTTGACTTCCTCGTGCTCGTCCTTGACCTGGGCCTTGATCTCGTTCAGGGTGCCCGGCCAGCGCTTCTCGTACTCCTCCGGGGTGTCTTCCGGCGAGTAGCCCTCGGACTTGAGCTTGGCGTCGGCGAGGAACTCGACGTTGCCGCCGAGCATGATGTCGGTACCACGGCCGGCCATGTTGGTGGCCACGGTAACGGCGCCCTTGCGGCCCGCGACGGCCACGACGGCGGCTTCCTTCTCGTGCTGCTTGGCGTTGAGCACTTGGTGCGGGATCTTGGCCACGTCCAGCAGGGTGGAGACCACTTCGGAGCTTTCCACGGAGGCGGTGCCGAGCAGCACCGGCTGGCCCTTGGCGTGCCTCTTGGCCACGTCCTTGACGATGGCGGCCAGCTTCTCCTTCTTGGTGCGGAAGATGAGGTCGTCCTGGTCCTTGCGGATCATCGGCTTGTTGGTCTTGATCGGCAGCACGCCCAGCTTGTAGGTGTTCATGAACTCGGCGGCCTCGGTCTCGGCCGTACCGGTCATGCCGGCGAGCTTGTCGTACATGCGGAAGTAGTTCTGCAGGGTGATGGTGGCGAAGGTCTGGTTCTCGGCCTTGACCTCCACACCTTCCTTGGCCTCGATGGCCTGGTGCAGGCCCTCGTTGTAGCGGCGGCCCGGCAGGATACGGCCGGTGTGCTCGTCGACGATGAGCACCTCGCCCTGAGTGACGACGTAGTCCTTGTCCTTGAGGAACAGCTCCTTGGCCTTGATGGCGTTGTTGAGGTAGCCGATCAGGGCGGTGTTGGCCGGCTCGTACAGGTTGTCGATGCCGAGGAAGTCCTCGACCTTGGTGATGCCCGGATCCAGGATACCGACGACCTTCTTCTTCTCGTCGACGTCGTAGTCCTCGTCGCGGGTGAGCTTCAGGACGAGCTTGGCGAACTGACGGTACCAGCGGGTCACGTCGCCTTCGGCCGGACCGGAGATAATCAACGGGGTACGGGCCTCATCGATGAGGATGGAGTCGACCTCATCGACGATGGCGTAGTGGTGGCCGCGCTGCACGAGGTCGGCCTTCTCCCAAGCCATGTTGTCGCGCAGGTAGTCGAAGCCGAACTCGTTGTTGGTGCCGTAGGTGATGTCGGCGTTGTACTGCTTGCGGCGTTCCGGCGGCTTCTGGTCGGTGATAATGCAGCCGACGTTCATGCCGAGGAAGCGGTAGATACGGCCCATCAGCTCGCTCTGGTAGCTGGCGAGGTAGTCGTTGACGGTGACCACGTGCACGCCTTTGCCCTCGAGGGCGTTCAGGTAGGTAGGCAGGGTGGCGACCAGGGTCTTGCCTTCACCGGTCTTCATCTCGGCGATGTTGCCCCAGTGCAGGGCGGCGCCGCCCATGAGCTGCACGTCGAAGTGACGCTGGCCGAGGGTGCGCTTGGAGACCTCGCGCACGGTGGCGAACGCCTCGGGCATGATGTCGTCCAGGCTCTTGCCGTTCTCGATCTGCTGCTTGAACTTCGGGGTCTGGGCCTTCAGATCCTCGTCGGAAAGGGCGGAGATCTCATCCTCCAGCGCGTTCACGGCCTTGGCCACGTTCTCCAGCTTCTTGAGCTGGTGGCCTTCGCCCATTCGCAGGGCTTTGTCAACAATATCGACCACAGGGTTCTCCCTTGACTGATTGAGTGGTGATGTCCGCGTACCAGAATACAGCCCATCACCGTCAGACATCGATATTTTTCGACCTATTTACAAAAAAATGGGCCGCTCCTTGCGGGAGCGACCCATTTCATATCAGCTGTCTACGTCAGCGAACCAGCAATTCAGTCCTTCTTGACGTTTTCCGGAGTGTCGATCTCGAACACGCCATAGCTCCAGCCGTGACGGTGGTAGACGACGGACGGACGTCCGGTCTCCTTGTTCACGAACAGGAAGAAGTCGTGTCCGATCAGTTCCATCTCGTACAGAGCCTCGTCGATGCTCATGGGCTCGGCGATGTGCAGCTTGCGACGGATGACAATCGGCGTATCCCCAACCTGGACTTCCACAGACTCGCCCGGGCCAAGATCGGAAGCCACTGCAGCCTGCGGACTGTTGTTCGGCTCCTCCTCCAGCTCCTCTGGCTCCGGCTCCGGGGCGATAACGCCCAGATCCACCGGCACCGGGTTCGCGTAGCCGCGACGGTGATCCTTACGGCGATCACGGGTGCGGCGCAGACGCAGCGTCAGCTTATCAAGCGCCATGTCCAGTGCACTGAACTCGTCAGTGCTGGAAGCCTCGGCGCGGACCACAGTGCGTCCGGCGATAACGGTGATCTCCACGCGCTTGGCGGTATCGGCCTGACGCGGGTTGCCCTCATGAGTCAAAACAATCTGCGCACGCTGCGCATCCGGGGCGATAGCGGTCACACGATTCATCTTGGTCTCGACGACATCACGGAACCTTTGCTTGATCTGCGCGTGACGTCCAGTAACGACGATTTCCATGTTGACCTCCTCTAGTTCAAGCGGTTTCCCGCTATGTGTGCCGAACAGCATCATCACCGTCCGGGTAAGTTTCATTGTAGACGAACAACAGGTAAACAGCCGGAAACTCGCCCATAGAAATACGTTTATTTTCCGACTTTTATCTGCACCCCATCAGTGCCTATACTGGGTGTTTGGGCCTTGTTCCTCAGCGCCGTATTTTCGGACGGTTCGCCATTTCGCTATATTTGTCTTTTCGCCAGCCGGTTCTCTATGGCATATGTATAATTGCAAGCTTGAGACCTCTTGATGGCCGCGGCCGTGATCTTCATTGGGATCGGCTGAGGAACTTCCGGGCTCCATAGAGCACGATGGCGGATAACGTCCGCCCAGGGTGACCTGAGAGATAGCGCAGCAGAGAATAGACCGCCCGTCCTCGACGGGTAAGGGTGAAACGGCGGTGTAAGAGACCACCGGGCCTCTGGTAACAGCAGGCCGCATGGCAAGCCTCATCGGGAGCAAGGCCAAGCAGATGGCGGTAAGGGCTGCTCGCCCATGTCATCGGGTAGGCTGCTAGAGCCTGACGGCAACGTCAGGTCGAGATGGATGGCCATCCGTGCCGCGCGTTCGCGTACGGCATGACAGAACCCGGGGTATAAGAGGTCTCATTTATTCTTTTGCGGCTCCGCCGTGAGTCTCTCCCTCCGGCGCTACGCACCACCTCCCTCGTCAGAGGGAGGTTATTACGACAGTAATTCGGCGGCGACGCGGCGTAGGGTTTCGGGGCTGTGCCCTTTGCGCCCGCCCGCGGACCAGAACCGGCGCTGACGCACCTGCCGATCAAGTCCACGTGTTCTGCGGGCCACTCGACGCCCCAATTCCCATGCGGCATCTTCGAATACGCCTTGTTGTTCGGCCTCACCGCACACCTGCTCGGCGAGCCGGCGATCCACGCCTTTACGGGCGAGCTCCATCACCGCACCGCGCCTGCCCATCATGCGGCCGGCACAGTAGCGCACCGCCGATTCCGCATAGGCACGATCATCGATCAGTTGCACACGGATGAGGCGTTCAATGACCTCATTAACGATTTCTTCGTCATACCCTTTGCCAAGCAGTCGTTCACGCAGCGCACCGGACGAGCGCGGAGCCGCATCCAAGAGACGCAACGCCGCCTCACGGCAGGCATCTGCATCGTTGGGATCATCGGCAACCGCGCCCATACCTCGCCGAGCGAATCGATGGGACGACTCCGCATCGACGTTTCTTTCGCCCTGTTCGGCACGGCATCGTTCCTCCAACGCAACGGGATTGCGCTGAAGGAACGCTTCTGCACTAATCATGATCAGGCCTTGGCGCGAGACGACTTGGCGGCAGGCGCTGCAGTGGCCTTGGTGTCCTTGGCGGCATCGGCCGCGGCAGCCTCACTGACCGCAGCAGCTGCAGCAGCGGCTGCGTCTTCGGCAAACTGATCGGCGGAACCGATCAAACCAAACTCGGCCTTGACCTTGTTTTCAATCTCTTCGGTGATGGCCGGGTTGTCCTTGAGGAACTGACGAACCTTCTCTCGACCCTGACCAAGCTGGTCGCCCTCATAGGTGAACCACGAGCCGGACTTCTTGACCACGCCGACCTGTTGGGCCATGTCGATGACCGAACCTTCGCGGGAGATACCTTCACCGTAAAGCATGTCGAATTCGGCGGACTTGAAGGGCGGGGCCATCTTGTTCTTGACCACCTTGACGCGCGTACGGTTGCCCACCGCTTCATCACCGTTCTTCAAGGTCTGGATACGGCGAATGTCAAGACGCACAGAGGCATAGAACTTCAGAGCCTTGCCACCGGTAGTGG
This sequence comes from Bifidobacterium sp. M3-N-101, assembly GCF_023656805.1. Taxonomy (NCBI): domain Bacteria; kingdom Bacillati; phylum Actinomycetota; class Actinomycetes; order Bifidobacteriales; family Bifidobacteriaceae; genus Bifidobacterium; species Bifidobacterium sp. M3-N-101. Next base: position 6,900 of record NZ_JAMOKQ010000008.1, read on the forward strand.
TTTCGGGATTACCGAAGAACACGCCGATCTTTTCGCGTAGCTGGTTGATGAAGATGGCGGTGGTACCTGCTTGGGCCAAGGCACCGGTCATCTTGCGCAGAGCCTGGCTCATGAGTCGGGCCTGCAAACCGACGTGGCTGTCTCCCATCTCGCCTTCGATCTCGGCCTTTGGCACCAGAGCCGCCACCGAATCGATAACGATGACATCAAGCGCGCCAGAACGAATCAGCATGTCTGCAATCTCAAGAGCCTGTTCGCCGTTGTCCGGCTGAGAAACGATAAGCGAATCAGTGTCCACGCCAAGTTTGCGAGCATAGGCCGGATCGAGCGCGTGCTCGGCGTCAATGTATGCGGCCACGCCACCCTTCTTCTGGGCATTGGCCACCACATGCAGGGCAAGCGTGGTTTTACCGGACGATTCGGGACCATAGATTTCCACGATGCGGCCCTTCGGCAGGCCGCCAATGCCCAACGCCATGTCGAGCGCGAGCGAACCGGTAGGGATTACTTCGACATTTTGCACGGGCTGATCGCCGAGGCGCATGGCCGAGCCCTTGCCGAAGCTTTTTTCGACCTGCGCCAAAGCAGTGTCCAGCGCCGCCTTGCGCTTGGGATCGAGCTCGTGCTTGGTCTCGGTTGCCGGATCTTGGGCCGGCTTGGTCTCAAGTGCCATGATCTTCTCCTTATCGAAGTCGTATGCGGGTGAACGCCTTCCACCGTATGGGAGGTCAACTCCCATGACAAGCCAAAACGACCATTGTGGTTCCAGCTTGCCCGATCACGCAAGACAAGAACCGCTTATTCCCGCCGAAACGGGCGATTCGCATCTTGACATATACGGCGTGCCTATCCGTCACTGTGGATAACTATAGCCACACAAGCGAACATTTGTTCGAATTTGTGCAACGACACGCCGGCGAGTATCGTTCCTCGACCCAACCAATGAAATCGACCGCCCAGCGCCACAGCATAGAGCCCACTACGCAGCGGGCAGCGGCGGCGCGTTATGGTCACGGCCCCAACGCTTGGAATCAGGAATCTCCATCTGATCGCAGAGCACGTTCCAAATCACGCGAGGCTCCTCCCCCGCATCCAAAGCCTCAAGAACGGTCATATTCGCCAGCTGCGGCATACGCTGATCCCGGGCCAGAGACCGGCCATAGCTACGACCGAACACTTCTTCAAGCAGCACCCAAAATTCCCGTTCACGCATACCCGACAGTGTGCCACCACCCGCCGGACAGAAAAACCCGCACCGCCAAACGGCGATGCGGGTCAACAACTCAGGAGGTCCACCCCTCACACGATTAACGTTCGACGGACTCGAGGTAATCGGCCACCATACGCAGCATCTGTGCAGTTGACACGCCCAGCGCATCGGAAATGGAGCTCAGCAATTCGGAGCTGGCTTCCTTCTGACCACGCTCGACCTCGGACAGATAGCCCAGCGAGACGCCGGCCTTCTCGGACACCTCACGCAGGGTGCGGCGATCACGGGTACGCAGGTCACGCAGCACATGGCCGATAGCACCACGCAAAGAAACCTCACGTGGCTCCTCTTCGACCACCGCGGTCTCGGCAACGGCATTGGGCTGGTAGGAGGCGGATTCCTGCTCCTGCCACATACGGTCACGAGCCGCCTGACGCTCATCCTTGGCCTTCTTAGCGGCCTGCGCCTTGAGCACCTGCTGCTGCGCAAACATCACCGCACGGCGCTGGGCCGGGGTCAATTCACGCATACGGGCGACACCCGGCTGCACCGCCATCGGCTTCTTAGCGGACACTTCCATTTGTTCGTTCACTCGGGTCATCGTTTCCATCGCCATAGCCCCTTCCAAGGTCGGTTCAGTGCTTCCACTTAGTACAACACGATGACCTCACGGTTTTATTCCTTAAAACTTGCTGTGAATAGACTCAAGTTTTGCAGAACGTGGAATACGGTTTGGCGACGAACCTCCTCGCGGGTGCCACTCAAACGCAATTCGACGGCCTTGACTATCTCGATGCCATCGTCAGCAAGAGTCGCAGGGATACGTAAACCCACATAGACCAGACCAGCGGGCTTATCGCCGTCCGGGCCGGGACCGGCTACCCCGGTGGTGGATAGCCCGATAACGCAATCACCGTATTCCGGCTGCCCATATAACCGCGCAGCGCCAGCCGCCATCTGACGCGCAACTTCGGGATGCACGGCACCCTCGCGCTCCAGCAACGATCGGTCAACATGCAGAATCGAGGCTTTGGCCTTGATGTCATAGGTGACGGCCGACCCCAGCAGCACATTGGAAGCGCCGGGAATACGCACAAAGGCATCGGAGAGCAGACCTCCGGTCAGCGATTCGGTGCAAGCTATCTTCGCGCCGCAAGTCTCGCAGACGGCAAGTATGCCCGCAGCAAGCTCGTCGCAGGATTGCCGCAGCTTCTCATCAGCGCTATCAGTCATATGTGGCCTTCCTTTTCCAACCTATGCAACGCCTATACAACAATGGGATGCGGCGGCAGGCCACATCCCATCAATGCCATCCATTACACGAATGATTCCGTCACTGCTTCTTGGTGCCGACGAACGTGTTGTACAGGTAGATGACACCCGAGTAGAGGCACAGCACCAGAGCCACATAGATAATGGCATAGGTCAGGAAGTAGTAGGCGGTCATCCAGAACGGCGTGCTCTGGCCGCCACCCAGAGACCACATCGGCAACAGCAGCATGGCGAGACCCACGCATTCAAACACGGTCTTGAGCTTGCCGGGCCATGCGGCGGCGATGACCTTGCCACCGGGACGTTCCATCACAAAGAAACGCATCACCGTGATGCCGATTTCACGAATCAGGAACAGCACGGTGACCCACCAGGCAAGCTCGCCAAATGCGGAGCATACGATCATCGCACCGCAGGTAAGCAGCTTATCCGCAATCGGATCCATCAGCTTGCCCATCTCGGTGACCTGGTTGTATTTGCGGGCCATCCAGCCGTCGATTTTATCGGTGGAGGCGGCGATAATAAACAGCACCGCGGCCACCCAGCGCATGGTGAGGTTATTCGCGCCCCACTCACCTGCCATGATGTCGAGTACCAGGAAAATCACCACGAGCACGATGCGCGAATAGGTGACCAGGTTCGGCGGGGCGTTCCATCCGTCGAACAATGATGATTTGGGCGATGACTGCTTGTCCAATGTGTTCTCAACCATAGTGTTCACGTTACCCCCACACTTCTACCTTGGGTGGGTATTGGCAGGAGATTGACTGTTGTTCTTCGGAAATCAGACTGCAACCCAGAGTCTGTGCAATTACGCTTCTCTCCCTCCACCCCTTCGGGGCACCTCCCTCAGCAGAGGGAAGCCAAAAGATGATTCACTCACCAAGCTCGGGCTGCTGAGGTGCCGAGGATTCCAGCGAGCTGGTCTCTCCTCGGATAAAGGCGAGCACCTGCGGCAAATCCTGCGGTTGGACGAGCACCGCACGAGCCTTGGATCCCTCGGAGGGGCCGACCACGCCACGTGATTCCAGCAAATCCATAAGGCGTCCGGCTTTGGCAAAGCCCACTCTGAGCTTGCGCTGCAACATCGAGGTGGAACCGAACTGGGTGGTGACCACAAGCTCGGCAGCCTGCAGCAGCACGTCCATATCGTCGCCGATTTCCTCGTCGGGCTCCAGGCTGTCCTTCTTTTCGGCTTCCTTGGCCATCTGTTCGATGTCCTCGCGATACTTCGGCTTGCGCTGCGTGCGCACGAATTCCACGGCTTTGCGAATCTCGGATTCGGAAACCCACGAGCCCTGCACACGAATCGGTTTGGCGGAACCCATCGGCAGGAACAGGGCGTCACCCTGACCAATCAGAGTTTCGGCTCCGACCGTGTCGAGGATGACTCGCGAATCGGTGGCGGATGAGGTGGCGAACGCCAGTCGGGACGGAATATTGGCCTTGATCAGACCGGTGACCACATCCACGGACGGGCGCTGGGTGGCAAGCACCAGATGCACGCCTGCGGCTCGCGCCAGCTGGGTGATGCGCTGGATGGAGCTTTCCACATCGTTCTTGGCCACCATCATCAAATCGGCCATCTCGTCGACCACCACGAGAATGTACGGATATGGAGCCACCTTGCGCTGGGAGCCGGCCGGCGCATGCACCTTGCCGGCGCGCACGGCCTCATTGAAGTCCTTGACATGGCGGAATCCGAAGTATTCCAAATCGGAGTAACGTGCGTCCATCTCTTTGACCACCCATTCGAGAGCCTGCGCGGCCTTCTTCGGGTCGGTGATGATAGGAGTGAGCAGATGCGGGATGCCCGCATAGGCGGAAAGCTCCACACGCTTGGGATCGACCATAATCAGGCGTACCTGTTCGGGCGTGGCACGCATAATCAATGAAGTCAGCATCGAGTTGATGAAGCTGGACTTACCGGAACCGGTGGCACCAGCCACCAACAGATGCGGCATCTTGGTCAGATCAGCGGTTACGAAGTGGCCTTCGACATCTTTGCCGATGCCGGTAATCATCGGGTTCGGATCGTTCACGGCCTTATCGGAGCGCAACACATCGCCCAGATGCACGATTTCGCGATCTTCGTTCGGGATTTCGATGCCGATGGCCGATTTGCCTGGAATAGGCGAAAGAATGCGCACATCGGAGCTGGCCACCGCATAGGCGATATTGCGCTGCAGGTTGGTGACCTTTTCCACCTTGACGCCGGCGCCAAGCTCGACCTCATACTGGGTGACCGAAGGGCCTCGCAAGAATCCGACAACCTTGGCATCCACCTTGAATTGCTCAAAGGTGGAAGTCAGCGCCCGAATCACGCGGTCATTTGCCGGCGTGCGCATCGCGTGGGGCTGCCCCCTGGTCAGCAAGCTCAGGTCAGGCAGCTGGTATGGCTTATTGGCATCGTCCTCAGCATCGTTCCCATTGGCAGCGTTTGGCTGGCCATCGGTATTGGGGATGCCTTGGCCCACGCCGCTGCCATCCGCATTGGCTCCCGCATAAGCGCCGGTGGCATCATCCCCGGCTGCCGCAACGGTGGCCATGTCGGTTTGCGTGGCGCTGGGTGCCCATGGGTCATTTGTCGCCGGACCGCTGGGCATAACGACAGTATGGCCGGCAGTAACGGCACTCGTAGGAGCGACATCGGCGGCATGCGCGGCACCCTCATAGGCCGAGGACGCGATGGTCCGCCCGCCCGTGATTTCACCGGTCGCCGTATCTACCACTGGAGTTTCCGCAGTGGCGCCGTGCTGGCTGGCCGCACGGTCGAAGGGATCGTCGGCGGCATACCGATCAAGGGTCTGGTCGTCCTCCGTCTTGGGTTTACGTCCAAACAGCCGAGCGAAGAGACCCGGTTTGGCCGTACCGGACTTGTTCTCTCCATCAGACTCCTCATCGGTGCTATCATGCGCGGGCACGCCTTCGGCAAAAGCGAGCGTGGAGTCTCCAACACGAACCTCGTTGGGGAACTGATTGCCGTCATCCGGCTCCTGGCCCTTGGGCACATACGGCTTGCGCCGGATCTTGGCGGATAGCTTACGAGCGTCTTCCGGTATATCGGTCACATGGGTGCCGGTAATCATCAGCAGGGAGAACAATCCGACAACTACGAACACGATAATCGCGAATACATTGGATAGTCCCCAGGCAAGCGGCGAGCCAAGGAAAAAGCCCAATAGTCCTCCCGCGGATTGCAGAACCGCGATATTGAAGGATGTATGGCTAGACGCGATGGCCACATCGAGAATCGAACAGACGGACCACATCAGCAGCACCCAACCGGTGACCACACGTGGATTGTTGGATCCCTTGCCTGAGTTGCGCATCAAACGAAAGGCCACAGCGGAAAGCAGCACCGGCAGCACAACACTCATCAGCCCGAGCACGCCAGACGCTATGGCATGCAGCAGCTGGCCAAACACTCCGTCAACACGAAACCATTCGGAAGCGCAGAACAGTACGGCGAGCACGAGCAACAGGAAGCACAGGCCGTCACGACGGTAGGCGGGATCGTACTCACCGACGCCGGTGACCGCACGTACGCCGGCGCCCAAGGCGCGCGGAATCGCAAGCAGGACCTTCTTCCATGTGGGCTCAACATCAAGGTCGAATTCAGGTTGGACCTTGGTCTCGCCATCATGGGTGGAGTTCCCGCCGCCTTTGGATTTGCGGCCATTATTGCTGTTGGAGGATGCTGTTCGTGCCATATCGTGACTGATTCTACTAGGACGGGGGCTCATGGCCGGTGACGACACCGTGACAATGCAGGATAAGCGAAATCACCGGTCACTGGTTCAGCGATTTCATCGCGGCCATTCCCCCCTATCAACGTCGGATATGCCCTATGATGGGTTGCATGACACCCGCAGAGCGTGCGAGCGCAGTCGCATTTGCACTGAAGAACTGCGCACTGGAAGCTATGACGCCGGGCGAGGCAACGATGCGAGCCGCGGCCTCCTACGAACGCGGTTTGGAAGCCGTGACTCATCTCATTGATGTGGCCGATGAGCAAACCGCTATGCGTTTGCGTGCCGCAGCGAGTTCCGCGGGCACGGATCGTTTGGCTGCAGGCAGTCTTGATGATCACGCCACGGATCGTGCCGATGCCGTGTTCGCCCGTACCGTGTTGCTGGCGGAACGTCGCTGGAACCCTTCAGGCGATTTGGATGAGTTGATCGCCATACACAAGGATCTCTTCGAGGGCGTGTTCGAGGATGCCGGCAAGCTGCGTACGTCCAACACCACGCGTGAAGTGACCAATGACCGTGAGCGTGCCGCGAATCCTGAGGCGTTCTTCCCGGCTGGTCTGATTGAGACCGGCGCGCATAATATCGCGACGGAATTGGCTGACAAACGCAACCTGCATGCCATGGATCGCGATGTGTTCGTACATGCGTTTGCGTCGCTGTATGACGAATTAGGTTATCTGCATCCGTTCCGGGGTGGCAATGCCATGGTGCTGCGCATATTTGGCTCACGGCTGGCTCATGATGCCGGGTGGGATCTTGATTGGGGCGAAGTGACACGCGAGGAATACCGTTCCGCCAAACACACGGCCTATCGCGGTGACATCTCCGCATTCGAGGATATGTTCGACCGTATTCTGCGTCCCGCCAATCCAACGCGCGTATTCCTTATAGCCGGTTGGAACCAAGGACCAGCACACTGATTTCCTGTACTCGGCTTCCCTCTCCGAGGGGAGTTGGCGCCGCAGGCGACTGTGAGGGGAGCCACACGGGGTCAACCTGAGGCTCCCCTCAGTCAGCTTTGCTGACAGCTCCCCTCGAAGAGGGCAGACACGTGATTTATGCTGCGATATCTCCCAGATGATGTTGGGTATATTCGTCGGCACGGGCGTCAATGGGGTCATAGTCGCCGGCATCGGCATGCGCGATGATGGCCATCGCATTGTCGACCAGCTTCGGGTTCAGCGCCTGCAGCCAATGGATGCGAGGGTCGCGGCCGAACCAACCCATCTGCTTGCGGGCCAACCGCTTGGTTTTCTGCGCGATATCGGCAAACGCCTCGTTCACGTCCCAGATGCCATCCAACAGGTCGATGACCTGCTGATAACCGAGCGCGCGCACGGCGGTGGCTCCCAAATGAGGGCGGATACGTTCGACTTCCTTGATAAATCCATCGTCATACATCTGCTTGGTGCGCAGGTCAATGCGATGATCCAAATTCGGACGATCCAGATCAAGACCGATTTGGACGGAGGGAATCACATAACGGTATCGCGGCAAGCTGGCCGAATACGGTTTGCCAGTAAGCTCGATGACTTCAAGTGCGCGAATGGTGCGTCGCGGGTTGCGCGGATCCATGCGCGCGGCGGCTTCGGGGTCTTTATCCCGTAATTCGTCGAACAGCACGCCCGCCCCCTCGGTTTTTTCGCGTTCCTCGAGCCGTTTGCGCACATCGGGATCAGTGCCGGGAAAAGTAATGTCGTCAATGGAGGCCCTGGCATACAGCCCTGAACCACCCACGAGAATCGGTCGGATATCGCGCGATTGCAGATCGGTGATGGTCTGCCGGGCGAGCTTCTGGAAACGAGCGACGGTCATCGTGTCTTCCGGTTCGATGATGTCGATGAGGTGATGGGGCACTGCCGCCTGTTCTTCGGCGCTCGCTTTCGCGGTGCCGATATCCATACCGCGGTACATCTGGTAGGCGTCCGCGTTCACGATCTCGGCCCGCTCCCCCGCCTCGGCCAACCGCTTGGCAATGGCGATGCCAAGCCCGGTCTTGCCTGAGGCAGTAGGCCCTACGATACTGACGACTCGCTTCATATTGTTTTCCCCTCGTGCACTTTTGCTCGTACCGTAACTCCCCTCAGTCCGCTTCGCGGCCAGCTCCCCTCAGAGAGGGGAGCCGAGAACTTGCATTTCCTCTCTCTGAGTGGAGAACCTTCTCAGTGTCGCACCGAGTAGGTCTGCCCTTGAGCAAGGTCAGGGTCGGCGATGAGATTGTGGCGACCGGCATGGGTGACGGTGGCCGTCACGAAGTCGCCAATCTGCGGCATGGGCTGGCCCTCGGGCACGCCGATATGCACCAGCACGCCGGTCTTCTCGCGGCCGGTGACTCGATGGGTGTCGGCATCCTTCTTGCCTTGCGTGCCAGTAATCATCACTTCAACATCACGCCCCTCAAAGGACTGCAGATTCTCCGCGGTGATCTGTTCCTGCAACGCCACCAGTCGGTCGAAACGATCCTGGACCACATCGTGCGGTACCTGTTCCATTTCGGCAGCCGGCGTGCCGGGGCGCGGCGAGTAGATGAAAGTGAATGCGGAAGAGAACCGCGCTTGACGCACGACATCCAAGGTCTGCTGGAAATCCTCTTCGGTCTCTCCGGGGAAGCCGACGATGATGTCAGTGGAAATCTGCGCATCCGGCATGGCCTGACGCACCTTCTCCAGAATCGTCATGAACTTAGATGCGCGGTAGGAACGGCGCATGGCCCGCAGAATCTTGTCGGAGCCTGACTGCAGCGGCATATGCAGCTGATGCATCACGTTCGGGGTCTCAGCCATGGCTTCAATAACGTCATCGGTGAAAGCGGCCGGATGCGGCGAGGTAAAGCGCACACGCTCGAGCCCATCAATCGTGCCGCAAGCACGCAACAGTTTGCTGAAGGCGTAGCGGTCACCGATGCCATATCCGAAGGAATTCACGTTCTGCCCGAGCAGGGTGACTTCCTTGGCGCCGTTGGCCACGCACTGGCGCACTTCGTCAAGAATGTCTCCCGGACGGCGATCCTTTTCCTTGCCTCGCGTGGTCGGGACGATGCAGAACGTGCAGGTGTTGTTGCAGCCCACGGAAATCGCCACCCATGAACTCACGCGGGAAGCCCTGGCCGCAGGCAGTTGGCTTGGGAACTGCTGAAGCTGGTCATCGACCTTGACCTGCGGAGTATCGGCGGCACGGTTCTGGTTGAGCAGTTGCGGCAGGTCACCGATGTTCTTGGTGCCGAATACCGCAGCGATCCATGGCGCCTTATTGGCGATTTTCTGGCGGTCAAGCTGAGCCATGCACCCGCCAACGGCAATCTGCAGGTTCGGGCGCTGACGCTTCATCTCCGCCCACAGGCCCACCGTGCCATACATGCGTTCGGCAGCATTCTCACGCACCGCACAGGTGTTGAGCACAATGAGATCGAGGTCATGGTCATTGACCTGTTCCTCGGTGGCCGGCACATAGCCATCTGTCTCGAGCACGCCGGCAATGCGCTCGGAATCATGCACATTCATCTGACAACCGAGGGTATGGATGTGGAACACGCCCTTGCCGCGTTCCTGTGTTGTAAGGTGCTCATCGGATTCAATCGAGGCGCGCTCCGCCTCGGTCATCATGTCTTCGTTCATAATGTTCGATTCTATCGGCCGGGTTCGTCATGATGCGCGGCAGCGGTCCGCACCAACTGGAGAAACCGGTACATGGAGTATCTTGGGAGATTCCCGGCAACTCCCATATCGGGCAGCTTGAGCCGAGTATATTGATTGACGTGATACTTGACCGACATAGCCGACTGAACACTTCCGACCTGCAAGCCCGACTGAAGACGCTGGACTTGCCCGGCGGCACCTTCAATACCGAGCAAGTCACCGAATTCGTGGATCAGATGCAGGTATATGAAGGCGCAATGTACGAAATCAGCACCAAGCTGGAAATCCTCGATGACGAGTTCCAGGTGCGATTCAGCCATGATCCGATACATCATATGGAACGGCGTCTGAAATCCGTGAACTCGATTATCGGCAAGCTGGAACGCAAGGGACTGCCGCTCAGCGTCAATTCCATCAAAGACAACCTGTTTGATGTGGCCGGCATCCGCGTGATCTGCAATTATCGCGATGACGTGTATTCCGTGTCGAACTACCTGTCGTCGCAGTCCGACATTCAGGTGCTGCGAGTCAAGGATTACATCAAGAATCCGAAGCAGAACGGGTACCGTTCGCTGCACGTCATCTATGCGGTGCCGGTGTTCCTGTCTTCAGGCGCGCATTACACGCCGGTCGAAGTGCAGTTCCGCACCATCGCCATGGATTACTGGGCATCGCTGGAACATGCGCTGCGATACAAAACCGACCTGCCGGACGCCAAACTGAATGAGCATTCGCAGACGCTGCTCGACTGCGCGCGATCCTTGCAGAACATCGAAGTGCAGATGCAGAACATTCACCGCGATATTAACGGCGCACCGCAGGTGGGCGAAGCTCCCAAGACCACAGACTAGTCTTTTCTCAGGAATTTTGGCAGTTTGGCAGGGGCCTGCGCCAGCAGAGTGCCAATGAAGATCAGCGCACAGCCAAGATATCCACGAGAAGTCATCACCTCGCCAAGCAGCAGCGCGCCGCCGACCGCGGAGAAAAACGATTCCAGGCTCATCAACAGGCTCGCGCGAGTCGGCGGCACCCACTGCTGACCAACCACCTGCAACGTGTAGGCGATGCCCACCGAACCGAAGCCAGCATACAGAATCGGAATCCAGGAATGCGCGGCACCGGCCCAATCGACCGAGCCCTCAATCAAGGAACCAGTCCAACTCAACACGGCGGTAGTACAGAACTGCCCGAATGAAAGTTTGATGGCATCCACTTTGGCACCCAGCGTGTCGATGACCAAGATATGCACGGCAAACAACACGGCAGTAAAGACCAGCAGAATATCCGCCAACCCGATTGAACCGAATCCGTCAGTGATGCACAGGGAGTAAAAGCCCGCGATAGACAATGCCACGGCCGCAAACACCAGCACGCCGATGCGCCGACGCAGGAACACAAATGCCAGTAACGGCACCATCACGATATACATGGCGGTAAGGAATCCCGCGCGCCCGGCTGATTTACCGTACAGGATGCCATATTGCTGTAAAGTGCTGGCGGTGAAAAGCACAATGCCGCAAATCACGGAAATGATAATCGGGTTGGCGAGCAGACGAATCGCAGGCGATGAGGTCTGAACCAACTGATCTCCCGCACCGACTGCCGCGGTATCGGCAGCTTCACTGGTACTGCTGCTCCCCCGGCCACGCTGCCACAGCAGAATCGGCACCAATGACAATGCACCTAGCATGAAGCGGGTGGCATTGAAGAACATGGGGGACATCGAATCCATGCCCTGCACCTGCGCTACAAACGCAAAGCCCCAAATCAGCGCGGTCAGCAACAGGCACAACGTACCCACAAGTTCTTGTCTTTTCACGGGGAGTCAGCCTACCGTCCAGATGTGTCGGGCATGAAAAAGCCCGGCCACATTGTGGTCGGGCTTGATGCGGTCGTATGCCGCGAATCAGTTCATGACTAATCCCTGTTGCCCAGCAACTGGAGGATATAGAGGAACATGTTGACGAAGTCGAGGTAGAGGTTCAGCGCGCACAGGACGGAAACCCTCTTGACCATCTCCGGCCCCTGAGCCTCGTACTGGCTCAGCAAAGCGCGCGTGGACTGCGCATCATAGATGGTCATGCCGGCGAACAGGATCAGCCCAAGCGCGCACACAATCTGGGTCATGCCGTCAACGTGCAGGAACATGAGCACCAGCTGCGAGATGATAAGCACGATCAGGCCAATCATAAGAATCGGACCGGCCTTGAGCATGTTGATCTTGGTGGTCATGCCGAACATGGTCAAAGCGAAGAAGAACGCCGCAGTGATACCCAGCGCGGTGACGATCGAACCAAGGCTGTACACCATGAAGATGGAGCTCAGCGTAAAGCCCATAAGCGCCGCGTACACATAGAACATGACGCGGGCGGTGCCGGACTTCATCTTGGTGACTCGGGCGCCAAGCACCACGGCAAGACCCACCTGAACCACACAAAGCGCGATGAGGCCGATGGCACCGGTGGATGCGAGGAACGCGTAATAGGCTCCCGTCATCTGCCCGATAAACGCCACTATCGCGGTGACGATGACGCCAATGGTCATTTCGCCGTAGACCTTGGTTACGGAAGCGCGGCGAGCCTCCTCATAGTTGTAAGTCATCGTCGTGTTGATGGCCGCTGTGCCTGCACCCGTGCCCTGCGCGGCATACTGGTAGTTCTGCTGCGCGGTGTTGTAATCGGAAGTATTGTATTGCGGGTTGTACTGCCCGTTGTTCTGGGGCTGCTGACCGAATGTCATAATCGCTCCTTTAGCGTTGTTTCACGTTCCATACTAGTAGAGCAATGCTGAACATTCCATGAATGAGAACGGCTTTTCGTGCATCTCAGCTCGCGGCGTAACGAATACCGAGTTGTTGATGATTGGTATGAAGCTCAGTACCAGCCCCAAAGCGCCAAACACCACGGCAACAACACCACAGATCGTAAGGGGCTGACGAGGCTGATGCCGAGCGGTCTCAGCAGGAGCAATCGGACCGGGCTGCGTAACGGGTTGCTGATCGGATCAAGAGGGACTGACGAACGCACGGCGTCATGCGCCCGAAACACCGGTATCGCTGGAGGTTTCGGCTTTCCCATCGGCGAACAGCCGGATGTGGTGTTGATGGATATCGCCATGCCTGATGTGGACGGCATTGAAGCAACTCGCAGACTGCAATCGCTGCCCCATGCCCCGCATGTATTGATTCTGACTTCGCTCAGCCCTTCCAGCACCGTGGAGCGTGCGGTGGAGGCCGGCGCTGAAGGCTTTGTATCGAAAACCGATGCTCCTGATGACATTATTCGCCGCGTTCTGGGAGTATGCGCCGGGGCACCACAGTTCAACACAGCCAGTCAGAAACAGCTGATTGACGATTTAAGCGAGTCTCAACCGCGCTCGCGCAGAGATGCGGCGCGCGAATTGCTTGGTGCGTTGCCCGATCGTGAGCGTGAAGCCGTGATGTTGGCTGCGGAAGGCTATACCAACGCCGAGATCGCCTCCTGTATGTTCATCTCGGAACGCACGGCAAAAGCGCATCTTTCCTCGGCTGCGGACAAACTGAACATGGGTCGGGTACAGATGGCTCGACTTGTGGAGAGGGCCGACCTGCCCGCACGATTGTAAGATGCCCTTCCGTTACGCTCGCGGCTTCATCATTGTTAGGACGTAACAGGCATAATGGGCATATGAGTGAACCGATTATCCGCACTTTGCGCAAGAGCGACTACCCGGCATTAATCGACGTGGTGCGCCGCATGTGGTACCCCGAGTACGACGAGAAAACCGGCCTGCTGGCGGCCGAGACCGACTGGGAGAACTGTCTGGCGCGCGCGACCTGCGCGTTTACCGCGGAACTCGACGGGGAACCAGTCGCGTTGATTCTGGGGCGAGTCGACGCATTGGACCATCGCAGGCCGTTGAACACTCATCGCATCAATTCCTTGCGAGGTCTGCTGCGATTGGTGTGCGCTAAGGACGGACTTAAGGCCGCCGGCGATATTCTGGGGATTCTCAATATCGATGAACATCTGCGTAAACAGGCTACGCAGACTGGTCACGACTACTCGGCGGAAGTGGTGTTGTTCGTGCTGGATCCGGCGGCTCGTGGACATGGACTAGGCCGCCGCATGTTCGATACCTTGATGACTGCATTCCGCGAAGCCGGAGTGAGCAAGTATTTCCTGTTTACCGACACCACCTGCGATGTCGGATTCTATGTGCATCTCGGTCTGGTCCAGGTAAGCGAGCATACGCCGCCCACGAATGGCGACGGCGAACAGGCCACGTCTTTCTACCTCTATGAGGGGCTGGTTCCCGAGAATTAAATTACCCTGCTCGGCATAGACGACAAACCATTACAAACGATAAAGGCCGGTATCTTAGAAGATACCGGCCTTTGCTCCCCTCAGTCAGCTTCGCGCTCAGAGAGGGGAGCCAAGAAAGTTACTTCATGAGGTTACGCAGCACGTACTGGAGGATGCCGCCGTTGCGGTAGTAGTCGGCCTCACCGGGGGTGTCGATACGTACCACTGCATCGAACTCGGTCTTGGAGCCGTCCTCGTGAGTGGCAGTGACATGAACCGTCTTGGGGGTTACGCCCTCATTGAGCTTCTCGACGCCGGCGATGTCATAGGTCTCGGTGCCGTTAAGGCCCAAGGACTCATAGGATTCGCCTGCCGGGAACTGCAACGGAAGCACGCCCATGCCGATGAGGTTGGAACGGTGGATGCGCTCGAAGCTCTCGGTGATCACGGCCTTGACGCCGAGCATCACCGTGCCCTTGGCAGCCCAGTCACGCGAGGAGCCGGTGCCGTATTCCTTTCCGGCCAGCACCACGAGCGGCACCTCGTTGTCGATGTAGTCGCGGGAGGCTTCGAAGATCGTGGTCGGCTTCTTGGCGAGGAAGTCGTAGGTGAAGCCGCCGGACGTCACCTCCTCGCCCACGGAGGCGAGCAGCTGGTTGCGCAGACGGATGTTGCCGAACGTACCGCGCACCATGATCTCGTGGTTGCCTCGACGGGAACCGTAGGAGTTGAAGTTCTTCGGCTCCACGCCGCGCTCGGTCAGGTACTTGCCGGCCGGGCTGGAGGCCTTGAACGCGCCTGCCGGGGAGATGTGGTCGGTGGTGACCGAGTCGCCCAACAGGGCCAGCACGCGGGCGCCGTGGATGTCGGCGACCGGGTCCGGCGTGGCCTTCATGCCGTCGAAGAAGGTCTGCTTGCGCACGTAGGTGGACTTGTCGTTCCATGCGAACAGTTCGCCTTCCGGCACGTCGAGGCCCTTCCAGCGATGGTCGCCGTCGAATACGGAAGCGTAGTCCTTAAGGAACATCTCGCGACTCACGGTGCCGTCCACCACGGCGGCCACCTCGGAGTTGGTGGGCCAGATGTCCTTCAGGTACACGTCGTTGCCATCCGCATCGGTGCCGAGCGGCTGGGTTTCGAAGTCGAAGTCCATAGTACCGGCGAGCGCGTAGGCGATGACCAACGGCGGGGAGGCCAGATAGTTCATCTTGACGTCCGGGCTGATGCGGCCTTCGAAGTTGCGGTTGCCGGAGAGCACGGCGGTGACGGTCAGGTCGTTGGTGTTGATCGCCTCGGAAATCTCGGGCAGCAGCGGGCCGGAGTTGCCGATGCAGGTGGCGCAACCAAAGCCAACCAGCTGGTAGCCGAGTGCATCGAGGTCGTCCTGGAGGCCTGCAGCCTTCAGGTAGTCGGCAACGACCTGCGAACCGGGGGCCAGCGAGGTCTTGACCCAAGGCTTAGGCTTAAGACCCTTGGCGTGCGCGTTGCGGGCGATCAGACCGGCTGCGATCATCACAGACGGGTTGGACGTGTTGGTGCAGGAGGTGATCGAGGCGATGGCCACGTCACCGTTCTCGATGTCGAAATCGCCACGGAAGTCGGTGGACACAGCCACCGGATCCTTGACGGTCTTCTCGGTCTCGTAGGCGGGAGCGGTCTTCTCGAACATCTCCTTGGCTTCGGACAGCAGAATGCGATCCTGCGGGCGCTTCGGGCCGGCGATGGACGGCACCACAGCGCCGAGGTCAAGCTCCTCGTATTCGGAGTACTGCGGTTCCACGTAATCCGGGTCGGAGGCGTCGCCCCACAGCTTGTTGGCCTTGGCATAAGCCTCAACCAGCGCGACCTGCTCTTCGGAGCGACCGGTCAGACGCAGATAGTCGAGCGTGACGTTGTCGATCGGGAAGATGCCGCAGGTGGAACCGAACTCCGGGCCCATGTTGCCGATGGTGGCACGGTTGGCCAGCGGCACGGAGGCGATGCCCTCGCCGTAGAATTCCACGAACTTGCCGACCACGCCGTGCTTGCGGAGCATGTCGGTGATGGTCAAGACCACATCGGTGGCGGTGACGCCCTCCGGGATGGAACCGGTGAGCTTGAAGCCGACCACGCGCGGCACGAGCATGGAGATCGGCTGGCCAAGCATGGCGGCCTCGGCCTCGATGCCGCCGACGCCCCAGCCGAGCACGCCCAGACCGTTCTCGGTGGTGGTGTGCGAGTCGGTGCCCACGCAGGAGTCGAGGTAGGCAAGCGCGTTGCCGTTGGCCGCGGTCTTGCTCATGACCACTTTGGCCAAGTATTCGATGTTGACCTGGTGGATAATGCCGGTTCCCGGCGGCACCACGCGGAAGTTCTTGAATGCCTGCTGACCCCAGCG
This sequence comes from Bifidobacterium sp. M3-N-101, assembly GCF_023656805.1. Lineage (NCBI taxonomy): Bacteria > Bacillati > Actinomycetota > Actinomycetes > Bifidobacteriales > Bifidobacteriaceae > Bifidobacterium > Bifidobacterium sp. M3-N-101. The sequence goes on from NZ_JAMOKQ010000008.1 coordinate 23,432, forward strand.
CAGGAACTGGTAGCGTTCACCGTTGCGCTGGTATTCGATGTCCATGTTTTGCTGGACCGCGTCGGCGATGCCGTACTTGTCGATCTGCACAGAGTGGTCGATGACCATATCGGACTGGACCTGCGGGTTGATGACCTCCGGGTCGCCGCCGAGGTCCTTGACCGCGTCACGCATGGTGGCGAGGTCCACGATGCAGGGCACGCCGGTGAAGTCCTGCATGATCACGCGGGACGGCGTGAACTGGATCTCGTGGCTGGGTTCGGCGTTCGGATCCCAGTCGAGCAGGGTCTTGACGTGCTCGTCGGTGATGTTGGCGCCATCAATGTTGCGTACCAGATTCTCGACCAGTACCTTCAGCGAGTACGGCAGATGATCGATGCCGTCGAGATTGGCGATGTTGTAGTAATCGAAGTCCTTGCCGGCGGCCTTCAAGGTCGCCAGCTGGTCGTCGCGTAAGGACATGCTTCCTCCGAAATCATGTATCGGCTTGTCTATGCCGCTGATTATCCGCTTCAAATGGTACGGGTACGTTACTTTGCCTCTGGCGTGTCGGCTTGAAGTGTGAGACAATTCGCCGCTATTAGATGTTGAATCCGTGTTGGCGCAGCAGCTTGCCGGATACTTTGCCAACAAGCGGCGCCAGCCATAGGCAGATCACGAAAATCAGGGCCGAACCACCCAAGGCGATCAGCGTGGCCACCAACGTAGTGCCGGTCGGCAGAATCAACGCGAAGAAGTTCGCGACAAACGGGATGAACGCACCAATCACTCCGGCTGCGGCAAACGCCGCGACCAGTATGCCTCGCCAACTGTTGAGGGGCTGAGCCACGCGGGCGAGCACGAATACGCCCATCAGGAACAGGATGATCGCGCTGGTGGCACGCAGCGCGGATAGATCGACGTTTTTAGTCACGTCCCAGCCCATGATGCCGGGCAGGAACCATGCCGTCAGCAGCACGGACAGCGCGGTGGCGATGCCGCCCGGCAACGCGAAGGTGACCACACGCTTCAAGAATCCCGGAATATAGCGGCGGGTATTGGGCGCGAGCGCCAGAATAAACGCGGGCATACCAATGGTAAGGGCGCCAATGTACGTGATGTGGCGCGGCAAGTATGGGTACGGAATCTGGGTCAGCACCACACCGAGCGAAATCAGCGCGGAGTACACGGTTTTGACGAGGAACAGGCTGGCCACGCGTTCCATGTTGGCCATGACCTGGCGGCCTCGCGCCACCACATCCGGCAGATGAGAGAACTTTGAATCGACGAGTACCACTTGGGCCACGGCTTTGGTGGCCGGCGCGGCATTGCCCATAGCGATGCCGAGATCCGCTTCCTTGATGGCGAGCGCGTCGTTGACGCCGTCGCCGGTCATGGCCACCACGTGGTTCTGCGTGTGCAGCGCCTGGACGATGGCCTTCTTCTGGTTGGGTAGCACACGGCCAAGCACATCGACGTTTTCCAGCACGCGAGCGAGTTCGTTCACGTCTTCCGGCAGTTCTCGCGCGTCCATGAATCGCGGCTCATGTTCGCCGGTCAGCCTCACTTTGCGGGCGATGGCACCAACCGTGACCGGATTATCGCCGGAAATCACGCGACAGCGCACACCCTGCTCACGGAACCAAGCGAGCGTCTGCTCGGCATCCTCACGGATCTTCTCGGAACACAGCACCAGCGCCACCGGTTTGGCCTGCGGGTCAATCTGTGGATTGTCCGTATCAGCGAGCGATGCCGTGGAATGCGCAACCAGCAGCACACGATTGCCGTCATTGGCGTAGTCATTGACTTGTTGCAGCACATCCGAATAATCACCGCCGAGCGCGGAAATGATGACTTCTGGCGCACCCATGTACCAGGTTTCACCCCCGCTGGCGGGGGCTGTCATCGCAAGATGACTGGGGGTGATTTCAGTACGGCCACCCTCCGACTCGCTGCGCGAGTCACCTCCCGCCGGCGGGAGGATAGGCTTCACCACCGCACTCCATTTGCGGGCCGAAGAGAACGGAACGCGAGATTCGACTTGGCCCGGTTTGTAGCCTTGAGCCTTTAGACCGGCGAGCACGGCCTGTCCGGTGCCGTTGGGCTGTTCCTCGTTGCAGCAGTCGTAGAGGGCCTGCGTGGCCGCCTGTTCAGTCAATGTCTCAAAAGAACCACCCTCAGTCGGCTGCGCCGGCAGCTCCCGCCAGCGGGAGCCAAGCATGATGAGCTGGTTGAAGGCGATGCCGCCATCGGTGATCGTGCCGGTCTTATCAAGGTTGAGCGCATCCACGCGGGCGAGCGTCTCCACGGATTCAAGTTCCTGCACCAGCGTGTTGTGGCGAGCAAGCCGCATGGCGGCCACCGCGAAGTTCAGCGAGGTCAGCAGCACGAGGCCCTCAGGAATCATGCCCACCACGCCGGCGACCGCGGAGACCACGGCCTGCCTCCATTCGCCGGTGGAGAGCGCCGCATCCCATCCGCCGACCGTGTGAATCTGCGAGAGAATCAGCAGAATGCACAACGGCACCACGAGGAAGGTCATGAACTTCAGAATCGTGTTGATGCCCTTGTTCAGGTCGGACACGGTCTTCTTATAGACCTTGGCCTGAGCGGTGAGCGTGGCGGCATATGAGTGGCTGCCCACGGCATTGACCTTGACCAACGCCATGCCGGAAACCGCAGTGGCTCCGGAATAGACTTGCTCCCCCACTTTGTGGCGCACGGTACGCGATTCGCCGGTGAGCATGGATTCGTCGAGTTCCAGTCCCCATGTCTGGATGATCTGACCGTCGGCAGGCACCTGTTCGCCGGAACGAATCCACAGCAGATCGCCGAGCACGATTTCGTTGTGCGGCACTTCGATGTCCTTGCCGTCGCGGCGCACCAAAAAATCGGAGGCTACCAGGATGGAGAGCTTGTCCAGCGTGCGCTTGGCCTTGAGCTCAGTGAAAATGCCGATACCCGTGTTGATGATGATGACGAAGCCGAACACCGCATCCCGCCACGAGCCGGTGACCAGCACCATGACCATGGCCACGAAGATGATGCCATTGAACAACGTGAATACGTTGGCTCGTACGATGTCCTTAACCGAACGCGAGGTGGAGGTTTTCACCGCGTTCGATTGGCCGCTTTCAATACGCTGCGACACTTCCTTGACAGTAAGACCGGTTTCACTGATCTCAGGCATTTCCACAGCTGCTGTTGCACTCATATCTTCCAGCCTACCGTGCCGGATTCCATAATTCGCTACGACTCAAGAATGATTTGATTTAGATTTACTCTGTGGCAACGGCGATGGTACGGTCGTGGGGTTCGTCGCGTGTGATGGTGATGACTGCATCGGCAATGGAGACAGACTTGGCACTAGCAGCATCGTCTGTGTTAAGAATGGCAGCGTATAGCAGTTCGTCTTCGGGCGCATGCTTGGGATTGAGCAGGGCGACGGGAATGCCGGCTTCGCGCGCATTGGTCAGCGCCTGGTTCCAACTGTCTCGATTCGCGTCGGTGACATCGATGCCGCTGATGATTACGATTTTGACTGCGCGGTCCACAAAATCGGTGATACCTTGCTGCGCGGTGGCCGCGATCTTGTCAGCAGTTTCAGAATCGCCCGACGTGTCCAGCGAGGCGTAATACACGTTGAGAGTGTCATCGGCCAGCGCATCGATGGCCTTCTTGTCCGCCGCGGTATCGGTCGATCCGACGAAACCGACGGTGATATCCGTTTTGTGCGTCGAATCATGGGCCACCGATGGCATGCTGTCTTGCGTATCGCCGACGGCGCAACCGGTCGGTGTGCAAGCGACCAATGACAATACGACCGCCCCACAGGCCAACAACCTCAGAATTCGACGCATCATAGACCCACCCGTCAACGGCTGAAAACGGCCACTGTCTCGACGTGGTGGGTCATCGGATAGATGTCGAAGGCACGGATGTCCTTGAGCTCGTATCCTTCGCCGATCAAAGTAGCGGTGTCGCGGGCAAGGCTGGTGGGGTCGCAGGCAATGTAGACCACGCTGGAGACACCGGCCGCAGCGATCTGGCGGCAGACCTTGGCACGGGCGCCGGCGCGAGGCGGGTCAAGCACCACGATATCCGGCTTGGCCAAGTGCGCGGGCACATGTTCCAACGTTCTGGAGACATCTCCGGCACGGGCATCCACGTCGTTCAGATTCATGGCACGCAGGTTGCGCTGGGCATTCTTCACGGCCACGCGCGCGCCTTCCACGCTAAGCATGCGGGTGCGTTCACCGGTCATGGTGGCCAGTGGCAGGGTGAACAGACCGGAGCCCGAGTACAAGTCCCAGATCACAGGTGCCACAGCACCCTGCAACTGCTGGTTGACCTGATTGATCACATGCGTGCCGAGTGCAATCGGTGCCTGACGATGCACCTGCCAGAAACCGTTGGCATCAACCCGATAATCGAAGGTCTTGCCGTTGATGGTCACCTGTTCAGTGAGCAGCTGGGAGCCATTACGCAGCTCGCCATCGATAAGCACGGCATAGTCATCTGCAGCAATATCAGCGTCGCCACGCGGCTCAGGTACGGACAGACGGATCTGGGAGCCGGGCTCAAAGCCGCCCTCCCACACATGCTCGCGCTCGGCCACGTCCAGCAATGCGCGGGTAGCGAGAGGCATGGTGTCGATGGCCACGCGAGTATGCGTACCGCGCCGGCGCATGGACGGCTTGCCGTTCTCGTCGGCAATCATTTCGATGCGGGTGCGCCAGTGAAGACCGTCAAGCTCCTCATCACCGGGCATGCGATCGATTGGCACGGCCACATCGATATGACCGAGCCGGCTCATCTGCTCGGAAACGGTGAGGGCTTTCCACTTGAGCTGGCCGGGCAGTGAGACGTGCACGAGATCCGCGCCGCCGACTCCCCCGCCCATCGCCAGCGGGCCGGCAAGAGACCAAGCCGGATCGACACGGTCCTCGGATGCTTCGAGCACTTCGATGACTTCACCGGTCCAGAACCGATCATCGCGATCATGAGGTTCGTCAAGTTCAATGCGTACCAGTTCGCCGGGCAAGGCAAAGCGGACGAACACCACGCGGCCATCGATATGGGCCACGCAGCGGCCCTGATCGGCGTATCGCTCGATGCGGACTTCAGCTTGCATCGCTGTCCTTTCCGGTTTTGCCCGCCACGGGTTCGCTGACGGCCTCAGCCGCAGATCCCGATTCGGATTGCGTAACGTTCTGAGTAGCCACGGCTTTATGACGGTGCATTGGCGTGGCGATGATGAGGTAGCTCACCCAAATCGCCAGCGCCCAGAACGGGATGCCCATAAGCAGACGGGCCACGCCAAGCGCGGCCACATGATTGGTCAGATACAGCGGCACCTGCACTGCCAATCGCAGCAGGAACAGACCGACCCATAGACCGGTGATGATCATGTAGGCACGTTTCAATGCCTTATCACTCATCCAGTCGTTAAACCACGCCTTGAAATGCTCGGTAGGCAGGCTACGGATAAATTCGACGACCAGTCCGAGGCCGGGTACCCGTGCAATCAATGAGACGGCAAGCAATGCGGCATAGCCGGCATTGGTAATGAATCCGAAGATGTAGTAGTTACGGGCCTCATGGGTCTGCCATGCCCAAATCAGGCAGATGCCGACCGCCACCAGGCCGGAAACCGCGCCCATCACCGATTGGCGTTGAATCAGGCGCGCGATAACCTGCAACACCGCCAAAATAGCCGAAACGGCGATGGTGAGGTTCAGATTGCTCGTGACCACGAACAGCACGACGAATACCACGCCGGGCAGCATGGATTCGATAACGCCACGCGGGCCACCGATGGCGTCGATGACGGAGAAATCCTCGCCTTCATTGCCGGCGTCGGCTAGAGCGGACAGGCCGGTGCGTTTGTTGTCTGCCAAGTCTCTTCCTATAAATCAGCGAACTTCGGAGAACATCGGGCCGCGAGACAGCGTGGTCTTCACTTCGGTCTGCTGGTCCTGGCTCAGCGGACCCTTCGGCTTGTTGTCCGGAATGTCCTTGAAGTGTTCCTTGCCATTCTCCTCGCCGGCTTCGGCGGCGGCCTTGCGCTCGGCAGGTGCCACGGGCGGGTGCATCGGAATCAGATCGCGCGGAGCCAGCGGCTCTTCGCCGCGCTCAACCACGATGTCCGCAAAGAATTTGTTCAGTGCCTCGGTCTCCGGGCTGTCCGGATCGGTGGCAGCGACACCGGAGAAGATGCCACGCAGCATCCAACGCGGACCGTCCACGCCGACGATTCGGGTGTTTACGGTCTTGCCGCCCTTGACGTTGACCGGCAGCTTCAGCTCGGTGCCAAACACGCCTTCGACCTCGGATGCAGCCTTGTTGGCCTCAATCAGATCAGCGCGCACATCATCCCAGAGCCCCAGGGTCTTGGGAGCTGCGAACGCTTCGATTTCCAAGCTGGACTTGCCATAGGTGATGGTGGAACCAAGCACCTGCTGGGTGGCGCGGTTGGCCTTGATGCGCAGTTCGATGTTCTGCATGAACGGCAGATAGTAGGCACCCAGATCCAGATAGTCATCGTAGTCGGGCACTTCTTCGTCGTTCACATCCCACGGACCGCGTTCCTCGCCACGGCCCACGTACTCGCTGGAAAGTTCCGCCAATACGGTTTCAGCGCTTTCCGCCTTTGCTGCGGCGTTTGCAGCCTCGGCAGCCACCTTGTCCTCGTCGACAGGCTCTACGGCCGGCTCGGTTTCCTTCTTGTCCTTCTTCTTGCCGAATCCGAACAGTCCCATGATTCCTCGTTTCGTATAACGGTTGCAACCTTGCTAACACTAGCACTCAGGCTTAGAGAAAGCTGAGCATCGCGGCCGCCGGTGTCCGGTTCGATTCGTAGGGAGGCCACAATAGTATGGCCGCATGACCATCACCATTACCACGTCTAACGTCAACGGCATTCGTGCGGCCAAGCGCAAGGGCATCGAGGATTGGGCCGGCAAGCATGCACCGGATGTCTGGTGCATGCAGGAGGTTCGCGCACCTCAGGACGATGTCGATTCTATTTTCGATGAATTTGGTTTTGAATACGCCACCGCCGGCAAAATCGACGCGCCGGCCGACCTCCATACCATGAACGAGGTCTGCCGGGTGAAAGGCCGCGCGGGAGTCGGGCTGCTCACCGACTTGGAAGTGCTTGACAAGCGATATGGTCTGCCAGGTCTGAGCGAGGATGTGGATTCGGGGCGTTGGATCGAAACCGATGTCAAAACGCCTGAGGGCTATACGATTACCGTGGCATCCGTGTACATACATGCCGGCAACACCGATGATCCGACCAAAATGGAACAGAAGTATCGTTTTCTGGACACTATGCTGGCCCGCATGGGCGCGCTTCGTGATGAAGCCGCACATGGCGGCAAGCAGGCTGTATTATGCGGCGATTTCAACATCGCACATACGCCGCTCGATATCAAGAACGCCAAGGCCAATGAGAAGCACGCCGGATTCCTGCCCGAAGAACGTGCCTACGTGGACAAATGGCTGGGCGAATACGAGTTCGTGGATGTGATGCGTTCGTTGGCCGGTGATATTCAGGGGCCGTACACATGGTGGAGCCAACGAGGGCGCGCCTTCGACAACAATGTCGGCTGGAGAATCGACTACCAGTTCGCCACGCCCGAGCTGGCGGAGACCGCACGCGGATTCGTCATCGACAAGGCACCCACATACGACAAACGCTGGTCCGATCACGCCCCACTCACGATCACATACGAGGTATGACGTATTCTGTGGGACAACATCCGAAAATCGACGATTTTCGCGGGTCGTCCCACGCCCCGCATCATGAGTAATTATCGACTACGCCAAGAATGGCGTAATTCCGGGCTTCGTGAGAAATCTACTGTGGGACAACACTCATGTCTATCGATTGATGTTGATGTTGTCCCACAAATTGTGGGACAACATCGGAAAAACACCGATTTTTGCCTTTCGTCCCACGCGAACCATCATGCAAACCGACACATATGAATATTGGGGTCTTTCCACGGATGGAAAGACCCCAATACTATGCGCTCAAACGCAGATTATCAGTCCAGACCGAGCTGGAGCTTGCCGCCGGGGATGGCGTCGAGCAGGTCTCGGGTGTACTGCTTCTGCGGGTGGTCGAAGACCTCATCGGTGGTGGCGTGCTCCACGAGCTTGCCATGCTGCATCACCACGACCTCATCGGCGATCTGGCGAACCACGGCTAGATCGTGGGTGATGAACAGATAGCTCAGGCCCTTTTCGGCCTGCAGATCGTTGAGCAAACGCAGCACCTGATCCTGCACCAGCACGTCCAAGGCGGAGACGGCCTCATCGCACACGATGACGTCCGGATCCAGAGCCATGGCTCGTGCGATGGCGATGCGCTGACGCTGGCCACCGGAAAGCTCGTTCGGGTAACGACCCATCACGGAAGCCGGCATCTCGACCATGTCCAGCAGTTCCTTGACACGATTGGCACGCGACTTCTTATCGCCAATCTTGTGGATGCGCAGCGGCTCCTCAATGGAACGGAAGATGGAGTACATCGGGTCGAGCGAACCGTACGGGTTCTGGAACACCGGCTGCACATGGCGGCGGAAACCGAGCAGATCCTTGGCCTTGAACGTGGAGGTGTCGCGACCTTCATAGAACACTTTGCCGGAAGTGGGCTTCAGCAGGTGAAGCACCATGTTCGCCACGGTGGACTTGCCGGAACCGGATTCGCCCACGATGGCCAGGGTGGTGCCACGCTTGACGGAGAAGGACACGTCGTCGACGGCCTTGAACATCTCCTTCTTGCGGGGCAGCTTGAATTCCTTGGTCAGGTGGTCGACGGTGATGATGTGCTCGCTTTTCTCAAGCGTGCTTTCGCCGGCGATGTGGTGGCCAAGCAGGGCGTCCGCGTTCTCACCGCGCTCCTTGGCGGAGATGATGCGCTGGGAGGCCAGCGACGGGGCGGCGGCCACGAGTCGCTTGGTGTACGGGTGCTGCGGGTGCTGCAGCACCTCGAGGGACGGACCGGATTCGACGACCTGACCCTTGTACATCACGACAATGCGCTGGGCACGCTCAGCGGCAAGGCCCAGATCGTGGGTGATGAACAGCACGGCGGTGCCCAGTGAGTCGGTGAGCATGTGCAGGTGGTCGAGGATGCGCTTCTGCACGGTCACGTCCAGAGCGGAGGTCGGCTCGTCGGCAATCAGCAGGTCGGGGCGGCAGGCCAGACCGATGGCGATGAGCGCACGCTGGCGCATACCACCGGAGAACTCGTGCGGGAACTGACGGGCACGGGTAGCGGCGTCGGGCAGACCGGCCTCGGACAGCAGACCCGCGATACGGTCATCCATTGTGGAGCCGATGACGTACTTCTTGGCGAGGTACCAGGCCTGATCGTCGGCCACGCCGGCCTTGATGAGGTCGTCGGCCACGCGCCAACGGGTTTCGGAGCCCGGAACCCATTCGTTGGTGAAGCGGGCGACGGCCTTGTCGAAGGCCTCGCCGGACACGCCGGCTTCGGTCAAAGCCTTCTTGGCCTCGGTCATGAGTTCGGGCAGTTCCTTGGCGCCGAGGAAGGTCTCGTCGTCGTTGCCCTTGACTTCGACCTCGTCACCGGCCAGAGCCTTAGCGAGGGCGGAGCGCTTCTCATGGTCCACGTCCATGTTGTTGGCCTTCAGCGCTTCCTTGACCTGGGTGCCGATACGCCACACCGGGTTGAGGTTGCTCATCGGGTCCTGAGGCACGAGGCCCATCTTGGTACCGCGCAGCTTGTCGAACTCGCTCTGCTTGGCGCCGGCGATTTCCTCGCCGTCAAGCTTGATGGAGCCGTTGACCACGTGACCGGTGCCGGGCAGCAGGCCCAGCACAGCCATGGCGGAGGTGGATTTGCCGGAGCCGGATTCGCCCACGATGGCCACCCACTGGCCGGGGTAGACGGTGAAGTTGGCATCGCGCACCGCATGCACCGGCTTGCCGGTGTCGGTGGTGAAGTCGATGGCCAGGTTCCGGACTTCCAGCAGCGGGCCATGCTCTTTCTGCATGGCCAGCATCGTGGCGTTGGTATTGTCAGTCATTGTCTTTCTCCACTCCCCTTGCTCAGGCCGTTCGGCTCTTCGGGTCGAGGGCGTCCTTGACGGCGTCGCCCATCATGATGAACGCAAGCACGGTGATGGCCAGTGCGGCGGACGGGTAGAACAGCACCATCGGATCGGTCTGCAGGTTGGTCTGCGCGCTGGAGATGTCGCCGCCCCAGCTCACCGTGGTGGTCGGCAGGCCGACGCCGAGGAAGCTCAGCGTCGCTTCCGCCACGATGTAGGAGGCCAGCGAGGTGGTGGCGATGACGATGATCGGGGCCAGGGAGTTCGGCAGAATGTGGCGGAACAGGTTTCTGGCCGGCGTGGAGCCGAGGGCCGTGGAGGCGGTGTTGAATTCGAGGTTCTTCGATTCCAGCACGGCGCTGCGGGCGATGCGGCATACGCCGACCCAGCCGAAGAGCGTAAGCACCAGCACGATCTTCCATATGGACTTGGAGGTCTTGAACATCTGGAGCACCACGATGGCGCCGAGCAGCATGGGCAGCGCGAAGAAGATGTCGTTGATGCGGCTCAGCACCGCGTCGACCCAGCCGCCGAAGAAGCCGGCGACGGCGCCGATCAGGGTGCCGACGATCACGACTAGTAGCGTGGAGAGCACGCCGACAGACAGTGAGGTACGGGTGCCGTAGACCACGCGGGTGTACACGTCGCAGCCCTGCAGGTCGTAGCCGAAGGGGTGTCCGGCGGAGGCGGGGCTCAAGGAGTTGCCCAGATCGCAGGCGTTCGGATCCTGCTTGGTGAACAGACCGGGGGCGATGGCCACCACGATGATGAACAGGATCAGCAAGCCGGAGATGATGAACAGCGGGTTGCGGCGCAGGGTTCGCCAGGCGTCGGCCCACATGCTGGTGGCCGGTGCGGATTCATCGACGGAATCGACGTCCTGCAGCGGGGTCTCCTCGAGGGGGGCTACATAACGGTCCTGACCGGGCAGGGTTTCCATGAAGTATTCGGTTCCCGGCTCGCCGGTCTGGTTGAGCTCGTTTTCAGTGGTTTCGTTTGCCATGTGACTCACTTCTCCCTATCACGCGTAGCGGATACGCGGATCGAGGGCCGCGTACAGCATGTCGACAACGAGGTTGCACACTACGAAGATCAGCATGAGCAACGTGACGATGGACACCACCAGGTTTGCCTCGCCCTTCAGAATGGACTGGTAGGTGAGGAAGCCGATGCCGTGGATGTTGAAAATCTGCTCGGTGATCATGGCACCACCCATCAGGCCGCCGATGTCCTGGCCCAGGTAAGTGACGACCGGAATCAGGGAGTTGCGCAGCACGTGGCGCAGCATGACCTGACCGTTCGACATACCCTTGGCGCGCGCGGTGCGCACGTAATCCTCGGCGATGTTGGAGGAGATTTCGGAGCGGGTCAGTCGGATGATGTAGGCCATCGACGCCGATCCGAGCACCATGGCCGGCATGAGCAGGTCGAGGAAGCCGGGGTCGGCGCCTGCCGTCACCGGCAATATCGCCCACTGAATACCAAAGACATATTGCATGACAAAGCCGGTGACGAAGGTCGGCACGGAAATAAGCAGCAGGGAGACGATCAGGATGACGGTGTCGTACCACTTGCCCTTTTTGAGGCCCGAGATGATGCCGAAGACCACGCCGAAGATCGCCTCGAACACGAACGCCATCAGGCCGAGCCGGATGGTGACCGGGAAGGCGCGGGCGATTTCGTCGAGAACAGGCTGCCCGGCGAAGGTATCGCCGAAGTTCAGGGTCAGTGCATTCTTCAGGTAGATAAAGTACTGAACGATGAACGGCTGGTCGAGATGGTATTCTGCGCGGATCTGGGCTGCGACGGCCTCATTGACAGGCTTGTCTCCGAACATGGCCTTGACGGGGTCGCCCGGCAGGGCGAATACAAGGGCATATACCAGAAGAGTCGTACCGAGAACCACGGGGATCATCTGCAGAATGCGTCGCAGAAGATACTTACCCATACGGTTGCTCCTTATTTCCTAGACCGGCCAGAAAGGGTATAACAAGACCCCTTCCGGTCGATAAATACTCCGACAGTTTACCGCATGCCCGGACTGTGATATGTAAATTTGCGTTAACGCAAGGTTTGAGATTGGGCAATACTGGTGGATATGTCCATGGTTGCGGTCGGATAGTGGATACTTTAACTTGGTTCCCGCTGTCGGGAGCTGGCTCGCGAAGCGAGACTGAGGGTGGTTCATCATGGTGTCACCACCCTCAGTCGCCTACGGCGACAGCTCCCGCCAGCGGGAGCAAGCACCCCTCACACAACAATAAAGGGCGGGGATCTTGCGATCCTCGCCCTTTATTTCCGAACTACCTAACGGTATCCGTTCAGTGAGTCAGACTCACTTCTTGGACATCTCGGTGTAGGTCGGGAGGTTCTGCCAATCGAAGGCGTAGCCGGACTTCACGTTGAGGGAAGCCGCACCGTTGGCGTTGGAGTAGTACAGCGGGATGGCCGGAAGGTCGTTGAGGAGGATTTCCTCAGCCTGCTGGTACAGCTTGTTGGCGTCATCGACGGACTTGGCGGCGGCGGCCTGCTTGCACATGTCGTCGAAGGCCGGGTTCTTGTAGTCACCGTCGTTGGAGCCGTTGCCGTCAGCAGCAGCGGTGGAGTACAGCTGCCACAGGTAGTTCTCGGCGGACGGGTAGTCAGGCTGCCAGCCGGTACGGAAGGCGCCCTTCATCTGACGGTTGGTGACGGCGTCACGGAATTCCTGGAAGGTCGGGATCGGGTTGGTGGCCGCGTCGATGCCCAGGTTGTTCTTGAGCTGGTTCACGACGGCGTCGTAAATCGGCTTGGCACCACCATCGGCGTTGTAGGAGAAGGTGAGCTGGCCGTCGTACTTGGAGATGGCGTCAGCCTTGGCCCACAGTTCCTTGGCCTTGGAGGCGTTGAACTTCAGGTTGTCGGCACCCTTGAGGGAGTCGGAGTAGCCGGGGGTCTTCGGGGAGGTGAACTCGGTGGCGGCGGTGGCGTTGCCGTTGAGCACCTTGTCGATGAGCTGGTCACGGTTGATGGCCATGGAGATGGCCTGACGACGCAGCTGACCTTCCTCGTCGTTCTTGAAGTGGTCAAGGGAGGACGGGATGGTGAAGGTCTGGATGACGGAGCCGACCTCGGAGTAAGCCTGGACCTTCTTGTCGGTCTTGAAGGTCTTGGTGAAGGCGGCCGGGACGGATTCCATCACGTCGAGGTTGCCGGCCTGAATGTCACGGTAAGCGGCGGAGTCGTCGGTGTAGACCTTGAAGGTCACGCCATCATTCTTGGGCTGCTCGTTACCCTTGTAGTCAGGGTTCTTGACGAGGGCGATTTCCTTGTTGTGATCCCAGTGGTCCAGCTTGTACGGGCCGTTGCCGACCGGCTTCTGGCCGAAGGCCTTCGGGTCCTTGTAGAAGGACTCGGGCAGCGGGGCGAAGGCCGAGTAGCCGACCTTAATCGGGAACACGGAGTCGGACTGGTTCAGGTCGACGGTGAAGGTGGTGTCGTCCACGACCTTGAGGCCGGAGAGCTGCTCGTCACCCTTGAGGCCATCCTTCTGCAGATCGTCATAGCCGGCGATGGCGGAGAAGAAGGAGGAGCACTTCTGGGCGTTCTTGGCGTTGGCCACGTAGGACCAGGCCTTGGTGAAGGACTCAGCGGTCACCGGAGTGCCGTCGGTGAACTTCCAGCCAGACTTGATCTTGATGGTGTACTGGGTGGCGTCATCGTTCGGGGTGATGGACTCGGCCACTTCGTTGGAAGCCTTGCCGTCCTTGTCGAAGGAGACCAGACGGGAGAACAGCAGGTCGACCGGCTTGCCGCCGCCGGTTTCGTTGGTGTTGCCCGGGATCAGCGGGTTCTGCGGTTCGGAGTTGTACGCAGTGATGATGTTGGAGCCAGCGGTGTCACCGGAGGCAGCGTTGCTGTTGGAGCCGCCGCAGGCGCTCAGCAGCATGGCCACGGAGCAGGCCATGGCAGCGAAAGCAAGAGCTTTCTTCTTCATATGATTTCTCCTATTCATTAGGTTGCAGGACGTCTCAGCCCCGCCTCATGCGAACGGGACTGGATTCCCCGTCACCCGTGAGACTTGCATCTCACGATGTCTCGAACAATCCAACCCGTTGCTGATTGCCTGACATTTTTGCGCACTTGGGAGACAACCAGTTGCTTTTTTGTTACGCCTATGTAAAATCATGGTCCATTTACCGGCTATGTTCAGCCTTTGCTAAGTTTGTTAACCATCGTCCACATAGTGGTCATGCTCGGGGGAATGCCTGACCGTAACGGTTTTTGAGCTGCTCGATGGACACGTGCGTATAGCGTTGTGTGGTTTTCAAGGAGGAATGCCCAAGCATCTCCTGCACTTCCCTCAAATCAGCTCCCCCATCCAACATGTGCGTGGCTGCCGAATGGCGCAAGGCATGCGGGCTGATGTCCGGAACGCCCGCTTCACGTGCGGCCTTATGCACGATTTCACGCGCCACACGCTGGTTCAGCCGTTTACCACGCATACCGAGGAACAAGGCTCCCTCGTCTGAAGAAATACCGTTCGGGGGGACGGCTTTTTCAATCGCCAAACGAGCCAGCGCTGGCCGTCCATAATCGATCCAGTCCTGCAATGCCTGCTCCGCAGGCAATCCAAACGGAACCACCCGTTGCTTGTTGCCTTTACCGGTCACTCTGACGGTGCGATTGGAAAAGTCGACATCACGAATATCCAAAGAAACCAATTCAGCCACGCGGATGCCGGTGGCATACAGCAATTCGAGAATCGCCACATCCCGCTGGCGTTCTGCGATTTCCCTCGCCCGATCCGCGCTCCGCCCACGAGCGGAATGAGGACCATCAGCCGAGAAGTCATTGGAGATATCACGATTCTTCCGTTGCAGGGCCTCACTATGCTCAGCACAATCAAGAAGCTGCTCGGCCTGCGATTCAGTAAGTACAGTCGGCAAGGTGTTAGGAATCGAGGGGGTCATTAATGTGGCGGCCGGATTGACACCAACCACGCCATGCTCATAGCCCCAAGCGAAGAAACCTCGTACCGCTACGGTTTTGCGGGCCATACTGCTTCTGGCGTGATTGTGCGATTCCGTTGCCATCCAACTACGCAGATCATTCAGCGTGATTTCGTTCAGGCTGACCACACCACGCAACTCGAATAGGTGGAGACAAGCCTCAATGTCGCAACGATACGCTTTTAGCGTATTAGCGGATAGCCCACGATTAGCTCTCAGATAGGAAATAAAGGAGTCGACGTCACTGCTAAACCGCATACTTATCGCTCCTCTGTCGAGTCTTGCTTGTGAGCCTACTGTCAGATAAACTATAGGCACAGAGCGGCCCCATACACGGGTATCCCCTTTGCCGTGACAACGCCAACCGGCCTTGACTCAGGGAACGAAACCGTATTGGCCGCAAAGAAACGAACTTCCATGATGATTGGGGCAGTATGGCACGGCACAGCGCAAAAGGCGTCGCACAAAGCATCGAACAGGCCGAGGAACAGCACGACCATGTGGTGGCGCGGGCCGTAGATCTGACGAAAACCTACGGTGACGCCGACAGCCAGGTAGTGGCGCTGGATCATGTGAACGTGGAATTCCAGCGCGGCCAGATGACCGCAATCATGGGCCCGTCCGGCTCAGGCAAGTCCACGCTGATGCATTGCATGGCGGGACTCGACCAACCGACTTCCGGCAAGGTGTTTATCGAAGGCCTCGAAGTGTCTTCGATGGGCCAGAAGCAGCTCACCGACTTGAGACGTGCGCAGATAGGATTCATCTTCCAGTCGTTCAATCTGGTACCCACGCTCTGCGCTGAAGAGAACATCCTGCTGCCTTTGCAAATTGCGAAGAAGCCGATTGACCGCGATTGGTTCAAGCAGGTGGTCAAGGTGGTCGGGCTGGAGAAGCGACTCACCCACCGGCCAAGCCAGCTGTCCGGCGGACAGCAGCAGCGCGTGGCCTGCGCCCGTGCGATGATGGCCCGCCCGTCCGTGATTTTCGCCGATGAGCCCACCGGTAACCTCGATTCTCGTTCTTCACGTGAGGTATTGGGCTTCCTGAAGCAGTCTGTGACCGAATATGGCCAGTCCATTGTGATGGTGACGCATGATCCGCGCGCCGCCTCCTACGCTGACCGCGTGCTGGTTTTGGCCGATGGCCATATTACGCAGGATCTCGACCACCCTACCTATGAGCAGATTCTTGAGGTCTTTGCCGATGACGGTGCGGATGAGGCCGGCAAGGTGGCACAAGCATGATCAAAATCGGATTGCGCGACGCCCGCGCGCATTTCGGGCGATTCGTCATGTCCATCATCGCCATCGCACTAGGCGTGAGCTTTGTGGTCGGCTCGTTCTGTTTCCGTGAAATGATGAACAACCAGGTCTCCGACATGATGGGCACCAGCGCCGACCATGACGTATATGTTCGCGGCTCAAAAGAAGTCAAATCCGACTCCTCCGGCCTGATGGCCGCCTCGTCTTCCTCGAAAACCTATAACACCATCAACGTCGATCTGGCCTCGACCATCGGCGACGTCAAGGGCGTGAAAAGCGCGGAAGTCGTGTATTCCGTGTCCGGCACGGTGCTGGTCGGTAAGGACGGCGCGGCCGTATCCACCATGGGAGCGCCGACATTGGCCGTGGGCTTTGGCAAGGATGTGCCATGGCGTTCCGCCACATTCACTTCGGGCACATGCCCCACCTCGGACGACGAAATCGCCTTGCATTCCTTTGCCGCCGAGAAGGCGAATCTGAAGGTTGGAGACAAAACCAAAGTCGTCTACCCGGACGGGCCGAAAGACGTAACGGTAACCGGTATCTTCGATCTGGATTCCTCGCTTGCCGGTGCCATCATCATCGATATTCCACCATCTTTGGCCAAGACGTACGCCACCCAGCAAAGCGACGACCCGGATAAGACCGACCAGATCGGTATCTACGGTAACCTCAAAACCCCGCTGGACGAGCAGGCGCAGCAGGAACTCGCCGACCGTATCAATAAGGCGTTGCCTGCCGGCTCCAAAGCACATGCCATCACCGGCAACCAGCTGCGCGACGAGTCGACCCAATCCGCGCAGGAGGCACTGGGCTTCGTTCAGCCATTGATTCTTATTTTCGCGGTAATTGCCCTGTTCGTGGGCTCGTTCATCATCGCGAACACGTTCTCGATGATCGTGCGCGAATCAATGCGCGGCTACGCAGTGCTGCGATCAATAGGAGCCTCCCCCGCCCAGGTGTTCACCACGGTGATCGTGCAGGCGATTGTGCTCGGTGTGGTCGGTTCCGGCATCGGTATCGGGCTCGGCTGGGGCATGGTCAAAGGCATCGTCGCGATGATGGGTCAGATGGGCACGCCGATGACCGGATCCTCGAATCCGAGCGTCTCGGACATGCTGGTTGGTCTCGCGGTAGGCCTGATCGTCACGCTGATCGGCGCGGCGTTGCCGGCCAGTCGTGCCGCAATGGCCCCGCCCATTCAGGCAATGAACGAGACCGTGAACCCGGAGAAGCCAGTATTGACTCGCGGCATCATCGGCACCACGATGATTGTGGTGGGCGCACTGACCTGGGCCTGGACCTGCCGCATCGCAGTGGCGGACGGCGATCCGACGCTAATCGGCTGGCTCAACGACTTCGCTTCCTGGACCGGCACCGGCTGGCCGCTTGGCGTGGGCGCGGCGCTTATCGTCATTGGCGTTATTGTGGCGGGCCCGGCTTGGGTCTCCCCTGCCGGCGCGGTTTTGGGCTGGATTCCGGCGCATGTGTTCCAGGTAACGGGCCGGCTCGCCACTCGTAATCTCTCCCGACACAAGCGCCGCACCTCGAACACGGCGGCGGCCCTATTCGTGGGCGTGGCAATCGTCTCCTGCCTGAGCGTGGTGGCCACCTCGGCCAAGGCCTCGGTGAATGACATCGTCGACACTGGATTAAAGGCTGATTTCTCCATATCGTCCGCGGCATCCGGCCAGATTCCCGACAATGCCGTCGAAGCGATTAAAGGTGTAGATGGGCTGAAGTCCGTGTCTTCAAATCGAATGATTTTCGGTGCGAAGTATGACGGCAAGCAGGTCAAGGGCATGACGTTCGCGGCTCAGGATTCCCTGTTCACTGACGTGTTCGCGCCCGAAATCATTGCAGGTGACGCGAATAAAGCATTGCGTGGCGGCGAACTGGTGGTCGGCGAGGACATCGCCGACGATCAAGGATGGAAAGTCGGCGACACCGTAAAGGTGTCCACCGAGAACACGACGGTAGACGAGGAGGCCACCGCCCAGGCACAGGCCGACTATCAGACACAGGTTCAGGCTCAAATTCAATCGTTGACCGAAGAGGCGCAGAAGCTGGCATTGGCTGGCGATGCGGCGGGAGCGCAGGCCAAATCCGATGAGATTCAGCAAGTCACGCAGCAGGCTCAAAACGTGGATCCGGCAACTTTGGTGAAAACCAAGCAGGTCACGGTAATCAAGAAGCTCAAAGTCGGTGCGATCATCTCGAATTCGGTATACCGTTCGTGCGTGTTCGTCAATGATGATTTGGGCGACCAGCTGGGAACCAAGCAGACGATGTTCACCATGCAGATGTATCTGGTGGCCAAGCCGGGCGAGAATCTCGACAAGTTGGAGCAGCGCATCAAGAAGGCGGTCAAGCCGTACTACGTGATTTCGGTGATGAACCGCGACGAATACAAGTCCACGATGGGCTCGATGGTCGATCAGATTCTGTTGGTGCTTTATGCGCTGTTGGCATTGTCCATTGTGATTGCGATTTTCGGCATTGTGAACACGTTGGCGTTATCCGTGTCCGAACGCACCAAGGAAATCGGTCTGTTGAGGGCCATCGGCACGTCGCGTGGCCAGGTGCGAGGCATGTTGGGCATCGAAGCGTCCATTATCGCCGTGTTCGGCACGGTGATGGGCATGGTGGTCGGCGTCGCGGCAGGCGCTGTGATTCGCGCGGTGTACGAGGCCGACGGTCTGAGTGTGCTCGGCATTCCGTGGGATCAGCTCGGAGTGTTCCTCGTGCTCTCGATTCTGGTGGGTCTCATCGCCTCCGTCTCGCCTGCCTCTCGCGCGCTCAAGCAGCCGGTTCTGGATGCTGTTGCCTCGGAGTAACTGCTGCCACCTCGCAATATTCACTGATATCTCGGAGTAACCCAATAATCTCGTCATCATTCGTCTCGCCCAGCGACAGATATTCAGGAAATAGCCCCTTTCGTCCTGAACTTCTGTCGCTGAGTCGCAGTCAGCAACAGGATTTTAGGGTGAAGCCGTTTATTTCCTGAATTTCTGTCACTGAGTTACTGTCAGCGACAGTATTTCAGGGCGAAGCCACTTATTTCCTGAATTTCTGTCGCTAAGCAGTCGTTACGGCCTCGGAGGCGTGACCGGACGCTCCGGTATCGGCTTCAATGTGGCGATTTGCTCCTGATGAATCGTCACGTTTTGTGCTGGACGAGAGCCGTTGGCCGCGGCGTCACGCACCAGTTCCAGCGTGTAGCCGTCCCATGAGACCACATGACCCACGTAATCGCGGAATTTCATACGATGGTCAGTGGGATCCACGCCCTCGGTAACACGCACCACCACTCGCGCGCCTGTTGGAATTTGCCTGGGCAACGTCATAATCATCATCCCCTTGCCGTTCCCGATATATCAACTTCGATACGCATTCCACTGTACTCGTCGTACCTGTGAGCAACGGTATTGACTACATGGCAGGGCGCAGCTGAATAATCGCCTGACGCGGGTTGACGAAGCCGATGATGGCTTCACCTCTGCGCGCGGAAAACAGCAAGGTCTGCTGCCAACCGGATTCAGGAACGGTAAGCTCGCGTTCCGGCAAGCTCTCGGCTGCACCGTCACTCGCATGTGTGAGTGCGGACTTGTACTGGCGGAACGGGTTGCCTTCAGCAAAGAACCGAATCACGTCGGTTTCGTCGCCGTCATGCAATTGGTCGGCCATATCAGTCAGACGCTTGGCCATACGGCGAAGCAACGCTTCGACATTCAACGCATCCTCCTCGACCATCGCACGCGTGCGATTAGGGTCGGTCAGAGCCACACGGGTCATATCCCTCCAGCAGCCAGCGGCCAATGCGGCCGCAATATTGCGATCGGGGTAGGCAGACAGTTCGTTGATCAACGCGGTGGATACCACGTGTGGCATATGGGAGATCATTGCCGCAGCTTTGTCGTGCGTCTCATCGTCCAGCACGATGAGACGGTTGCCAACACCCTTGGTAATCAAAGCGGCCACGTCAAGGAATCGTTGATAATTCGTGGCACTATCAACGGTCACCGCCCATAGTGCATCATCGTACAGATGCGGGTCTGCAGCCTGCCAACCGGACAATTCGTTGCCGGCCATCGGGTGGGCACCCACATAGCACTCCCCCAATCCGGCGGCTTCGACCTGCTCGCGAACCATGCCTTTGACCGAGCCCACATCAGTGATGGTGGTACGCGGATGTTCGCCCATAAGAGGAGCCAACGAGTCAAGCATTGCAGGCATGGCTTTCAGCGGATTGCACAACACGACCACATCCGGCTCAGCATCCATGAGCTCAGCCAATGTGCTTTTGCAGAATATGCCATCTGCCTCGGCTTGAGCATAAGGATGCGGGCGATGGTTCCATGCGACTACACGTATGCCTCGCTCGGCCAGGCGCCGGGCAAGAGAACCGCCAATCAGTCCCAGTCCAATGATTCCGACTGTATTTACCACAGCAATTCCCTCCTGGCCTCTTCGGTGTGCTGCCAGCCTTCTGACGGATGCTCAGCATCGACATGGACACCACCTTCGGGCAACATCCATGCATCAACCGGCGGGCTGGGACGTTCACGACGTGGGTATACAGCCAGGGTCTTAGCCCAATCACCATGTTCGGCGATTTCTTCGAGCACGGCATGGAACTTGGGCTCCCGCGGCGCGGCATCAAGCGTGGCGATGAAACTATAAGTGCCATCGTTCCCCTTTATGGGGCGGGAAATGAAGCTGGTCATATTCAGTCCTGCGTCACGCAGCACATCAAGCAGATCGGCCAATACACCAGGACCTGTGACCAGCGGAATGAATGTGATGATGGTTTCAAAATCGTCGGCATTATTGCGGTGCGCGCGGGCATTGAGATCCTGAACCACATCTCGCGGAGCAATGACAAGGAATTCAGTGCGGGCTCCCTCGAAATCCTGCACATGTTCGGCAAGGGTATCCAGGTTGTACAACTCACCACAGATGCTGGGACCGAGCGCCACTTGGCCGGGCTGCAAATCGCGGCAGGCAGCGGCATTGGACGATGAGGGCTCGGGCTTGAGATGATGTTCGGCGATGAATCGTTTGCATTGCGCCAGACCATGTGCGTGAGCGCTGACGATGCCGCCGGTGCAATCATAAATGCCGTGACCTCGCACCGTGAAAGCATTAAAGGCCACATCCACACTGACACGGGCAAAACCCGCTACATCAGTGGCATCAATCAGGGCATCGAGGTTGGGCACCACATACCCTTCGACGTTGTTTTCCCAAGCGATCACGCCCCAACCCTGACGCGATTCGACGGCTTGCATGATGGCAGGTACATCCGGTAGAGCAACGAGGTCAAAGTCCCCGAGCGGTGCGAACCGATTGGCGGCCGTCATTGCCGCCTGATGGGTGAATGTGCCCTCCGGGCCCAAATAGAACAGTTTCATGCGTGCCATAAGGTTCTATGGTAGCGGGTTTGAGGGCGATGGCTGCGCTTTTGCTCAGCGATGGTCTCTATCGGGATTGCTTCGGCATAACGCTGAACCAGCGTGCGGGAAGGACGAGCAGGATCACTTGGACGAGAATCAGGCCGTAGAGCCAGATGTATCCGGCATGCTGGGTGAAGAACGGCATCTCGCCTTGGAATCCGGCGACAATCAGCGCCTTGCCTGAAGTGGTGGTCAGGGCCATGCCCCAGACAGTCAGGGAAGATGCGATGAGATGCAAAGCCAGACCAACCACGCCCATGCGTGAGCGGGCACACCATGTCGACAGGCCGATAATCAGGAACGCAAGAACCAATCCGTATGGAATGTTCAATTCAGCCCCCATACGATGGGCGAACGTGCCCACAAAGGCAGACGCCACGCCCGCCGCAATCGTGATCGATACTTTGACCAGCACGTTCTGACGATGCGACCACGGACGCAAATCGGTATTGCTCTTCACAGTCATGCGTTTCAGTATAGATATAGACATGCCCCCGCTGGCGGGGGCTGTCGAACGAAGTGAGACTGGGGGTGGTTTACGATGACCACCCCCAGTCGGCTCCGCCGACAGCCCCCCCCCGCCAACGGGGGCAATTCGGAATCACTTACCCTGCTGGGCGGCGTTCTGGCGGCGCTGCTTGGCGCGCCACTTGTACCAGTCCTCGCGGCCGAGGATGATCTTGCGCACGCGGATGGACTCAGGGGTGACTTCCACGCACTCGTCCTCGTTGGCGAAGTCCAGGGACTCCTCGAGGCTCATCTTGATCGGCGGGGTCAGGGTTTCAAGCACGTCGGCGGTGGCGGAACGCATGTTGGTCATGTGCTTGGCCAGCGTAATGTTCACATCCAGCTCGTCGGGCTTGTTGTTCACGCCCACGACCTGGCCCTCGTACACCGGAGACTGCGGCTCGACGAAGAAGTTGCCACGGGCCTGCAGACGCTGCATGGCGTACGGGGTGGCCACACCCTGACGATCGGAAACCATGGAACCGTTCTGGCGGATGGTAATCTCGCCAGCCCACGGCGCATAGCCGGCGGACAGGGAGGAGGAGATGCCGGTGCCGCGGGTGGCGGACAGCAGTGCAGTACGGAAGCCGATCAGACCGCGGGACGGCACGGTGAACTGCAGACGAACCCAGCCGGAGCCGTGGTTGGTCATGCCGTCCATGCGGCCCTTGCGGTCTGCCATGAGCTGGGTGACGGTACCCATGTACTCTTCCGGCACGTCGATGGTGGTGTTTTCCATCGGCTCGTTGACCACACCGTCGATCTTCTTGGTGACCACCTGGGGACGGCCGACGGTCAGCTCGTAGCCTTCGCGGCGCATCTGCTCGGCGAGCACGGCCAGCGCCAGCTCACCACGGCCCTGGACTTCCCAAGCGTCGGGGCGATCGGTGGGCAGCACCTTGATGGACACGTTACCGATGAGCTCGCGGTCAAGGCGATCCTTGATCATGCGGGCGGTGAGCTTGTGATCCTTGCCTTCGGTGCCGGCCAGCGGGGAATCGTTGGTGCCGAAGGTCATGGAGATGGCCGGGTCATCGACGTGGATGAGCGGCAGCGGCTTCGGATCGTTGGGGTCAACGATGGTCTCGCCGATCATGATGTCGTTGACGCCGGCGACGGCCACAATGTCGCCGGGGCCTGCGGACTCGACCGGGATACGGTCAAGGCCCTGGGTGCGCAGCAGTTCGGAGACGCGGAAGTTCTCGAGAGAGCCATCCACACGGGACAGACCATAGGTCTTGCCCTTCTCAAGGGTGCCGTTGTAGATACGGACCAGGCCGAGTCGGCCGAGGAAGTCGGAGGAGTCGATGTTGGCCACGTGAGCCTGCAGCGGAGCACCCTCTTCATATTCCGGAGCCGGAATGGTGGAGATGATGGCTTCGAACAGCGGCTCAAGGTTGTCGTTGTCCGGCAGGCCTCCGTCGGCGGGCTGGTTGGTGGAGGCGTAACCGGCCTTGGCGGCGCAGTAGATGACCGGCATTTCGAGCAGCTGATCGAGATTCAGGTCGATGCCCTCGTGCTGCACATCGTCGGCCAGGCCGAGCAGCAGGTCGGAGGTTTCGCCGACGACCTCTTCGATACGGGCGTCAGGGCGGTCCACCTTGTTCACGCACAGGATGACCGGCAGCTTGGCTTCGAGTGCCTTACGCAGCACGAAACGGGTCTGCGGCAGCGGGCCTTCGGAGGCGTCCACGAGCAGCACGACGCCGTCGACCATGGAGATACCGCGCTCGACCTCGCCACCGAAATCGGCGTGGCCGGGGGTATCGATGATGTTGAGGGTGATGCCCTCCGGGTGGCCGTACTTGGCAGCCAGCGGGCCGGTGTATTCCACTGCCGTGTTCTTGGCGAGGATGGTGATGCCCTTCTCGCGTTCCAGATCGTTGGAATCCATCACACGATCCGGCACTTCCTCACGCTCGCTAAACACGTGGGACTGCTGAAGCATGGCATTGACCAGGGTGGTCTTGCCGTGATCGACGTGAGCCACAATCGCCACATTACGGATATCTCCACGAACCGCCATCGAAACCTCTCTTAATACTGATTTTCTTGCGTAATCGTTCGGTACTTGCGTTCTCGAGTACTTGCTCTTGGATATCTACCTGTACCTACACACAAACCGTCACGATGTTACTGGCACACCTTGACACACAACGGGCCCGGCTTTCTGAGAATTAGTCACATGTCATCTGGCTTGCGAGACTTGTTGTATTCCACACTCTCGACTCCCCTCCCTGAGGGGAGCTGTCGCCGTGGGCAACTGAGGGGGCGCCAAGTGCATCCCTGAATGTATCCCTGAATCTCCCCTGAATCATCCCTGAGTACAGCATCGTCATGGGTAGTTACTGAGTAACCTGATATCCAACGATAGTTACTCAGTAACCTTCGCCCAAGGCAAACCGTCTATGCAAAGGGGATGCGGTATGGCAATCAGAGAAGCGCTATTAGCACTGTTGGAGCGAGGCCCGGCCAGCGCCTATCAGCTTAAGAAGGACTTCGACCGCACCATCGGTCTGACTTGGCCGCTCAATATGGGGCAAGTTTCCACTACGCTGCAGCGGTTGAACCGCGACGGACTGATTGAAGAGACCGCGCCGACTACTAGCGGATCCAATGATGTCGGCACCGCAGCGGCCGCACCATTATGGCGATTGACCAATTCCGGCGCCCAAGAGCTTGACCGATGGTGGCGCTCCCCCATTACCCCGGAACAACGCGGACGTGACGAACTAGTGATGAAGCTGGCCGTCGCCGTGGAAATACCCGGCCTCGATGTTTCCGAACTCATCCAACACCAACGCCACGCTTTGCAGCAACTGCTGCACGACATCACCCGACTGCGCCGGCAAACACCGCCCACCGAACTCGCCACACGTCTAGTACTCGACCACCATATTTTCATCACTGAAGCGGAATTGCGCTGGCTCGATACCGTGGATGAGACCCAGCTGCGAGCACAACTGGCGCAGCACCCCGTTTCGGCACCTCTCACGGCAAGCTCAGCCGCACTCACCGCCACCATTCAATAGTGCATAGGAGCACATCATGACTTCTCCCGTTCTTTCTTCTCTCCCGCAATCTTCCCCATGCGCGCTGGAATTACACGACGTCACTCGCGTTCACGGCAAAGATGCACGTCGTGTCACCGCGCTCAGTCACGCCAATCTCACGCTTCGCCCGGGTGAATTCGTGGCCATCATGGGCCCCAGTGGTTCCGGCAAATCCACTTTGCTCAATCTTGCGGGCGGGCTCGATGTGCCCACGCAGGGGCACGTGCTGGTCGAAGGCCGCGATCTGGCCACACTGTCAGTGGCCGAACGCGCGGCCATCCGCCGCAAATCGATAGGCTACGTGTTTCAGGATTTCAATCTGCTGCCTTCCCTGAGCGCAGCCGAGAACGTGTCGTTCCCCTTGGAATTGGATGGCTGGAATCCCCGCAAGGCACGTGAGGCCGCGATGCAATCCCTCAATGAAGTGGGGGTAGCCGATATGGCTGATCGCCGACCTGAAGACATGTCTGGCGGCCAGGCGCAACGTGTGGCGATTGCCCGCGCACTGGTCGGCCCACGCCGTCTACTACTGGCCGACGAGCCGACCGGAGCTCTGGATTCCAATGCCGGCATGACGATTCTCGAAGTGTTGCGCACCCGCGCAGATCGCGGCGCGGCCGTACTGCTGGTCACTCATGAGCCTCGCTTCGCCGCCTGGGCCGACCGCACGGTGTTTTTGAAGGACGGCCGTATCATCGATGAAACCGGCTCCAGCAATATGGATGATTTGCTCAACCTTGAGGAAAGGGGAGCATGATGGCACGCGCAGCCCTCAATAATCTTGCCAATGCCACCGTCGGTCGCTCTGCCCAAATTCCCCATGCCGCTAGGCCAAGCCTTGGCGCACGTTGCAACCGGTATCGGGCCGCGCTGCGACTCGGCTGGCGCGACGCACTACGGCACAAGGCCCGCACCCTACTGTCCTTGCTGCTGGTAATGCTGCCAATCGCCGCAATGGTGGCCTCCATCGGTATGACCACCACCATACCGCCCACCAGATCGCGTGCGCTGGCGACAATCCCGGCTGATACGCAGGCGGTCATCACCGCCACCGCCAGGCCCCGCACCGGCCAACCGTTCCGGCAGTCACCCGAAAGCGGCGGCGTGTGGCAGGACGATCCCTCCCAGCAGCCGGCCTCGGCCGCCGAGCTTGCGAAGATTCTGCCGCAACAGGATCGGCTGCTCCCGTATTGGCAGTCGCCCGAACTCATCGCCATCACCGGCACCGCGTTGCAACCCGGCGAACAGACCAAGGCTGGGATTGACGTGAAAAGCGGGAACGACATTGATCTGAACGCGGCCTCCACCGCGACCATGACCGAGGCTTCACCTGAGGCATTGCAACGAATGTTGCCGAAGCTGGTCAAGGGTTCGGCGCCGCAGAATAATACGCAGATTGTCATCAGCCGCACATTGGCGGATAATCTCGGCGCTTCTCTCGGTAGCACGGTGACGTTCGTCGCTCCGCCGTTCGATGGCTGGATGAGCCTGGACGGGCGCATCGGCGAGGCGGTGGCCGACACTCAGCGTGCTTGGACAGTCAGCGGGCTGACCGATGAATCCGAAGCCGCGGCATGGGGCTTGGAAGGCTGGATGTCAGCCATATTGGAATCTGATGGCGTCGGCGTGGATGGCCATTATTTGGTGGTCGGTCCAGAGCCGGTCACGTGGGCGCACACCCGCAGCATGAACCTGTTGCAGGCCATCGTCATTTCCCGCCATGTGCTGACTGACGGCTATCCGCCCGCATCGCAGCTCTACCCGATACAGATCGATGCGGCTACCATGTTGAACCACATGGTCACTGTGGTCATCACCATGCTGGTGGGTATGCTGCTGGTACTGTTTCTGGTCACGCCCGCGTTTACGGTGTCGGCAGATCAGTCACGTCGTGTGCTTGGGCTCGCGGCCGCATCCGGTGCTGCACCACGTGACCTCAGTCGAATCATTTCCTCGCAAGGTCTCGTTATCGGCGCCATCGGTGGCGTGCTGGGCTCGGCATTGGGATTCGCGCTTACCTTGGCGGCCGGCCCTGCGATAGGTGCATTGCGCGGATCCACGCCGCTGGAGATCCTGCACGGATTCTCGTGGAGCTCGCTGCCGATGGGTATTGTCACGGCAATCATCATTGGATTTGCCGCGACGATTGCGCCGGCTCGGCATGTGGCGCGTATGCATCCAGTCGATGCGTTGAAGGATCGCCCGACAAGAGAGGAAATCGGCTACGGTGAATCCGCGAATGGCGTGGATACGAAGCTTCGCCGTAATCCTTTGAGACTGCTCCGTGTTGCGGTTGGTCCGATTCTGGTCTTGGCCGCCATCGTATGCGCCGCGCTCAGTCTGACATTGCCATTGCCCACGCTGGCCGATCACAATCCGGGCGCGGTTCCGGCCGGAACCGAAGCGCATATGGCTCTGCTTGTTGCCACGATTTTGTTGGCTGTCATAGGGCTTGCGTTGTCGATTCGCACTTTTGCACGGTGGTGCGGCAAAGCGAGTTCCCAACTGAACATCGGCGCACGCCTGGCACTCAGGGATGCAGCCGAGCATCATCGACGGTTCGTTCCGGCGGCATGCGCGGTGCTGATTACCATGTGCATCGCCTCGTACACACTGGTAATCACCGGCTCCATGGTGGCGGACCAGCGAAATTCCACGATGACGATGACGTATGGACCGTCGGGGATGGCCATTGGGGCCGACGTGCATGTCAGCAATGAGTTCGACCGTGCTGTGGTGTCGGATGCGATACGCCGGCTTGGCAAAGAGACACCGATACGCGCTCATTACCCGGTGTACACCGAGGATGTCAAGCGATGGTCAAAGCTCAATGATACGACCGAAGTCGATTCCGACAAGTTGAACGCCGAACACGGCTACATGTATGCCGCTGCATTGCTCCCGGCCGGTCACACTTGTGATAACCCAACGATCCAAGAGCAACCGGACACGTCCACATGGGTGGGCCAGGATGCCGCTTCGGCCCTGTATCCAAACGTTCCGATACGTTGTGTGCCGATAGACCGGTCCCATCAGCCAACGTATTCGAATATACTGCCGAGTTTCCGCGGCGTGAATCTCATTATGGATGGCAATGCGATGCGTTTGTCCGGCTTCCCGAACGCGGATGAGGCGGCACAGGTGCTTGATGCGGGCGGTGTGGTGGTCGGCGATGCCGGCACAATCGACGCGGGAGGTATGGTGCGTGTGGCCATTTCGCCGAATCCGGCAATTGCAAACGAATCTCAGGCCACACATATCGAGAAGCGCAAGGCCATCTACGTGCGCGGCGCGTACCCGCTGGTGATGAGCCCGGCAACAGCACAGGCGCTCGGCATCAAACAATTGCAGTATCTGGGTGAGTATCTAGACTTCGCCGGTGGCAACTCCCCCATTACCGTAAAGAAGGCCTCAGCTTATGCAATCGAAAATCTGCCGCTAGCATCCACGAGCACTGACGGGAATCGCCTGCCGTGGGGTGACAATATGGCATTGGTGCCCATTGGCCTGTTGGCATTGCTGGCACTGATGGCCACGCTCGTTTCATTGCTGCTGGCTCGCACGCAGGCCCAGCGCGACATGGCCACGATGGTCGCCGTGGGCGCGCCACCCCGATTCCTCAGACGTTACGGCCTGACGCAGGCTGCGGTGATTCTGCTGGCCGGCGCGCCAGTGGGCGTGGTATCCGGCGTGGCGTTGGGATGGCTGCATGTGGCATGGAACCGCAGGATCGGCGTGGACGGTCATTGGCTGGAAACCGTGCCGATCTGGGGATTGCAGGCGGCGCTGGCATTCGGCGTAGTGGCAACCGGACTGCTGGTGGCGTGGCTGGTCACAAAACCACCGCGCAATCTCACCCGTCGCTCCCTCGATTGATCAGTGACATACGGCAACTCTTGCCGTGTCATTCGGGAGCTATAAGACAAAAAGTGGCCCACACATTGGTGTGGGCCACTTTAGTAGTGAAGGCTGAAGTGTAATCAGTCTTCGAGATTGAGGCCTTTGCGCTCGGGCAAGCAGAGGGCTGCTATGCAGGCGAGGATGAAGGCGACCACGAAGGAGACGAGGCCGACGTCCATGGCGTCGAATGCCCAGCCGATGCCGGAGGCGACGAGGAGTTTGCGATGCGCCTTGTTGAACGGCAGTCGGTCGAGGCGCTCGTTGCGGGTGAGCTGCGCGGGTTGCGCTGAAGTGGTGGTGCTCACGGCGTTTCCTTTCTGGTAGCGGGGGCAGAATTCGCGATATCTGCGAAAACCACCCCAGGTCAGCTTTGCTGACAGCCCCCGCCAGTGGGGGCAAGTTAATATCGGGTGAGATCGGTGTAGGACTCTTCGATGGCGAGGCTGATGCGTTCGACTTGTTCACGGGTCAACGGTGTGCGGAACGTCATACGCAATGCCGATTTAGCAATGGATGGTTCGAGCCCCATAGCCAGCAGAGTCGGCGGAATTTCGTGACGTCCAACCGCGCAGGCCGAACCGGACGAAGCAGCGATGCCGCGTGCATCCAAATCGACGAGCAGGGCTTCGCCGGTGACGCCGGGGAAGATGAACGAGGCGTGGCCCGGCAGGCGACGCTCGGGGTCGCCGGTCAGGTCGGCACGGGGAGCCACGCGGCGAACCGCGTCAATGAGCATGTCACGGGAGGCAACCAGTTCGCGATAATGCGCCTGCATGCGCGCATTCGACTCATTGAGCCCGATGGCGAGCGCCACTGCACCGGCCACGTTCTGTGTGCCTGAGCGCAGGCCACGCTCCTGCCCACCGCCGGAAAGCACTGGTTCGATGGATGTGCGGCCACGTACCAGCAGCGCGCCCAAGCCTTTGGGCGTGCCGAACTTGTGGCCGGAAACGGATAGAGCATCCACACCCCAATCGCGGAAACGAATCGGAATCTGCCCGGCGGCCTGCACGGCGTCCACATGAATGGGCACGCCATGCTTATGGGCTATGCGAACCAACTCCTCCACCGGCTCCACAGTGCCGACCTCGTTGTTGGCCAGCATGGTGGAGACGAGCGCGGTGCGCTCCCCCGCCTCGCCGTCGAGCTCGTGTTCCAGCGCGTCGAGATCGAGATGTGCTTGCGCATCCACGGGAATATGCACGACGTCGAAACCGAACCATTCATGCAGCCATGCCGCCGATTGGGCCACGGCCGGGTGTTCGATGGCGGAGATGATAATGCGTGGGCGGTGGTTTGCCGTCTGCTCTCCAGTCTGCGATGAGGCGGACGGGTCGGCCAGGTCGGTGCCGAACTGCTCGCCATCGGCTTCGGCAAGTCCATAGAACGGCTGTAATCCCAACTGCCGCATACGGGCCATGGCAATGCCTTTGATGGCAAGATTGTCCGATTCGGTGCCACCGGAGGTGAAGATCACGTCATCTGGCCGGGCTCCCAATGCCGCAGCGAACGATGCGCGTGCCGCGTCCAGCGCACGGGCCGCGGTTTTGCCGGGCTGGTGCACGCTGGCCGGATTGGCATAGGCGTCGGTCAGGAACGGAGTCATGGCTTCGAGAACGGCCGGGCTCACCGGTTCGGTGGCAGCGGCATCGAGATACAGTTCGCCGGCTTCGCTGGACGTGTTGGGAGTATCGGCCATGATCAGATCCAGTCCAATCCGAGGTCGATGCTGCGCACGGAATGGGTGAGCGCGCCCACGGAAATCACGTCCACACCGGCGGCAGCCACGGCCGGAACACGCTCCAGATTCATGTTTCCACTGGCTTCCACGATGGCCTTGCCATCAATGAGTTCTACTCCGCGGCGAGTGTCATCGAGTGAGAAATTATCCAGCATGATCGTGTCTGCGCCGCCCTCGAGCACGGCAGGAATCTGCTCGAGGCTATCGACTTCCACCTCAATATGCGTGGTGTGGCCTACCTGTTCGCGCACGTGACGAATGGCACCGGTCAGGTCGATACCACGTGCGGCGAGCGCCGCCAGATGATTGTCCTTCATCATGACCGCATCGGACAGTCCGTAACGATGGTTGTGGCCGCCACCGCAGACCACGGCATACTTCTCGAACGGGCGCAAGCCCGGAGTGGTTTTGCGCGTATCGACGATGCGGGTGCGTTCGTAACGGTGAGGACGGGTGACCGATCCGTCATAGTTGTCACTGTAGATGGCGTTCACCGCGTCCACGAAAGCGGCGGTCATGGTGGCGATGCCGCTCATGCGCTGGGTGAAGTTGAGGGCGATGCGTTCGGCGGTAAGCAGGTCACGTACCGGACCGGTTACGGTGGCGAGCACTTGGCCGGCTTGGAATCGTTCGCCGTCCTTGATGGCAGCGGTGACAGTGACGGCTGGGTTCTGCGTGGTGAACGCAGCGCGAAACACCTCGATGCCGCTCATCACGCCGTTTTCGCGTGCGGTGAGATGCGCAGAGCCGGTTTCGCCCGCGGGGATCGTGGTCTCGCAGGTGATGTCGCCGTAGGGTGCGTCTTCGGCGAGCGCTGCTTCGACGGCGGTATGGATGATGTGTTGCGTAAGCATGGGTCAATCCTTGATGTAGGCGACGGAGTGAGCCCATTCGTCCTGCGGCTCAGCATAATCGGTGCGGGCGTGGGCGCCTCGGGATTCGGTGCGGGCGAGCGCGGCGGTGGCGGCCACATAGCCCACGGTGAGCATATTACGGTTCTCCAGTGCTTCAGCATCGGCCACGTCGGCCTGTGCGTTTGCTGTAGCAAGTCCTTGACCGAGTTCGGCGATGGCGGTTTGCAGCCCATCCGCGTCGCGCAGTACGCCAACGCCATGCCACATGGTGTTTTGGATGCAGGTGCGATCCCACACATCTGCGGTTGCGTCATCGCTGGTGAGCACCGGGGTCTTCAATGCAATTGGCTTATGCGTGAATGCTTCGCCGGTGGCGGAGTTCAGGAACGGTTCGGGAGCCCAGACCGTGTCATCACCGTCCGCGACTGCGGCCATACCGGCACGGCGACCGTAAACGAGTCCTTCGAGCAGTGAGTTGGAGGCGAGCCTGTTGGAGCCCATCACACCGGTACGGGCGCATTCGCCGGCAGCATACAGGCCGGGGATCGAGGCACGAGCGTCCAAATCAGTGCGGATACCGCCCATGTAATAGTGCGCGGCCGGTGCCACCGGAATCGGCTCCTTGCTCCAGTCGAAGCCCAGCGAGCGCGTGTAGGCGTCGATGGTCGGGAATCGGTGGGCCAGGAAGGCTGCCAGATCGGGATTCTCCTTCGCCATCGGCGAGGCATCGAGCATGACCGGCTTGCCTCCCTGACGTTGCATCACGCGGAAGTTTTCGCGGGCCACTACGTCGCGCGGAGCAAGTTCGGCACGCGGATCCACGTCTTTCATGTATCGGCGCCCGTGCTCGTCCAGCAGTACCGCGCCTTCGCCTCGCACGGCTTCGGAGACGAGGAAGTGCTCGCCCACGGCCATGGCGGTGGGATGGAACTGGTAGAACTCCAAGTCGGCAACCTGTGCCCCCGCACGCCATGCGGCGGCAACACCATCAGCAGTGGCAACCTGCGGATTGGTGGTGTACGGGTACATGCGTCCCGCGCCACCAGTGGCCAGAATCACGTGGTCGGCGGCAAGATCCTTGTCCTGCCCGTCAATCAGCAGCCGGACGCCGGCAATACGGCCGTCACGCACGATAAGGTCTTTGAGGAAGGCATGTTCGATGATATGGATACGCGGATTCTCACGCACCATGGCGGAGACGTCCAACTCAAGCACCTTGCCTGTGGCGTCTCCCCCGGCATGAACCACGCGGGCACGAGAATGCGCCGCCTCAAGGCCACGTAGCATATGCCCCTGTGCATCCCGGTCGAAGTGCACACCGGCCGCGGCAAACTCACGAACACGGTCAGCTCCCTCACGGGTGAGAATGTCCACGGCCTTCGGGTCGCACAGACCGTGACCTGCCGCCATGGTATCGGCCGCGTGCAGCTTCGGGTCGTCATCGGAGAAGATGGCGGCGGCGATACCTCCCTGCGCATGGTAGGTGTTTGATTCCACCAGTTCCGTCTTGGTTACCAAGGTCACGTCATGATCGGTACCGGCCACGGCCAGTGCCGCGGACAGTCCGGCGACGCCGGCGCCCACGACGACGATTTCAACGTTGCTCATTGTGTTGCTTTCCTCTGTTTTTTGGTTCGCTCCCGCTGGCGGGAGCTGGCTCGCATAGCGAGACTGAGGGTGGTTTTTAATCATTCCCATACAAGACCACCCTCAGTCAGCTTCGCTGACAGCTCCCGCCAGCGGGAGCCGGAGAGAGGTCACGGGTGAACGCGCAGCATGCGCTCCAATGCCACCTTGGCCTCGCGGGCGGTGTCGTCATCCACGATGATACGGTTGACCACATTGCCCTGTTCGAGGTTTTCCAGCGCCCAGGCCAGATAGGCCGGGTGGATACGGTACATCGTGGAGCACGGGCAGACCACCGGGTCCAGGCAGAACACGGTCTTGTCCGGGTACTGCGCGGCCAGACGGTTCACCAAGTTGATTTCGGTGCCCACGGCGATGGCGGAACCGGCGGGCGCGTTGGCGATCTCCTTGACGATGTATGCGGTGGAGCCAGTGCCGTCGGCGGCGTCGACCACCTGCATCGAACATTCGGGGTGCACAATCACCTTGACGCCCGGGTATGCCTTGCGTGCACGTTCGATCTGTTCGACGGTGAAGCGCTGGTGCACGGAGCAGAAGCCCTTCCACAAAATCATCTTGGCTCGGGCGTAATCGGCCGGGTCGGAGGCACCGCCCTGAGCCTTGAACGGATCCCACAGCGGCATCTCGCTCAGCGGAATGCCCATGGCGCGGGCGGTGTTGCGGCCAAGGTGCTGGTCAGGGAAGAACAGCACGCGCTTGCCGCGCGCGAACGCCCATTCCAGTACGGCGTGCGCATTGGAGGACGTGCACACGATGCCGCCGTTGCGTCCGCAGAATGCCTTCAGCGCCGCGGAGGAGTTCATGTAGGTGACCGGGATAATCTGCTGACGACCATCGGAATCCGGCTCGGTGCCGCAGATCTCGCCGAGCTGATCCCAGCATTCCTGCACCTGGTCGATGTTTGCCATGTCGGCCATGGAGCAGCCGGCGGACAGGTTGGGCAGGGTCACACTCTGTTCGGGGGTGGAGAGGATATCGGCGGTTTCAGCCATGAAGTGCACGCCGCAGAACACGATATGGTCGGCGTCCGGGCGTTCGGTGGCGTTCTTGGCCAGCTGGAAGGAGTCGCCCACAAAGTCGGCATGCTTGATGATTTCGTCACGCTGGTAGAAGTGGCCGAGGATCAGCAGTTTGGAGCCGAGACGCTGCTTGGCGTCGGTGATGCGCTGCTGCAGTTCCTCGTCGGAGGCCTTGCGGTATTCGTCCGGCAGCACCTGCTGGCGCGGCGCGTTGGCGGGCAGATGGTCGAGCATCGAGGCACCGGGACCGTAGCTGGGTGTGGTGGTGTCGAAGTGCCACGGGTCCTGGGTCAGTCCTGCGTCGCAGGTGCTTTGCGCGCCCAGCTTGGCGATGATCTCGTCAACGGACGGCGCAGCGAATAGTGCGGTCATAGTGGTTCCTTTCCTATATACGTCTGTGATGTCGGCCCGAAGCGGGTCGGCGGGAAAAATCAGATGCGCGCGGATGGGATCAGCGCGTCGAGAGCGTCTTCACGCTCGCCTTGTCTGGACAGTTCCACGATGTCGTCGCCATCGGATTCGTGGGGCGTACCGTTCTCGACAGGTCGTTTGGGGATGTAGCGGTAGATGGTGGCCGGTCGTTGGCGGCCTTCGCGCACCTTCTCCCCGGTGTCTTCAAGATCGCCTGAGGCAAGCATTTTGCGGCGGAAGTTCGCCAAGTCGAGGGTTTCGCCGCCAATCGCCTCATAGACGCCGTGCAGTTGGCGCAGGGTGAACGTGGGGCCGAGCAGTCGGGTGGCCACGTCGGAGTATTCGATTTTGGAGCGCAGGCGGAGCAGCGCGTAGTCGATGATCTGGCGATGGTCGAACGCCAGCCCGGGCAGTTCGTCTTCGGGGAACCATCGTACGTTGTCGCCGTCCTCGAAGCCCGCGGCCTCGGTCTGGCCGACGAGCGCCCAGTACACGACGGATACCATGGGCAATCCGCCATGGGATCGGGTCGGGCCTCCAAAGGTGTACAGCTGTTCGAGGTAGCGCGGGTGCAGGTCTGTGGTCGATTCGAGGGCCGTGTAGGCGGACTGTTCCAACGACCGGTCGGAGCGCAGGTCACCGCCGGGCAATGCCCAGCAGCCCAGGAACGGCTGACGGACGCGCTTGACCAGGGGCAACCAGAGACGGGAATGGGCCGAGTTCGCGGCGTTGCCGGAATCGGCGGCACTGTTGCCGGTATCGCCTTTCGGGCCGAGTGCCAGAATCACCACTGACACACCGACCTGTGGCGGTGCGCTGCGGCGCTCGGACACATTGCCGAATCCCATGCCATGCCTCTTTCCATACCGGGTTGTTCTCCTTGTATTGAGAGCATAGCACTACTTATAGTCACAATGACCATAAATCACATATTGGATGGTCTAGCGCACGAATATTGGTCAGGTAGCGGGCCCCGATCGCTACGAAATCACGTCCGTGTCTTCCGATTTCGACTGTGTCATCTCGGCGACGGACGGGAGGAACGGCGCTAGGGAGGGTAGTTCGTCGAGACTCTTCAGGCCCATTTGGTCGAGGAAGAATTCGGAGGTGACCAAAAGGGCCGCGCGGGATTCGGGGTCCACGCCGTCTTCCTTGATAAGGCCGCGTACCATGAGCGAGCGAATCACGCCATCAGAGTTGACACCGCGGATCGCGGCCACTTGGGCTCGGGTGACGGGTTGGCGATAGGCCACGATGGCAAGCGCCTCCAGTGCGGCCTGACTGAGTCTCGCAGTCTGGCCGTCGGTGACGAATGATGAGACGACCGGCTCGAACGCGGCGCGACTGGAGAACTGCCAGCCACGAGCGGTGCGGCGCAGTTCGAAGCCGCGCGGGCGGATGTCACGGGATTCATCGCCCTCATAGTCATCGTGCAGGGCTTGCAATGCCTCTTCGACTGTGTTGCGGTCCAATGCCACAATACGGGCCAGCTCGGTGGCGGTCTGAGGCTGGTCGGCGACCATCAGAATCGCTTCCAGACATGCGGGCAGCCCGCCAGGAAAAACGTCTACTGTGAAATCCACGTATTCGGGGCGTGTCTCCTCCGCTCCCCTCACCGCGGCCTTTGCGGATCCAGCCGTCGATTCCGTATCCGCCATGTGCTCGGTTGCATTCGTTGTATCAATCCGTTCAGTCACCAGTCGCCGTCCTTACGCAAAATCACCTTCGGAAATGTTCACGTCGCCCATCGTTTCGTCTACGCTGGGTACCCACCTCAGATGCAGTTCGGCAAACGGACCATCTTGCTGATACTGCAGCACACCTTGTTTGAAGAACACGAGCACGGCCATGAACCGAGCCACCACCTCAATACGAGAGGTGCAGTCCCGGGTCAATTCGATGAACGACATCGACTGGTCGCCCTTGGATTCCCATGCCGCGATCAGCCGGTCGCGCACCACCAGCGATTGGGCCCGCAGATCGACCAGCGGCACGTGCAGCTGATGGATCGATACTTCGGAGGCGGGCGCGTTGGCGATGACCTGGGCGGCCAGTTGGGCGAGTTCGAGCGGAGTCAGCGTCCATACCAGCTCAGGCAGCATGGCGGCAATGCCCTCATCCATGGCCGCCGGATGTGGGAATCGGCCGGAGTTGGCGGCGATACGCGCCCGGAAGTCACCGGCGGCCTGCTTGTAGGCGCGGTATTGGAGGAGTCGGGCGAACAGCAAATCGCGTTCGCGCAGCGCTTCAAGGCTTTGCTCGTCGTGCTGGTTGTCTTCGCCGCCGGGCAGAATCGCCACACTTTTGGCCTCGACCAGAATAGAGGCGATATCGAGAAAGGCGCTGGCCTCATCCATGTTTTTTGTGAAATCGAGCCCGCGCACGTATGTCAGGAATTCCTCGGTGATCGAGGAGAGAGAAACTTCGGTCAGCTCGAGTTTGTTGTTGGCGATCATGCCGAGCAAGGCATCGAACGGACCGGAATAGGCTTCGAGGTTGACTTGGAAGCCGGAGGTGGTGGATCCCTCCGTGCTGATTTCGGCTTCCGCAGAGCTCCCCTCAGCCTCGCTACGCGAGCCAGCTTCTCTCAGAGAGGAGAGCCGAGAAAGGGAAGTCTCATTCATCGTTTATCGAAACAATCGTTACGCCACGATGCCGCGAGCAATGAGCTCACGTGCCACCTCACGGTATTCCTTTGATGTCTTGTGCTCAGGGGCATAAACCACCACGGGCGCGGCGGCAACCGTGGAATCAGGCAGTTTGATGGAGCGGGAGATGAACGTGTGGAACACCTTTTCGCTGAACGCCTCGTAAATGCGCTGGCAGACCTCTTCGCAGTGCAGTGTCTTGGTGTACATAGTGATGAGCACGCCGTCCACTTCCAATGCGGGATTGATGCGGGACTGCACTTTTTCGATGGACTGCATAAGTAGGGCCACACCACGCAAGGCAAAGAATTCGGCGGCCACGGGAATGATCACGCCATCAGCTGCGGCAAGCGCGTTCACGGTGAGAAGGCCGAGCGATGGCTGGCAGTCGACGATGATGAGATCGTATTCCGACTTGAGCTTGCGCAGCACGCTGTTCAGGATCTGCTCTCGGCCCACTTCGGTGACCAGTTGGACCTCGGCGGCGGACAAATCGATGTTCGCCGGAATCACATCGATGTTCTCGAATGCGGTGTGCTGCACCACATCATGTGGGTCCATGGAAATATCGAACAACGCGGTGTAAATCGTGTTCTCCACGGTATTCGCGTTGATGCCCAGTCCAACAGTGGCGGCACCCTGCGGATCGAAATCGACGATAAGCACACGGCG
Organism: Bifidobacterium sp. M3-N-101; assembly: GCF_023656805.1. Classification (NCBI taxonomy): domain Bacteria; kingdom Bacillati; phylum Actinomycetota; class Actinomycetes; order Bifidobacteriales; family Bifidobacteriaceae; genus Bifidobacterium; species Bifidobacterium sp. M3-N-101. Next base: position 61,663 of record NZ_JAMOKQ010000008.1, read on the forward strand.
GCCATACTGGGCCAACGCGCCAGCAATATTGATGGAGCTGGTGGTCTTACCTACGCCACCCTTCTGGTTGCACATGGCAATGACGCGCGCCGGACCGTGCTGTTGCAGTGGTTCGGGTGCGGGGAAGGTTTCGTATTCACGTCCAAGCAAATCGGTAGGCATACCGTCTACCTTATCAATATCCATGTTCCGGGGTGGTGTAACGACATACGCTTCGTCCATGGGCAGCGTGCCTTGACGGAATGCGCCGTCTTGCCCGTGGTCGCCACGCCGATCTGCCATGCCTGAACCTCCGTCGAATCCTGATCTCACCTGACCAGCGTACTCTTATCCGTTCGCCAATATCGCCGCAAACACGTTGCTTCGACATATCGCGGACAACCCGTCTCATCACCTCGCCAGACATCGGTCATCGCGCCCGAGGATGGGCGGTGAGATAGGTTTCGATAAGCGCTTCGGGACTGACATGCGTATAAATCTGCGTGGTGGTGACGCTGGCATGCCCCAACAGTTCCTGCACGGTACGCACGTCCGCGCCACCCTGAATCAGATGGGTGGCGAACGAATGACGCAGGGTGTGCGGATGCAACGGCTTGGTGATACCGGCACGCTCCCCCGCCGTTTTGACCACCTCCCACACCGATTGCCGAGAGATTCGTCTGCCTCGCTTGTTCAGGAACAGCGCCCGACGCTCGGGAACCTTGACCGTCGACCTGTGTTCCAGCTCTTCTCGGCCCGCATTGAGATATGCCGTGACCGCTTTGCATGCAAAGCTGCCCAGCGGGACCAAACGCTGCTTGGACCCCTTGCCCATCAATCGGACGACTTTCTCATCGAGGTCGATATCGTCCATATTCGTGCCCACGGCCTCCGAGACGCGGCATCCGGTGGCGTACATGAATTCGAGAAGGGCCTTGTCCCGCAACACCACCGGGTCGGTGGAACCGCCGACGGCTGCGGCATCCAGCAGCCGGGACACCTCGTCAACGCTCAACACGTCCGGCAACACACTGGCCCCTTTGGGGGCTTTGACCGAAGCGGCCACATCCGCCGATACCGCATGCTGGGCCAAGGCAAAACGGTGAAATTCGTGGATGGAGGCCAATCGGCGGGCCTTGGTTCGCGCGGATTCCCCGTCCGCATCAAGTGCGGCGATATAGTCCTCGACATCCTGTTTGGCTATATCATCCGGCTTGGTGATGCCATGGGTCTGAAGCCAGGCGACATATGTATTGAGGTCGGATTCGTAGGCGGAGACGGTGGCGTTGGCGAGTCCCCGTTCGATGCCGATATGCACAAGGAACTGCTCCCGCAGTGTGCCGAATCCATCAACGCCCATAACGGCTCATATTACGCCATCGTTCTGTGCCGGCCTCAACGCCGTCCGAGACGTATCAGACGTCCGACGTTTTCCGCCGCGCGAATGAGATTCCTTGGCCCATCGGCAATGGCCTCGTTCAATGGCATGGCACCGGGAACAATGCCGAACACCGCATCGATGCCCACGTCATAGAGTTGGTCGATGCCTTCGCCCACATGTCCGGCAAAAGCGACCACACCGATATGCGGATTACGCTCTCGCACCGCCTTGGCCACTCCCATCGGCGTTTTGCCGAATTTCGTCTGAAAGTCAATGCCGCCTTCGCCGGTGAAGCAGTAGTCGGCACCTTCGGCGCGCTCGACAAGACGGACCGTGGAAGAGACGATATCCACGCCGGCACGCATCGTGGACTGGGTGAAGGCGAGCAGTCCCGCGCCAAGACCGCCTGCGCCGCCGGCTCCGGGCGTATGGGCCACATCGATGCCCAGTTGATCCTTGATCACCGCCGCATAATGGGCAAGATTATTGTCGAGTTGGGTGACCATCTGCGGCGTCGCGCCCTTCTGCGGACCGAATACCGCCGAGGCTCCGGTCGGCCCCACCAACGGGTTGGTCACATCGGAGGCGATCAGGATGCGCGTGTGCGCGATACGTGGATCGACGCCCGACACATCCACGGTGACAAGCCGGTCAAGGAATCCGCCACCACGAGGAATGGGATCGCCATGCGCGTCCAGAAAACGCACTCCCAGAGCTTCGGCCATGCCGGCTCCGCCATCATTGGTCGCCGACCCACCCACGCCGAGGATAATCGTGCGGGCCCCGTCATCCAGAGCATGCATCATAAGTTGGCCGGTTCCGTATGTGGTGGTGACAAGCGGGTTCCGGGTGCTTTCGGTAACGAACTGGATGCCGCTGGCAGCCGCCATCTCGATCACCGCGGTTTTGTCCTCATCTCCCGTGTTGCCAAGGATGCCATATTCCACCGTCGTCTCGAACTGCAACGGATTCAGCACCTTTGCGCTGCGCATATGACCTTGGGTGGCGTCCACCAAGGAACGAACCGTGCCTTCGCCGCCGTCGGCCATGGGCACCATCACATATTCGGCGTCCGGGAACACCCGCAGCAGTCCCGCGCGAATGGCCTCACCGGCCTGTTTTGCCGTCATGCACCCCTTGAAGGAATCCGGCGCGATCACGAATTTCATAGCTTCTCCTTTATTCATTACCATCCACGAACCAATACTCAGAACACCATGTATATCAAGGTCGCAACGCAGGTCATGGTCAGACCGACCAATGACTCGAACGGCACACTCTTCATGCGTTCGCCGACGGTCATCTTCATGGCCTGTGCCGTGACGTGGAAGTAGTTGCCGTGCGGCAGATGATCGATGACGGTTGCGCCGGCCTGCATCGTCACGGCGGCGGCCACCGGGGATACGCCAAAGCCGAGAATCGAGGATCCGAAGGAGCTGGAGCCGAGAATCACACCCGTGGAGGTCGAGGCGGTGGCGGCAGCCATCAGAATGCCGGCCAGAGGAGCGAGCAGCGAGCCGGAAACGCCCCAGGCCTTGATAAGGCCGACAATCTGCGTGGACAAGTCGGAATTCGTGATCAACCCGCCAATCGCGCCGGCGCCAATCAGGATGAGTACGACGTCGGTCATGCGTGCGAGCCCGGCCTTGGTGAAAGCCAGCAGGTTCTTCCCCTGCCTCATTGCGAACAGTCCGATCAGGGCGGCCAACGGGAGAATGTACATGGCATCGATCTGGAACATCGACAACACTTCGATGTGCAGCAGACTGCCGACCGGATTGATCAGCAGCAGTACCACGGCGACGACCGGGGCAACCAGAGCGCGGCCGATCGGCGGCAAATGGGCATCGTCGGTGTCGCCGGTATCCACCTCGGCAGCAGTAGGTGCCGCGCCATGCTTGCGCAATACCGTGGCCAGCAATACGGCCACCGCCAGACCACACAATGCCGGCACGACGCTGCCGATCATCACCTGGGAAGGCTGCACGCCGAACCCGGAAGCCGCGGCGATGGTGTTCGGGTTGGGAGACATGATGTTGCCCGCCTTGCCTCCGCCAGACAAGGCCACCAATAGCGCCAGCTTGGAGATGCCCAATCGATTGCCGACCTCAATGGCAATTGGCGCCACAATAAGCACCGCAACCGGGATGAACACACCTACCGCGCAGATAATCATCGTGGCGAACGCCAGCGAAAAGATCGCGAGGCTTTCGCCGAATTTGGAAACGATGGTTTTGGCGATGCGATTGGCGGCACCGGACTCCATCATCACACCAGCCAGAATGCCGGCAGCCAGCACACGCACGATGGTGCCCATAACGCTTTGGCCACCCGCCACAACGACGCTCACCGTCTGGGTCAGCGACGCTCCGCCGACCAGACATCCGACAATGGCCCCGAGCAACAGCGCATATGTGGCGTTGAGTTTTTTAAGAATCAGCACTATGGCCAATGCAAGGCCGAGCAACGCCGCCCACCATGCAATCGAAATGCCTTCTACCATCAGAATCTCCTTTGATTGTCTTACCGTTTCCGCACAGCGTCAGGGTGATGGACTCACGACGTCTCTTCATTGGAACGTAGTATAGAGACCATCAAAAAAAATCTATCTATACGGTCACGATTTATGTAATACACATTATTCTTGGAAAACACGAGCGTCACAATATTCCACAGAACGAACTTCCGTTTTCGCCAGCCATGCAATAATGTTACACAGAACATTTCGTGTATTGCCTAGAACAGACGAGGACGTCATGGACATAGACCCGCGCATAGCGCAGACCATTGTTGAGAACATCAAGGGCATTATCCGCTACGATATCAATTTCTTTGATGCGCACGGCAAAATGATCGCCAGCACCGACGCAACGCGCATCGGCACCTTCCACGATGCCGCGCGTCTTGCGGCGGAGCGGAAACGGACCGTGGCAGTGGATGGCGATAATCAGTTCATAGGCGCCCGCAACGGCATCAACGCACCGGTCATGTTCGGCGATTCGGTTGTCGCGGTCATCGGCATCACCGGCCAGCGGCACGAAGTCGAGCCATTCGGCATCATGATCACCAAAATGACGGAAATACTGATTCGGGAAAACGTCGAGCAGATCACACGTTTCGACCAACGCATGATGATGACGAATCTCATCAATTTACTGGTATCGCAGCACAACGATGAGGATCTCGTCTCCTATCTGTCTTCCACGCTCGATGTCGACCTGTCAATACCGCGATGCATCGTGCTCGGACGTTGCACCAATGCCGACGCCGACCACACCAAGCGTAACGCTCTGCTCAATGCGTTGGATAAGCGTTTTCCTTCAGGCAGCGAGTCGATATTCAGAACTTCGGCGCGTGGATTCTGCATATTATTCGCCATCACCGATCAAGTCGGCTCAATGGGTCAACTTGATGAACACCATATGGGAGTACTGTCCGATCTGCAAAAAGAGATAAGCCATGTCTTGGGACGCCCGATCAGCATTGGCATAGGAAGCATGGAAACGTCGGCGAATCAATATTGGCGCAGCTACCGACAGGCAACCGCAGCTGTGGAATGGCTCCGTTTCACCCATGGTGCACGAGTGGAGGAATACAGCAATATCGGGCTCGGCATGCTGCTGCCGGCGATGCAGCAATCCATAAGCGAACAGTTCGTGCAGAACATCTTCGCGGGTCTGGATGATCAACGAATCGACGCCTTCCAGACGGCGTTCAACGCGTACACCCGATACAACGGAAGCGTGAGCCGGGCCGCCGATAGCCTGTTCATCCACAAGAACACATTGCAGAACCATCTCAACGCCATCGCCGAGCAAACCGGCTACAATCCGCGCAAGCTCGATGACCACACCGTACTGGAACTGGCATTCCTTATCCGAAACTACCGCTCGTTCACCGGCGAAGACCCTAGCTGAGCATCGTCGCCGCGAATATGAAAAGTCCCGTCACCGATGGGTGACGGGACTTGACGTTCCATGACCGAAAGTCACGGAACAATGTCGTTCAGAGGCGGCAATCAGGCCTCAACCGGAGCGTTGACGTCCTCAGGCAGGGCGGCCTTGGCGGCGTCCACGATGGTCTTGAAGGTGTCCGGGTCGGAGACGGCGATCTCAGCCAGAGCGCGACGATCCAGCTCGATGCCGGCGAGACGCAGGCCCTGGATGAAGCGGTTGTAGGTGATGCCCTCAGCGCGGACGGCAGCGTTGATGCGCTGGATCCACAGCTTGCGGAAATCGCCCTTGCGAGCCTTACGGTCGCGGAAGTTGTAGTTAAAGGAGTGCAGCAGCTGTTCCTTAGCCTTGCGGTACAGGCGGGAGCGCTGGCCGCGGTAGCCGGAAGCCCTCTCGAGAACAACGCGACGCTTCTTGTGGGCGTTCACTGCGCGCTTGACACGTGCCATAATCTATTCCTCAGCTTTCTAAAGTCTTGTTTGTTCCTGTAAGCCCTAAGCTCACTTCTGCAGCAGCTGGTGCAGCTTCTTGGCCTGGCCACCGCGCAGCACGGCATCGGCGGACAGAGCGCGACGCTTGCGAGCGGACTTGTGCTCGAGGTTGTGGCGCATGGCGGAACCGGCCTGCATCACCTTGCCGGAGCCGGTGATACGAGCGCGCTTGGAAGCGGCGGAATTAGTTTTCATCTTCGGCATTGCTGCCCTCCTTGCTGGTTTGCTTCTTGTCGGAAGTCTTCTGAGAAATCGCGGTCTTCGCATCGGCCGCGGCCTGAGCCTGCGACTCCTGCTTGGCCGCCAGGCGAGCCGCCTGACGAGCCTGACGCTCGGCGCGGGACTCGGCGCCACGACGGCGCTGCTCGGACTGGGTATGCACCTTCTTGCCCTTCGGCGCGAGGGTCATGATGATGTTGCGACCCTCCTGCTTCGGCTTGGACTCAACGGTGCCGAATTCCTCGACATCGTCGGCCAGACGCTGCAGCAGTTCCACACCACCGATCGGGCGGGAGATCTCACGACCGCGCAACATGATGGTGACTTTGACCTTGTCGCCTCCGTTGAGGAAGCGGGTCACATGGCCCTTCTTCACGTCGAAATCGTGGTCGTCGATCTTCAGGCGGAAACGAATCTCCTTGATTTCCGCGGTGCTCTGGTTACGACGAGCTTCACGAGCCTTGATCTTCTCGTTGTACTTGAACTTGCCGTAATCGATGAGCTTGGCGACCGGAGGCTTCGCGTTCGGGGCCACCTCGACGAGATCGAGGTTTGCCTCCTTGGCCAGGTTCAGCGCGACGGTGGTCGCGATGACGCCCACCTGCTCGCCCTTCGGGCCGATCAGGCGTACCTGCGGGACGCGAATCTCGTCGTTAATGCGTGGTTCGTCGCTGATGATGACTCCAATCCTCTGCTTCAATTCCTTGGGCAGGGCTCCTTGATGAAATGCAATCAACGCTCGATGGTTCATGGCAAGCCGGAACATACGCATTCACGCACATGCACGCAGACATATCGTCATTCCTGATTGCGCTCATTCATCTGGCACAATCGCTAGGCTGTTTGCCTTGAACCCGAGGCCTTGAAAAGCTTCCAGGTGGGGGTGCCCCGCTTTCTTGATTTCTCAAGCCAAACGGAAAGTCTACCATATGCCCGGACATTGACGGGCCGTGTGTCGGGTTCCCTGCTGCACGGCGCGCAGCAGGCCGCCAATACCCTCATCTTTCAGAATCTGACGATACGGGCCGGCTTCCTCGGCGATGATTTGATCAATGGCATGCATGCCCAGCACTTCGACCGGCGCTTTGTCGTCTGTGAGAATGGTCGACGATGAGTCCGGTTCGCTCGTAAGTGGTCTCACGCAGGTTGAGTGCCTTGGAGGCCTGCTGCATGGAGTTCTCTTCGGAGCCGGAACCCGGCTTCTTGGCGAACAGTTCGCGGTTCGTGGTATTCGGCACGTCGGCCGTCAGCATGTTCCCATTGCCGAATTTTCTTCCCCGCAGGCCGCGCAACGGCTACAGTAGTCGGATATGAGTAAGGTATGCGTGATTTTCGGAGCCGGAGAATACTATGCCGGAACTCCCGTGGTGCCGGATGGCGCGTATGTGGTAGCGGCCGATGGCGGACTGGATCATACGCGCGAGCTGGGCATCGCCCCCGATGTGGTGGTGGGCGATTTCGACTCATTGGAAGGACGCCCGCCCCGCACCGACGTACGCACGATTACGCTGCCCTCGCTGAAGGATGACCCGGACATGCTCTCCGCCTTGAAAGTCGGCTGGGCGGCGGGCTGCCGAGAATTCCATGTCTATGGAGGTCTGGGCGGACGCATTGACCATACGATTTCCGGCATTCATCTCATGACCTTGCTGGCTGGGCACGGGGCAAGCGGATATCTGTATGGCGACGGACTGATAGTCACAGCAATCACGGATGGCAAGCTCTCCTTCCCCGCACACCCGGTACCCGAGGACGGACGAATGGTGTCGGCGTTCTCCCACTCCGATGTTTCAGTTGGCGTGAACGAACCAGGATTGAAATACGAACTCAAAGACGGCACGCTGACCAACACGATGGTGCAAGGCGTCAGCAATGAGTTCCGCGACGGCATAGATGCCGCCATCAGCGTGGAACATGGTACCTTGATCGTCACCTTCCCCATCGAAGTGGCATTGCCGCAGGTAAGCCGTTTCCATGAATTCAGTGGCGGCATCGGCAAGCTGGACACCGAAGTGTCCAAGCTGTTGGTTCGCTGACCGGACGTGAGCCCCAGCTTCCGTGGATTCACGCCGTCGGTTCAATACGGGAAACCGCATATCGGTTGCCGGCGATCCACAATGTGAGCGCTCACAAAAAATACGACGTTTTTGCTCAAAACGCACGCTCAGACATTGCCATGTGTACAGAGTCGGCATTACAGTAGCAACTGTTGGTAAACAATGGCCCGGTGTGCCAGAGCGCACCACGGGCACCCTACAAGGGAGAATTACATGACAGTTAAGATTGGTATCAACGGCTTCGGTCGCATCGGTCGTCTCGCCTTCCGTCGCATTTTCGAGCTGCAGGCTCGCGGCGGCCAGGCTGGTGACATCGAGGTTGCCGCCATCAACGATCTGACCACCCCGGCTACCCTGGCTTACCTGCTGAAGTACGACAGCACCCACGGCACCTTCCGTCATGACGACGGCACCCCGGTCGACGTCAAGGCCACCGAGGACTCCATCATCGTCGACGGCAAGGAATACAAGGTCTACGCCGAGAAGGACGCCAACAACATTCCGTGGGTCAAGAACGACGGTGTCGAGTACGTGCTCGAGTGCACCGGCTTCTACACCTCCGCTGAGAAGTCCCAGGCTCACATCAACGCTGGCGCCAAGAAGGTCCTGATCTCCGCCCCGGCCAAGGATGACACCACCCCGACCGTCGTGTTCGGCGTGAACCACGACATCCTCAAGGCTTCCGACGTGATTGTCTCCGCCGGCTCCTGCACCACCAACTCCATGGCCGCCATGGTCAAGCTGCTGGACGAGAAGTTCGGCATCAAGGCCGGCTTCATGACCACCATCCACGCCTACACCGGCACCCAGATGCTGCTCGATGGCCCGCGTGGCACCAAGACCGGCCGCAACCTGCGCGCCGCCGCCATCAACACCATCGCCCACTCCACCGGCGCTGCCAAGGCCATCGGCAAGGTCGTTCCGTCCGTGAACGGCAAGCTGCAGGGCCACGCCCAGCGCGTCCAGGTCCCGGACGGCTCCGTCACCGAGCTGACCACCGTTCTGAACACCGAGACCACCGCCGACGAGATCAACGAAGCCTTCAAGGCCGCCTTCTCCGACACCGACTACTACGGCTACAACGATGAGGGCATCGTTTCCTCCGACATCCTCGGCGACACCCACGGTGGCGTGTTCGACCCGACCCAGACCGACGTCAACACCATTGACGGCGTGACCCTGGCTCGCACCGTGTCCTTCTACGACAACGAGTACGGCTTCACCTCCAACATGATCCGTACCCTGCTGTACTTCGCTGAGATCTCCGAGTGAACCACTGCGGTCTAGGCCGCTACGGTTCGTTTGAGAACTAAGCTGTGAGACCCCCGCCTTGTGCGGGGGTCTCTTCGTAGTAGAACGGTAATCATGGCAAAGAAGAAGCACGATAAAGGCGCAGGATCCACTCCGGCGACCGTCCAGCTGGAAAAAGCGGGCGTCGAATTCCACGTCTATGAATATGAGCATTCCAACGATCACATGGACGATGGCTACGGCGTGGAAGCGGCCACCAAGCTCGGTTTCGACGAACACCAGGTGTTCAAGACGCTTATGGCGGACACCGGCTCGGAGCGTGTGGTGGGCGTGGTGCCGGTCAGCGGGCATATGGATTTGAAGGCTCTGGCCGCGGCAGCGGGCGCCAAGAAGGCTTCGATGGCCGACCCCAAAGTGGCTATGCGCGAATCCGGCTATGTGGTCGGCGGCATTTCGCCTTTGGGTCAGAAGACGCATCATAAAACCGTATTAGACGAAAGCGCATTGCAATTCGACCAGATTCTGGTCTCCGGCGGCAAGCGCGGCCTGTCCGTAGGCGTCAATCCGCAGGACCTGCTCAAGGTGTTGGACGCCGTCGCCGCGCCAATCGGCACGTGGTGACTTTGTCTTGGCTCCCCTCACAGAGGGGAGCCAAGGATGACTATTTCTTCCGGCGCAGCTCGGCAGGCAGCACGAAGTGCATGTTTTCCTTGATGGTTTCCACCGATTTCATGCCGGTGAAACCCTGATTGCGCAAAGTATCAATCACACCGGAAACCAACTCATCCGGCACGGAGGCGCCCGAGGAAATGCCCACGGATTCCACGCCCTCAAACCATGACGGATCAAGCTCGTTGGCATCATCCACGCGGTAGGCCTTGCCTCGCTCGCCCAAGCCCTCCTGAGCCACTTCCATCAGACGTACGGAGTTCGAAGAGTTGGCCGATCCGACAATCACCACACAATCGGACTGCTGGGCCACCAACTTCACCGCCGCCTGACGATTCGACGTAGCATAGCAAATATCAGAGCTCGGAGGCTCCTCAATCCACGGAAAACGAGCCTTCAACGCAGCAATGGTGCCGGCCGTTTCATCCACGCTCAATGTCGTCTGCGAAAGCAACACCAACTTGGTGTCGGGTGCAAAATCCAGCGAATCGACATCCGATTCATGCTCAATCAGATGCACATGCTCGGGGCTCTCCCCCACTACGCCAACCGCCTCATCGTGCCCTTTATGCCCGATGTAGACAATCTCATACCCCTCGCGCACAAAACGCAACACTTCACGATGCACCTTGCCTACCAGCGGGCAAGTAGCGTCCACCACGTGCATACCACGGCGCTGAGCCTCTGACTTCACCACCGGAGATACGCCATGAGCGGAAAACACCACCGGAATGCCAGCCGCAGCGGCCGCATCCGGAATCTCGCTCAACTCTTGGACGAATACCGCACCCTGGCCTGCCAAATCCTCGACCACATGCTTGTTATGCACGATTTGCCTACGCACATACACCGGTGGCAGACCATCCTCACGGTGGAGCTTCCCAGACGATTCCGCAGCCTTAAGAATCGTTTGCACGGTGAGAATCGCACGATCCACACCAGCGCAAAACCCGCGCGGGTCGGCGAGCACCACACTTTTGGTCATCGGAACCTCCTGAATGTCAACACTGTTCTCCAGTGTAAAGCAGGGACTACAGGAGGTTACTGCCAACCTCCTGTGCCAGAGCCCGTGCTCCGCCATCTTTTCAAAGAATCCCCGCGTTTTTCGCGTACGATGTGACACTCGCCACGTTCACCACCCGCAATGCTCTTTCCTGATACACGTGCCGACTCCATAGCCACCGCCAATCCCGCTTCGACAGCGGAAACGCGCTAGACTGAGGCCAGCGATAGCAGGAGCTACCGAACCATCCATCCTCACTACGGGAGTGATTCCATGACGAGCAAAACGCCACGCACCGGCAACCAGTATTCGATTCACCACGGCGACTACTCCGCTGTGATTTGCGAGCTAGGCGCGAAAATCCGCCGGTTCGACTTCAACGGCAAGGAAATCTTCTGTCCATTCGGGGTCAACGATCTGACCCCGACCTGCAACGGATACGTGCTGGCCCCTTGGCCAAACCGTATTGAAAACGGTGAATACGATTTCAACGGCAAGCACTACTGCGCTCCGGTCAACGAATATCACCCGGCTCCGCGCAACAACGCGAACCATGGATACGCCTACCACTACATGTGGAAGCTCGAATCGCTCACCGACAGCGCCGTGACGCTTTCACTGCGCTTCCCCAACCTGGACGGATACCCGTTCGATGTGACCGTGACCGTGACCTACGAATTGGGCGAAAATGGCATGACCGTGACCATCAATGCCCGCAATGATGGCGACGAGCCGGCACCTTGGGCTCTTGGCCTGCACCCGTGGCTTGCCAACGGCGAGCAGGGCGCGACTTCCGCCGAACGCGATGCCGACTCCGCCGCCTGCCATCTGCAGATCAAGGCCGCCAGTCATGTGACGGTGAACGAGGCGCTGATTCCCACCGGCACTGAACCTGTTGCCGGCATCTACGATCTGAACGATGGTCCGACGCTCGAAGGCCGCGCTTTCGATGACGCCTGGGTTGATGTGGAGCGCGCCGCCGATGGCACGACCACTACCACGTTCACCCGTCCTGATGGTATCGAAGTGAAGCTGATCGGCGACGAAACCATCAATGCCTGGCAGTGCTACACCGCCACGGGAGCTCCATTTGCCGAGCATCCGTACGGCATCGCCGTCGAACCGATGACCGCCCCGGCCAACGCCTTCCGCACCGGCAACCATCTGGTGACACTCGCACCCGATAGTGATTACACCACTGTGGTGCGTTATGAAGTAGCCCAGAAGTAATCCAGAAATAGCCCTATGAATTGGCTCTCCTCATTGAGGAGAGCCAATTTTGTTATCTATATACGCCGCGTCCCAACGCTGATGCGGTACGATTGCGAGCGGTAACAATACGCTTTCACAAAGGAGTGTGCACTATGGCTTTGAAGCCTCGCACCGGTAACCAATACGCCATCTCATCCGGCGAATGGAGTGCCGTTGTCACTGAGCTGGGCGCCAGCTTGCGCGAACTGAAATGGCGCGGCGAAGACATCATCGTCCCCTTCGACCCGGACAAGGTGATTCCCTGCTGCAACGGATGTGTGCTGGCACCGTACCCGAACCGCGTGACCAATGGACAGTATTCCTTCGACGGTGAAGACTATCAGATGCCGATCGACGAATTTGACCGTCAATCCTCCCTGCACGGCTATGCCTACCGTTATATGTGGGAGCTTGAGGACCTGCAGGAATCGCATGTGACGCTCTCATGGCGCTCCCCCGACATCGCCGGATATCCGTTCGACATCACCATCACCGCCACCTACGCGTTGGACGAGAACGGCCTTACGGAGACCTTCACCGTGCACAACAACGACGCCGTGAAGGCACCGTGGGCGTTCGGCATTCACCCGTGGCTTGCCAACGGCAAGCATGCCACTGGCCCGGCCATCACCGCCGACAACGAGCCATGCCGCCTCGAGCTGCATTGCGACACTCACGTGACTGTTGACGAGCATCTGCTGCCCACTGGCGAAGAGCCGGTCTCCGGCATCTTCGATCTGCGCGGCAACCCCACCCTTGAGGGGCGCGACTTCGATGACGCCTGGACCGACATCACCAACCGCAGTGCTGACGGCAGCACTTCTGCCGTATTCACCCGCCCCGATGGTATCAAGGTCACTCTGGCCGGCGACAAGACCATCAATTCCTGGCAGGTCTGCACCGGCAACGAGATTGGCGAGAAAGTCCGTCAGCCCGGTGTGGCCGTCGAACCGATGACTGCCTACGCCGATGCATTCCGTACCGGCAAGGATCTGGTCGTGCTCGAACCAGGCGCTGATTACACCACTGTGGTCACGTTCCAGGCCGAGCAGCTCTGAACCAATCAGCCGAATGTGCGCCATATGGGCGCGCGGTTTGAGAACGTCGCGCTCATGTGGCATAATTTCGAAGGCTTATTTTTTTACTGCAGCAAAGGAGTCCATCATGGGCATGCGCGGACGTAAGCGCAAGGATCGTCGTAAGAAGGCCGCCAACCACGGCAAGCGTCCAAACGCCTGATTCTTCGCGTTTGATATAAACGCAAAAGGCCCGTCTGAGCAATCAGACGGGCCTTTTCATATATATCTCTCACATCATTTGTCCTCGCCGCAGCAATGGTCGAGCGTGGCTTTCAGACGGGCCATGAGGCATTCAGGAGCCACATCCGGCCGCAGGTAGGCGCGCATCGCGGCAATCAGAGCCTGTTCGCGCGCATCGCAACACGTACTGGGGTCAAAACAGTCACCCTCGGCCACGATATGCACGTCAGCCGATGCCGTTCCAGTCTCATCATCACGATGATGTACTGCAGTAATGTGCACTTCCGTCTGGCTGACCGTGCCATCGGACGAAGTACGGGTTATGGAGATGTGACGGGTATGCTCTGTCGGCTGGTCGTTCATCGCATCTCATTTCCCTGAGGCTTACGAGACTGTCGAAGCATGCGAGCGCGTGCTACCGTATCCGTGATGGTTTGCGCGGCGTCATCGCTGTCAACAGTATGTTCACTAGTTCCATTATGGACGTGTTCCACGGTTTGACCAACGTTTTCGCCCAACTTCGCGGATGGTGAACCGGTAATGTATCCGCGATCCTTGGCATATGAGGCAAGTTCCCGTTTCAGTTGTGTACGTGCACGGTTCAACCGGCTCATCACCGTGCCTATTTTCACCCCTTGCTCGTCAGCCACCTGCTGATAGGACTTGCCGTCGATGGCGGCATCGATGAACACTTGCCGACGTTCTGGAGACAATTTGGCGAGCGCAGCCATGATCTCTTCCGGAGCAAAGGCATCCAGATATTCCTGTTCGGCAGATTTCAACCCATCTGAAGTATGTTCGGAAGCATCGTAGATGTCCCAGTCATCATATTCGCCGGTCGAATCGTTGGCGCGTTGCGGACGTCGTTTGGCCTTGGCGTACTGGTTGAAATACGCGTTTCGTTCGATGGTCGTCATCCATGCCTCGAAGTTCGATCCAGGCTGGAAGGAATCAAACGCCTTGAACCCGCGCTCGAACGTATCCTGCACCAGATCCTGCGCATCGTCGGGGTTGTTGGTCAGCCTCATGGCCTGACGATAGAGCGTGTTGACGGCGGGCATGGCGAGCTGCTCGAAACGAGCGCGCTTAGCCGCCATGGATTCCCCGGCTTCGGCCGGCATCCCGGTATGCACTGTTGCTTCGCTTGTCGTCACAATTCTCCATTCTAGCCAAATCTTGTGCCCATATCGTGGCTGATGACATGTGAGCCACGCCACGGCATGACCGCCCTGTAGAATGGCTAATCGGCTAGGAATAGGGAGAAAAGATTTATGGCTTTGACTTTGGCTGCGGCCGCCGAATTGCTCGACCGACATCATCTGCTCCGCGAAATCATCCAAGGCGATTGCTGGACCGACAACGCAGCGGATCTCGCCGGCGCCGACGAGCCGTTCACCGCCATCACCTATGACACCCGCAAAGTCACTCCCGGCACACTGCTATGCTGCAAGGGCCGGTTCAAGGCGGATTACTTGACGGACATCGATCAGGCCGGACTTGCCGCATACATGGCCGAAACCGAGTATTCCGCCGTCACCCGCGCCCCTGGACTGATCGTCAATGATGCGCGTAAGGCCATGAGCCTGCTGTCCGCTGAGTTCTATGGCCGCCCGCAGGATGAGCTGACCGTCATCGGCATCACCGGCACCAAGGGCAAGACGACCACCGCCTATTTTGTGCAGGCCGTGCTCAACGCCTATTCCGGCGGCAGGGCCGCACTGTTCTCTTCGGTGGACAATTGCTTGGACGGCCACACATATGCAGAATCCGACCTGACCACGCCCGAGTCGATGGACGCTTTCCGCATGATGCGCGAAGCCGCGAATAACGGCATGCGGTATCTGGTGATGGAAGTCTCCTCCCAGGCATACAAAGTGGAGCGCGTGTATGGCCTGACGTTCGATGCTGGGGCATTCCTCAATATTTCCCCTGACCACATCAGCGCCATCGAACACCCCACATTCGAGGATTATCTGTATTGCAAGCGGCAGATCACACACAATTGCCGCACACTGGTGCTCGGCGCCGACTGCGATCATGCCGATTTGATTCGGCAGGATGCTCAAGCCTCGAATGTACCGGTCACCACTTTTGCGCTGCATGCTGCGGACGGGCACGGCACGCATGCCGATTTCGTCGCGCTGCCGGATGCATCCTCAGGCTACCTGTTCCAGGAGCAGGGCAAGGCTATTGGCGATTTCTCGCTGGAACTGGAAGGCGAGTTCAATGCCGCCAACGCCGCTGCCGCCATTGCTTTGTCACGTGCAGTCGGCGTACCAGCTGGCTCAGAGGCTTTCCGCGCTCTGGAACATGTGCATATTCCCGGGCGTATGGAACATTATGAATCCGGCAATATGGTGGCGTACGTAGATTATGCGCACAACTATGTGAGCACGAAGACCCTGGCCGAGTTCGTGACACATAAATACGCGGATCGCAATCCGCGTGTCGTCGTGGTCACTGGCTCCGTGGGAGATAAAGCCGTGGACCGCCGTGAAGGCATCATCAAGGGTGCGCAGGATTATGCGGATCGCATTATTCTGACTGCGGAAGACACAGTGCACGAGCGCATGATCGATATTCTTCATGAGATGCAGGGTTATATCACCAATCCTCGAGTCGTCTCGGATATCGAGCTCGATCGTGCGAAGGCCATCGAAAAAGCAGTCGAGGATGCGCACGCCCATGCGGACAGGCTGACCATTCTGCTGGTCATCGGCAAGGGTGAAGAACGTTGGATCAAGGTCGATGGCAAGCACGCGCCTTACGAGGGCGATGACCATGTGGTCAAGCGCCTGTTCGGACTGTTGAACGACTGATCAGCCAGCCATCTGAACCCGCAATCGGAATAAGAAAAGCAAGAGGATAAGGAGCAATCATTGATTACGCTGGAACACGTCACGTTGCCGGCCATGGAACAGGCCGCGGCAGAGGCAGGCATCGTACTGCCGATTGAGCAGACGGAAGCCTGGGGCCGCTATCAGGCCAAGGTGCCGGGACGCCACCCGTGGGGCGCGTACCTTATTCGCCGCGATGGTGAGTTGGTGGCGGTCATCTCCCTGATCGATTACGAGACCCACGGCTACCACTATCTGCGTTCGCTGCATGGTCCGGTGTGGAAGACCAAGCCCTCCCAGGAGGAGGAGCACGAGGTAATGGACGCACTGGTCAAGGCCGTGCACTCCCACGACCGCAAGGTGGTGTTTCTGCGCGTGGATACATGGTTCGATGAAGGCTACTACCGCGTGCTGTCCACGGTACCGTATGACCAGACAGTGATCGTTGATCTGACCGGCGGCGACGACAAGATTCTTGAGCGTATGGTGGCGCGTGGCCGTCAGAACGTGCGCAAGGCCCTGCGCGAAAGCCCGGCCACCTGCGCCGACGAAACCGAGCAGGCTTCCAAATCGTTCGACGAGTATTACGGCGTGATGGTCGACACCGGCAAGCGCGACGGCTTTGCCCCTGCTCCGAAGCAGGACTACGAGGATATGATTCAGGAGCTTGGCCCTGAGCACTGCCGGCTGTTTGTCAGCCGTATCGACGGCAAGGTGGTCAACTGGTGCCTGATTACCTTGAACGACAATCGCGCCGTCTACTACTACGGCTGCATGAGCACCGCCGTACGCCGCCTGCGCGTGCCGGACAAGATGTTCTATCACATCTTCTGCACACTGGGCGCGCAGGGCGTGGAAAGCCTTGACATGATGGGCATCGGCTCTGACTTCGCACCGTCCTTGAAGGGACTGAACCAGTTCAAGACCAAGTTCGCCCGGGAGATTACTCCGGTGGCGGCAGGCCATGACATTCCGGTCAAGCGCGGTTTCTACAGCCTGCTGCGCTTCATTCAGAAGCTGCGTAAAGGCTCAAACGCGGACAAGCACTAAGCTCGCTTCCCCCTGATGACGAGCTATCGTCATCCAGAAAACATTCAGCACAGCTCCAGCTTCTAGGTGGGCAGATTCTAATCGTTCTGCCACGTGAGCGTCGCACAATAACCAATGGTTATCAATACATCGACGCATAGAGTCTGGAGTTATGCTTGCTGTCGCCAGAACGACATTTCGTGATATTGAAGAAGAAGCCGCTGGTTGCGATATCACGCTGCCCATTGAAGACTATCTCGACATGATTGGCGCATTGGGCGCGGAACACTGCCGCGTATTCGCCGCGCGCATCGATGGACAAGGGTGACCTGGTCCATCGTTACGGTGGAAGGCTCGTATGCGGTGCGTTATTATGCCGCCATGTGCGACGCCGCCATGCGTATTCATGTGACCGATCGACTGCTGTATGCCGAATGCTGCTGGGCTCGCATGATATCACCGATTACGATTTGATGAGTATCGGCTCTGCCTTCGCGCCATCGCTCAAGGGTCTGAACGAATTCAAGACCAAGTTCACCGAGACGATCACACCGGTGGCCCCGGCCCGTGACATGCTGCTCAAGAAGGTCTTCTACAAGACATTGCAGGCCGTGCAAGGTGTGCGCCGAGCGTTCCGCCAATAAACCCGGGAGCGGCTTATTTGTCCAGCTTCTGGCTCACTACAGCGGTGACGCCATCGGCTCGCATCGTCACGCCGTACAGCGCATCGGCGATTGACATCGTGCGCTGCTGATGCGTGATGATGATGAGCTGGGCATGGGCACGCAACTCGTTGAACGCGTCGATGAGACGGGTCAGGTTCACGTCGTCCAGCGCGGCCTCGACCTCATCCATCACATAGAACGGGCTTGGGCGCGCGGTGAAAATCGCGAACAACAGAGCCAATGCGGTCAGCGAGCGCTCGCCACCGGAGAGCAGGCTCAGCTGTTTGACGCGCTTGCCTGCCGGGCTGGCCTCGACCAGCACGCCCGTGGTGAGCAGATCCTCTGGATTCTCCAGACGCAACCGTCCTGTGCCACCCGGGAATAGTGTGGCGAACATCTTCTCAAAAGCTTCGGCGGTATCGTCAAACGCGGACTTGAACACCTCGACCATGGTGGAGTCAAGATCCTTGATGAGCTGCATGAGATCATCACGAGACTTGACCACATCGTTGCGCTGGTCGTTGAGGTACTTATTGCGTTCTTCCAGCGCCTCGAACTCCTCGGTTGCCAGCGGGTTGATCTTGCCAAGCGCAGCCAAGTCGCGGCGGGCCTTGTCGAGTCGCTTCTGCTGTTCCTGGCGGTTGTATGGCACGGTCTGGAAGCGGCTGGGGTCCGTAACGCTGTTCGCTGCGGCGTCGGGGGCATCGGTTGCCGCATCGTCGGCATTGCCGTCGCTCTCGCCATCCGTATGCTCCAGTGGCACAGGATCACCATCATCGTCAAATACCGGAACCGGCTGATCGGGGCCATACTCACGTACCAGTTCCTCCAAGGTGAGGCCAAGCTCATCAGACACTTTCTGCATGAGCTGACCGGCTTCGGCGGCCAGACGCTCACGATTCACGTCCAAGGCGTGTTCGCGGCCCGTCAGATCGGTGACCTTCGGCTCAATCTCATTGCGCTGGGCGCGCAAGGTTTTGAGCTCATCGTCATGACTGGACGCCGCTTCCTGCAGCTTGTCCCGCTCAGCGGCGACGCCCTGCAGCGTGCGTTCCACCATGGCGGCCACCTCGCGCGCATCATCAGCCACGCCTTGCAAATGGGCGGCCTGATCACGCCGACGCTCGTTCAACGATTCGATACGGGCGCGACGTTCAACGGCTTCCTTGGCATTATCGCGCAACAGCCCGGCCTGTCGGGTCAGGGACCCCCCCTTGCGACTGGCTTCAGTCCATGCAATCTTCGCGGCGACCTCATGCTCACGGGTCAGGTTCAAGTCACGTTCCAGTGTGCGCTCGCGTTCGTCAAGCTCATCGAAATCGGCATGCTCGTCAGTGGATTGCTGCGCCGATTCCAAAGCGCGGTTGAGATCATCGAGCTTCAGCTGATGTTCGTTACGATTCTCTTGCGTGTCCGCGATTTTCTTGTCCAACTGTTCAAGCTGACGCGCGAACGACGCAACCCTATCCTCGGCGGATTTCAGCGACTTTTCCGCTTGCTGAGCCTTGAGTCGGACTTCCGTGCGCTTGGCGGATTCCTGATCGACCAGACGGGCGGCCTCGTCACGCTTGGATTTGGCCTCGCTCACCTGCTCGGCCAATTCATTGGCCTCGACATCAAGCTGCTTGACTTGGGCCAGCGCCTTGTCCCTGCGGGCGGCAAGCGACAGGTCGGACTGGGAAATCGATGATCCGCCGACCGCGGCCACACCGTGGGCAAAGGTCTCGCCATGCTTGGTGACGGCGCGTGGGGCCTTTCCGGAAGCGACGAGACGCTGCGCTTCATCAGCCGTCTCGGCTGCGGCCACATCGGCCAGCAGCAGCTGCACGGTGCGCACGCAGGCCGCGGCCTGTATCTTATCTGCAGCTTCGGGATTAGCCGTCACGAGGTTCGCCAAGCATATATCGGTATCGGCAAGAGCGGCGAATGGTTCGTCGGCCGGCATTGCGGTCAGCACCACGGCTTTGCCGAGCTTGTCTTCACGGGCACGCTCGAGGGCATGAAGCATATTGCCGGTTTCCGGCACCACGATGGCACTGGCATATTGGTCAAGCGCGTGGGCCACGGCCTCTTCCCAACCATCAGCCACATGGATAAAGTCGGTGAGACGCCCGAGGGATGCCACCTGCTCGTCCCGTTCCAGCGATCCGGAGGCGTTGCGGCTGTCCAACGTGTCGGACAGCGCATCGGCTTTGGCCTGCAACGAGATGATATTGGACTGTACGTCACGCTGACGATCGGTCAGCTCATTCAACACATCGCGACGCTCTGCCAGGGCGGCACGGGCCTTGTCCAATGCGGCACCGTCATCATCGGCCACGGATTGCGCCTCACTGCGCAGCGATTCCAACTGATGCTGCGCATCATCATGCTGCTTGGCGAGCGTCTCCCGCTGCCCGGTATGATCCTTGGCGCGGCTGTCCGCCAGTTGTACGGCGGATTCCTCTCGGGCTATCAATTCACGCAGACTGGCGATATGGGCGTCACGCTCTTGCGCGGTTTTACGGAGCTCGGTCAAGGTCTGACGGATGGAAGCGAGCTTCTTTTCATCGTCGGCGCGCTCTTCGGTGGCCTTATCAAGTGCGATGCGGGCGTCCGCCACGGCTTTGGTCTGCGCTGCAGCCTGAGTCTCCAGCTCTTCGGCCCTCTTGAGCAGCATGTCCGGATCTTCTCCGAAATTGCTGACGATCTGGCCGGTGAGCGAACGTCCGCGTTCCTCGGCCAACTGGGCAAGCGCATGCAGACGCTCCCGGATCTGGGAAAATTCATGCCAATACTGATTGGTCTTGGCAATGGCCGGGCTGGATTCGGAACTCAGCGCCTCGACTTGTTCGATGCGCACCTTGACCTGGGCAAGCTCGCGTTGGGCAACGGACAGCTGACTGCGCACATCGCCGAGTTCCTTGCGCACCGTCTCGCGGCGAGCCATCGAACGCTGGGCATCCTCGGCATAGATGCGAGCCTGGGCGTCACGTACGGAAACCTGAATGGCATCGGCCCGGCGAGAAATGCGCGCCTGACGGCCCAACGGGCCAAGCTGCCTGTGAATCTCTCGCAGTAAGTCATCGAGTCGGTTGAGATTTGACTCCGTATTGGCCAGCTTGCGCAGGGCACGTTCCTTACGCTTGCGATGCTTGAGGATTCCCGCCGCCTCCTCGATAAACGCACGGTGGCCGGACGGGTCGGCCTTAAGAATCGCATCCAGACGGCCCTGCCCCACGATGACGTGCATCTGCTGGCCCAAGCCAGTATCCGAAAGCAATTCCTGAATATCAAGTAGGCGGCACTGAGAACCGTTGATGGCGTATTCGGACCCACCGTTGCGGAAGATAGTGCGGGAGATAGTGACTTCCGTGTAATCGATGTCAAGCGTGTGATCGGAATTGTCGATGGTCAGACTCACCTGCGCGCGGCCCAGTGGAGGGCGGGAGGAGGTGCCGGCAAAAATCACGTCCTCCATCGACGTGCCCCTCAGGTTCTTGGCTCCCTGCTCACCCATCACCCAAGTCAGCGCGTCGACGATATTCGATTTGCCTGAACCATTGGGACCCACAACCGCCGTGATGCCAGGCTCAAAACGCAGCGCGGTGGCGGAGGCAAAGGACTTGAATCCGCGGAGGGTGAGTTCCTTGAGATACATAACTTGACCGTTTTTCGTTGATGGGTGTTACGGACTACTGTATGTCAGGCGTCCGAGCCCGCACTGGAGTCCTGGTCAGATGAACCGTCGACATTGTTGTTCTTCGCCGCATCGCCGAGGCCGAGCACGTCAAATGCGTCGAAATCATCGGGGCTGACGTTATCCTCAAGCGTATCGGCGCCGGACTGATCCCCGTGACCATCTGTGGCATCATCGGGATCGACCTCCGGCTGATGGATGGCCATAGCCTGCTGCATCATAGGGCTGGCATGCTCGGCAAGCATGGTACGTGCATCACCGGCAGTCACGAAGCTGCCGCAAACGAGTACGCCATGGCCATAGCCGACACCCAGCTCATCTTCCGCATCGACCATATTGACGGCTGTCTGGATGGCATCAGGCAGATTCGGCTCCTTGATGACTCGATCACGGCCGAACACCTCAACGGCGATCTTCTCCAGCTCATCGGCCGGCATCACGCGCTCGCGCCATGAATTCTCAGTGACTACCACGGAGCTGAGAATCGGCTCCAACACACCAAGATACTCTTCGACCTGCTTGTCTCGCATCATGGCGACTACACCGACCAGTTGCTTGAAGTCGTAGCTTTCCTCGATGGCCTTACGCAGGGCTTCGGCGGCGTTGACGTTATGGCCGCCGTCCAAAATGATGGTCGGCGAGGTACGAATCTGCTCGATGCGGCCCGGAATCTTCACCGAGCCCAGCGCCTCTGCCACCAGATCGCCGTCCAGTGGCCCGTTGACCGGAATCACCACTTCGGCGGCAGCGAGCGCGGCAAGCGCATTGTGCGCCTGATGCTCGCCGAACTTGGCAATCGGCACGCCCTCGTACGTGCCATTGGGCGTGGTGAGAGTGGCCACCTGGCCACCGACCGCGGCCATGCGATCGGACACGGTCATCTCGTAACCGTCACGCACCACAGTGGCATGGTTGCGTTCGGCGGCCTCCTCAAGAATCGGCATGACCGCTTCCTCGTGCGGCTGACGCCCGATGATGGCGGTGCAGTTCGGCTTGATGATGCCGGCCTTCTCGCCTGCGATCTGCTCGACGGTGTCCCCCAGCCATTGCATGTGGTCCATGTCGACAGGGCCGATGACCGCGGCATCCGCGTTCAACACATTGGTGGCGTCCCACAGGCCGCCCATGCCGACCTCGACAACGGCCACGTCCACGGGAGCGTCGGCGAATTTCCAGATGGCCATGGCGGTGAGTACTTCGAAGAAGCTCATCTTCGGCTTGCCCTGTTCCTCCATTTTGGCATCCACCAAGGCCACGAGGTCCTTGGTCTGGTCCCATACGTCGATGAAATCGTCATCGGAAAGCTGCTGGCCGTCGATGGCGATACGCTCGTTGACCTTCTCCAGATGCGGCGAGGTGTACAGGCCGGTACGCATGCCGTACGCACGGCAGATGGCTTCGGCCATGCGCGCGGTGGAGCCCTTGCCGTTGGTGCCGGTCACATGGATCACACGGAACGACTGCTCCGGGTGGCCCAAAATATCGAGCATCAGATTCATCCGGTCAAGATCCAGATTGGTGGTGTTGTGCTCCGGAGGACGGCTCATGATATCCAGTTCGACGTCCCGCATGCTCTCGTTGTTCCGATTCGGATGCTCGAATGACATGTACTCTTCTGACCTCTGCGCTCAATTGATGCTCATATTGATCCGTACGTTCCCATTATGCGTTCGTACGAATTTATGCGTGTCCGTATGAGCTCGTATGTGTCCACACGAGTTCGTACATATCCGCATGTGTTGCTTTGTGTAACTCGGTTGCGCGCGACCTTTCTTCATGCCTTCGCATGCGCAAAACCGCACTCTCCCAAGCTCCTCCATCTTAGCCGCCGGGGTAGTTTATCGTGCGCGCTCAGTGAAACCGCCTCGCATATTGTGTCCGGAAAACTGAAATAGTCCATTTCACATATACCGATGTCATGGAATGCAATCTTTTGCGCATCAAGCTGTTCAAGGCCGGAATCCCGAAAACGGATGCCGCCGGATAATCCGGATATACAGGGACGAGCAGATTGCAATAGACGGTTGCGCCCATAGTATGGCCCATGTCCACAAGTCTGTCCACATTCCGCGCCGAGTTCCGCTTCCATTCCACAATCATGCCAGGAATGCAATCATGCCAGGAATGCATATGTCCGACTAGTATGAGGTTGGAAATCGATGATTCGATAACAACTACATATAGGAGAGTGGCAATGGGTGAAGTGATCACCGCCAAGGACAAGGAATATGAGGCCGAAGAGCGCAAGAGCGCGCCCGGCGACAACCAGTCGATGAGTGACCGCGTGAACAATCGATCGCTGCGTCCGCAATCGCCCGCATTCAAGGATTTCATGAAGTCCGGCTGGGCCGACGACGACCCGGAAATCAAGCCGCTCGAATCCTCCAAGTACATTCCCGCCCGCCTTGAGGCGCTAGGCAAGGCATTCCCCGGCGAGCGTCTGGTCATTCCGGCCGGCCAGCCGAAGGTACGCAACAATGATTGCGATTACGCCTTCCGCCCGGATACCACCTTCGCCTATTACACGGGCCTGGGCTCCGACTACGAAGCCGGTGCCGTGCTGGTGCTGAACCCGGTCGACCCTGACTCCCCCGAAGCCGGAGCCGGTAAGACCCATACGCCGGAACTGTTCGTGGCTCCGCGCGCAGATAACTCCACCGAGGACTTCTTCATGTCCGCACACTATGGCGAGTACTGGGTGGGACCGCGCGCAGGCCTCAAGGAAATGCAGTCGATGACCGGCATCGAAACCCATGACATCGCCCAGCTGGCCGACTCGCTCGGCAAGGATGTCGGAGCCGAGGCCGGAGCCGTTCGTGTACGCGTGGTCAGCGAAACCGACCCGCAGGTCACCTCGATGGTCGAATCCATTCGTGAGGCAAACGGCTTCGCCGACCCGGACAAGAATTCCGCCGCCGATGACAAGCTGCACGAGTTCGCCGCCGAGGCCCGTATGGTCAAGGACGACTACGAGATCAACGAGATGCGCAAAGCCGTGGATGCCACCAAGCATGGCTTTGACCGTCTGCTCGCATCGCTGCCGTCTGCGCTCGACAAGCCGCGTTCCGAGCGCATCCTCGAAGGTGCGTTCAACGCCGTCTCCCGCGAACTGGGCAACGCCGTCGGCTACGACTCCATCGTGGCTTCCGGCCCCCACGCCCCGATCCTGCACTGGATGCGCAACACCGGCGTGGTGAAGAACGGCGATATGCTGCTCGTGGACGCCGGCGTCGAGGTCGATTCCCTGTACACGGCCGACATCACCCGTACCTTCCCGACCAATGGCAAGTTCACCGACTTCCAGAAGCGCCTGTATCAGGCAGTGCTGGACTCGCAACAGGCCGGCTTCGAGGCTGCCAAGCCGGGTGCCACCTACTCTGACATCCATCACGCCTGCATGCGCGTGATCGCCGAGCGTCTGCACGACTGGGGTCTGCTGCCGGTGAGCGTTGAGGAGTCGCTCTCCCCGCAAGGACAGCAGCACCGTCGTTGGCTCGCCTGTGGTGTGGCTCACCATCTGGGTCTTGATGTGCATGACTGCGCACAGGCTCGATTCGAGTCCTATCAGGGAGCCCCGATTCGCCCGGGCATGATTTTCACCATCGAGCCCGGTCTGTACTTCCGCGAGGATGATTTGCTGATTCCGCCGGAATATCGCGGCATCGGCATCCGCATCGAGGATGACGTGCTCATGACCGAGAACGGCCCCGAATGGATTTCCGCCGGCATCCCGAAGCAAATCGATGATGTCGAGCAGTGGATGGCCGATCAGGCCGCACAGGCGAAGTAATCAAACCAGCTCCCTCTTTGAGGGGAGCTGTCACCGTAG
The DNA here is from genome assembly GCF_023656805.1 of Bifidobacterium sp. M3-N-101. Taxonomy (NCBI): domain Bacteria; kingdom Bacillati; phylum Actinomycetota; class Actinomycetes; order Bifidobacteriales; family Bifidobacteriaceae; genus Bifidobacterium; species Bifidobacterium sp. M3-N-101. The sequence goes on from NZ_JAMOKQ010000008.1 coordinate 87,215, forward strand.
GTGACTGAGGAGGGTCAGCTCACGTAAACTCCCCTCAGTCTGCTTCGCAGACAGCTCCCTTCGGAGAGGGAGCCAATTATTGTGAAAAGGGAGGCAACATGCCTACTCCAGAATTCGTGTTGGAACTTCGCAAGAAAATCGGCCATGATCTGCTTTGGCTGATCGGTGTGACCGGCTGCGTGCTCAACGACCAGGGCCAACTATTGCTCGGCCGCCGTTCCGACACCGGCGAATGGGCGATGATCTACGGCATCAATGAGCCGGGTGAGCAGCCGGCTGACACCGTGGTTCGTGAAATCAAAGAAGAGACCGGGGTCGATGCCATCGTCACCGATCTGGTGGCCGTTACTTCGTCCAACAAGGTAATCACATACGCCAATGGCGACAACACCATGTACATGGATCATTCGTTCCTGTGCGCTTTGAAGCCGGGAGGCAATGTCAAGCCATTTGTCGGTGATGAGGAAAGCCTCAATGTGGGCTGGTTCGACCTGGATGACCTGCCCTCTCCCCTGGCGGCAAGTACCACGGAACGACTCGGACTGTTCCACCAGTATTTGGAGAACAAAAAGCATGGCGACGCTCATGCCCTCTTCCAATTTGACGGGCAACAGCACTAGTAAAATCCTGCTACAGCATGAATGTGGGGAGCTCCGGTATCACACCGGAAGCTCCCCACATTGTTAATCGGTCAGGAACGAAGCCTTGCCATTGCAGCTATTTCAACTTACGCCCCGCACACCAAACCTGTTCGACCGTCCAGTCGGCGGGATTGATAAGATTGAAGTCGGCGGCAAAACCGGGCGCAATCAGGCCGATTGGAGCACCAGTCACCTCATTTGGCCGATTGAAGCCAAAGGCCTTTGCCGGTGTCAACGTCGCAGCCTCGACCGCATCGACAGCACTGATGCCGAGCTCGTTAACCGCACGACGCACAGCCACCTCCAGCAATAATGTGGAGCCGGCAATGGCGCCGTTGGACACCAGACGAGCATGACCATCGACCACATTCACGTCCAGCGCACCGAGTTTGTATGCGCCATCCGGGCAATCGGTGGCGGCCATGGCGTCAGTGACAAAGGCGGTACGATGCGGCGCGAAACGGAACGAAAGCTTCACCATGGGATTCTGCACGTGGAAACCATCGTTGATCAGCTCGATGGTCACGCGAGGATCCTCCACTGCGGCCGGAATCGGGCCCGGCTCACGATGGTGCAGGCCGTTCATCGCGTTGAACATGTGCGTCATGATGCCGGCCCCTGCATCAAAACCAGCCTTGGCGGTCTCGTAGTCGGCATCACAATGCCCCACCGCAGGCACCACGCCGGCGGCGCGGAACTGGCGGATGGCGGAAATGCCATGCGGCAATTCAGGGGCAATGGTTATCTGCCGGATGCAGCCCAGCTTGCCATTGACAGCACCTGAGGCCTCCAGCATCTCATCCACGATTTCAGGAACCGGATCCTTGAGGCATTCCGGGTCATGAGCACCCTTGCGGGCCAAGGCCAGGAAAGGCCCCTCCAGATGGCATCCCAAAATATCGGGGCGTCCGGCTTCCATTTTGGCGCGCACATTGCGGATATTGCCGCAGATGACGTCCACGGGATTGGTAATCAGCGACAGCACCTGACGAGTCGTGCCATGCACGGCATGCCCGGCACGAGCCACATCGATGCCATCCGGGCCGTCATCGAAGCTCTTCTCCCATGCACCGTGCGAGTGAATGTCCACATAGCCAGGAGTCAGGATTCGCCCTTCGGCATCCACCACTGCATTACGGTCAGCGGGGTCGATGCCCACCGTGCCGCAATACTGTTCGAAAGCCTCATCGCCCACACCGGATGCCACGATGGCACCGGATGCGTTGGACACGACCCAATACCCGCTCTGTTCGCCGCGCGCATCCACCTTGCGGGCATTGCGAATGGCCACCGGAGCCGGTGCGCCTTCCAATGCCGCCGTCACACGGGAGACAATTTCTTCCCTATCAGACATATGCAATTCCTCCACGTGGTTGCCCCCCTTGAGAGGGGAGCCAACCAATAACTCAGATGCCCTGCCAGGCCGGCTTGTGGGTGTATGCGTAGCGGTAGTAGTCCTTGTGACGCAGGCGGCTCGCAGCCTCCTCGTCCACGATAATCGTGGCGTGCGGATGCATCTGCAGCGCGGAGGCCGGGCAGAATGCGGAGACGCCGCCTTCGACGGTCTCCTCGATGGCCTCGGCCTTGCCGGCGCCGAAGGCAAGTAGCACCAGATGGCGGGCCTTCATAATCGTGCCGATGCCCTGCGTAATGCAGTGGGTCGGCACCTGGTTGATGTCGTTGTCAAAGAAGCGCGCGTTATCCACACGGGTCTGCTCCGCCAGAGTCTTGACGCGAGTACCGGAAGCCAGCGAAGAGCCCGGCTCGTTGAAGCCCACATGGCCGTCCGTGCCAATACCCAGAATCTGCACGTCGATGCCGCCCGCGGCCTCGATGGCGCGATCGTAGGCAGGGCCGGCAAGCGCCACCTTGTCGCCATCCTCAAGCGGCGTGCCATTGAGCACGTCACCGGGCACGTGGACCTTGGACGGATCCAGGCCAAGAGGCTCCACCACGGTACGGTGGATGGTGGCATGGTAGGACTCGGGATGGGTCAGCGGCAGCCCGATATATTCGTCGAGCGCGTAGCCACTCACCTGGGAGACGTCGATCGACTCGTCATGTACGATCTTGGCAAGCGCCTGATAGGCTGCCAGCGGGCTGGAGCCAGTGGCCAGGCCCAGCACTGCGTTCGGCTTGGCTTTGATGAGATCGGCCACGCAACGGCCATAAATCTCGCCTGCTTCGGTTTCGTTCTTGACAATGATGATTTCCGGCATAGGTATCTTCCTCCGTTCATGAGGCCCGCTAGACACGGGCTTCTGCCCAAAGCCGCCCATCATGGTTCATGGCAACTTCTTTGTCACTTTCCACAATGCGCGATCCGATTATGTCGATGTTCGCATCAACCTAACCAGTTATTTGTTAATGCTACTTACAATTATGGACGTACGGACATTCGGCGTTCCCAAACCAGAACAATCGAGTACACTGGAATGTATTAGTGAAGTTCCATAACAGATTCAACGCCGAGCGGAATCTCACATACCGTGTGGTTATATAGACATACAGCCGCCACGGCACATGCGCAGTCATCGTTCAGGCAGGAGGAATGTATGTCGTATCCCGGTCTCGCCATCGCGACGGATGACCGTACCACCAAAGCCTCCCCCGCCGACGTACGCCGCAAAAACCGTCAGCTTATTTTCGCCCTGCTGTTTCCCACCAAACAGTATTCACGCGCCGAACTTGGCCGCCGCACCGGACTGAGCCGCGTGGCCGTGTCTGACGTGGTCGGCCAGATGCTCGAAGAAGGCCTATTGCGCGAAACCGGCCAGGCGCCCAGCGGCGGCAAGGGCAAACGAGGCACGCTGCTGAGCATAGACACCAACCGGCTGCGCATAATCAGCATTGATTTGACGCAGGAGCATCTGTTGCATGGCACGGTCACCAATCTGCTTGGACAACCGCTGCGCCACGCCGAAGTCACCTTGAATGCCGGAGCATATGTTTCCGTGGACATCATCATCGAACTCATCGAGAAGATGCTCGGCATGTCCGACGGCGAGGTCATCGGCATCGGCGTGTCCTCCCCCGGTGTGGTCGATGGCGGCGTAGTGCGATCCTCCACGATGCGCGGATGGCGCAATCTCGATTTGGCCACACCCATCAACGAGCATTTCGGCATCGACACCACCGTCAGCAATGACGCCACCAGTGCCATGCTCACCGAACGCTTCTTCGGCCAGGGCGGGCCGAATATGCTGTTCGTGCGGATGGACAGCGGCCTCGGTTCGGCGATTCTGCTGAGCGACACCCCAGTCATCGGCGAACTGCATGCGGCGGGCGAAATCGGCCACATCTCCATCGACTTGAATGGTCCACTATGCCCATGCGGCAAACGTGGATGCCTGGAGACCATGATTTCCGCCGATGCGCTGAGAAAACAGATGGCCAACGTCGACGATGACGAGCGGCAGGCAATACTCGCCCGCGCCGGACGGTACCTCGGCCAGGCCTTGGCCATGCCCGTGGGCCTGTTGGATATGTCCGACGTCTGCATATTCGGACAACCGGACATCATCAACACGACCTTCATCGACGCCGCCCAGGCCTATCTCGATGCCAGCACGTCATCGTCCTTCCACAAGCACACCGTGATCAGGCGCTGCGAATGCGGGCCGGACATCACCGTGCAGGGAGAAGCCATCGCCGTGCTGCTCCAGTATCTGGCCAAATAGTCAGATAGCCAGCACCGGGTGGCAGCACTATGCGGCCATAGCCGCTCCGATGGCCCCCACCGGCTGCCCCGCCGGGGCCAGACGAAGCCGAGCCGGCAAATCCAGCGACTCCAAAAAGCGGCACTGTGATTCTCGACGACGCAGCTCAGCGGTAATTACCTCAACCAACGGTTCGCCGGTTTTGGCCATACCGCCACCCAACACGATCAATCGGGGATCGACCGACTGAGCCAGAATCTGGATGGTGTCGCCAATGGCCCTCACCACCATATCCAGCACATCCACGGCCTTCGCCTCACGTCTGCTGGCGCAGCGAATCAAGTCGGGCATCGGCGGATCGGCGTTCGGCCACAACCTGCCCACCGCAGCCCCCGAGCACACGGTTTCCAGACACCCATACTGGCCGCAGGGGCACTTCAAACGATGCGGCTCAACCGGAATATGACCGATTTCGCCTGCGGCCCCACTGTATCCATGCAGCAGCACCCCGTTCTGCACGATGCCCGCAGCCAGTCCGGTACCGAAATTCAGGAACGCGATGGTGCCGTCCAAGCCATCCGCACCTCCCAACAGCACTGCAGCACCCACTGCGGCAGCGTTGACATCGTTTTCCACATGCACCGGCACGCCTGCCAGTCTGGAGACTTCGGGGCCCATATCCAACGAAACCACATCAAGATTCACGATGTTGCCCACGTGTCCGGTGGCGGAGTCGACCGTGCCCGGTGTGCCGATGCCGATTGCCGAGACCTCGTCAAAGCGGGTTCCCGCGGCCTGACGCGCGACCGATACAATGTCCTCGACCACCGCAGCGTTACCATGACGTGCAGGGATTCTGGCGGAGTTCAGCACCGCGCCCGTTGCATCGACAAGCGCCGCCTCGATTTTGGTGCCACCCACATCAACACCAATCCTGAAATTGTTCACGGTGTTATCAGTCATTGCCCATCCCCCGTTCTTCGTCGAACAATATGCTTGGAATCAGTATGCATTTATGTATTGACAACTATCTTAACAAATTACAGAAAACCATGCGCCTCATACGCGACACGCCGAGACATAAGTTGATTGCGCGAATAGATTAACTACGTTAATATCTTAATCAAGTTCAGATTCAAAGACGAGCGGACGTTACCCAGGCAACGACGCGGGACAAAGGAGAATGATATGGCAGACGATACTGCACGCGCCACTTCTCAGGCCAGCGTTTCCGAATCCAACCGCTCCCGCATCGTCAAGCATCTCTACCACAACGGCATCAGCTCCCGCGCACAAATCGCCAAGGCCTTGGAACTCACGCCGGCCGCCATCACCAAGATCACCGCACGGCTTATCGAAGCCGGCATGATTGAAGAGACCGGCGACCTGGAAGGCTCCAAGAACCGCCGTTCCATCGGGCTGAAAATTGACACCGCTCGCTTCCGCGTCATTGGTGTCAAGTTCGCCCGTCCCCTCGTGCAAATCGGCGTGTTCGACCTGTGCGGCAATGCGCTCAGCACCGAAAACCTGCCCCCGGTGTACGACCACACCATCAGCGACACCATCACGGCCATCCACCAACGCATCAGCGAGCTGCTTGATGACGATCCGTCCATCGTGGCCATCGGCATGGCCGTTCCCGGCCCTTACCTGCGCAACGTCGGCCGCACCGCTGTGGTCTCCAGCATGCAAAGCTGGCGCAAAATCAACTTCATCAACGAATTTTCCACCGCGTTCCGAGTGCCCGTCTTCATCGAGCAGGATGCCCGCGCCGGCGCGCTGGCCCACTACCTGTTCGACCCCGCATTCCACACCAACGATTACCTCGCCTACTATCTGGTCGGCGAAGGCGTGGGACTTGGCGTCATCGACAATGGCCACCTCGTCAACGGCGCGCAAGGCGCAGCCACCGAAATCGGCCATATCTCCGTTGATGTCAACGGCAAGCCCTGCGATTGCGGCAACGTCGGCTGCCTGGAACGTTACTGCTCCGCCCCGGTCATCCATGACATGCTTATCGAGGACGGCTCGGTTATCCCGGACGCCTCAGACATGACCCATGCCGAAGCCGCCCGAGCCTTGTTCGCCAAAGCCAACGAAGGCAACGCCGCGGCCCAGTCCATGGTTCGCGAAGTGGCGCGGTATATCGGCTACGGCTGCATCACCATCTTCAACGCTTTCAATCCCGAACACATCATCATCGGCGACATCGTATCCGAGGCTGGCCCTCTCCTGCTGGACACGGTTCGCGCCACGGTGGCCGAACGAGCCATCCCCGAAATCAACGATTTCACCTCCATAACACTCTCCACCCTACCGATTGACTCCACCGTCTGCGGAGCGGCGGCTGTGGCGGTCACCCAGTTTTTGGAACACCCCTCGGTGTTCTTCGACGTTTCCTGACCGAAGCGCCGACCAGAGATTTCCATACGAAATCAGCAATCAGAGAAACCATAAGGAAAGGAAACCAACCATGACTACCCCGATCGTTCTGAGCCTCGGTGAACTGCTGTGGGATATGCTGCCGAGCGGCAAGCGAGCCGGCGGCGCCCCCGTCAACTTCGCCTACCACGCGATGAAGAACGGCACCGAAGGCTGGGCTATCAGCGCGGTCGGCGAGGATGAGCTCGGCGACGAACTGATTGCCAAGGCCAACGAGGCCGGCATCAACACCGTCATCCAGCGCAACGCCTGGCCGACCTCCACCGTCGAGGTCGCGCTGAAGAACGGCATCCCGGAGTACACCATCGTCAAGGGCGTGGCTTGGGACCACATCCTGTACACCCGCCAGCTCATCGACGTGGTCTCCAAGGCTGACGCCGTCTGCTTCGGCACCCTGGCCCTGCGCTCCCCCGAATCGCACGCCACCATCACGGAGCTACTCAAGCACACCAAGCCGGGCGCGATGAAGTTCTTCGACATCAACCTGCGTGGCGACCACTACTCCAAGGACCTCATCGAGGAGCTGCTCAAGGCCGCCACCGTATTCAAGATCAACGACGAAGAGCTCCTGCTGCTGCGCGACATGTTCGACATTCGCGGCACCTCCGGCGAGGATGCCTCCCGCTGGTTCCTGGACGAGTTCGACCTCGATTACGTGATTCTGACCGCTGGCTCCGCCTACTCCACCATCATGTCCCGCAAGGGCGAGGTCTCCACTCTGGACACCCCGCATGTCGAGGTGGTCGACACCGTCGGCGCCGGCGACTCCTTCTCCGGCACGTTCACCGCTCGCACTCTGCTCGGCGACTCGCTTGCCGACGCTCACCGCAAGGCCGTCAACACCGCCGCCTTCGTGTGCACTCAGGCCGGCGCTTGGCCGGAATATCCGGCTGAGATGCCTGACTACCTCGTTGCCGCAGGCAAGTAAGCCTTCGGCAACACCGGCCAATAGGCCATACTTTTCCAGCCTTTTTCGGCTCATGCTCACGCTGGGACAATGACGTTCCGGCACTCGCCAGACCCTGTCTCCCGGCGTGAGCCATGCCCAAAAACAGGTGATTGATAACTGAATACCGCCCGGAGCGCCAGAACGAGATTTCCGGCCTGATGCTCATGGGCCTGATCGGCGGCGCCATCTTCCCGCCCATCATGGATGCCCTGGCTGATGCCATGAACGCCCAGCTCGGGCGGTTGCCTTTGTGCACATCGGCAAACAATGTGAACTGCGAGATGGAGAGAATCTCACCGCCGATGTCCTGAATCGAGCGGTTCATTTTGCCCTGCTCATCTTCGAATACCCGCAGATTGAGGATCTTGTGAGTCAACCACGCAATCTGCTGGTCACCATCCTCATCGGTCACACCCACCAGAATCATGAATCCCGGACTAATCTGCTGGGGCTCAAATGTAGGGTCCAATGTGCCCAACTCATTGATCACGTCCACGGATGCTTCAGATACTCGTTGCACTACAACTCTCATGACTCCCTACAGCAGCAACAAAAAAGCGCCGTTCCCTTACGGAAACGACGCTTGTCTTGGTGGAGTCGCGGGGAATTGAACCCCGGTCCGATGACCGAGCCCACAGTCTTCTACGTGCGTAGTCTGCTGGCCAAGTTGGCGGTTTTTCTGCCCCCATCGCTGTCGCAGACAACTGATGGCGAGCATATCCGCAGTAAAAGTCCCGATGGAGCCCTGAGGCTCAACTCCATCAGCAAGTCTTCTTAACGACGCTCAGCATCCTCCCAAAGACGAAGAGGAGTGAACGGAGCGGCTGCTCACTGGTTAATCCTGACTAAAAATCAGGCAGCGAGAGCGAACTCAGTGCGGTTAGATTTAGCACTTATTCTTTTGCCGGGGTCATCCACGAGCGGACCCGGCGTTCTCGGCACGCTTCCCTGCAGCGAACAGGTCACCGTCGAAACCGATCGACCCCAATCTTGAATTATCAAGCTTCCAGCCTTTCGGCCGGACGTTTCACCATACACCTGTATCTATGCATTTGCAAATCAGCTCACAGCAGACCACGAACAAGCCCGCTCACGTCAGTCAGCCCAAACGACCAGGAACATCACTTCATGATAGGTTTCAACGGCGCGGATACATCGACCTGATGACGGTCGCCAATCACATTGGAGTCATTGATAATCTTATCGACCACTGCCATTTTCAGCTTGAGCTGAGAGGAATTGCCCCACACGATCACACGGTCGCCGTCATTGAGTGTGGTGGTCACGGAATCCTGCGTTTCCGCAGTGACCTGGGTGATTGCCGAACGCATTGATTCCGGTAGCGCACCCAGAATGGTCAGGGCTTCCTTGATCGAACGATTCTTCAGGCTCTTATCGACATCCTTGACTTCAATAACGGGAATGCCGTCCACATTCGCGTCCGTCACCGAATTCAATACGCGAGCCTGTGAATCGACCGCAGTCAACGTATCCCCGTTTTTCAGCATGGCGGCGGGCCGTTGCGCTTTGACCTCAACGCTCATCGATTTCGGGAATTGCTTGGAGACGTTGGCCTCACTCACGCCGGGAATATCCCCGAGCTGTTTGGACACGTCGTTCGTGGATACCAAAAACAGCGATTTACCCGCCTGCTTATCGGCAATAGAGCGAATGGTCTGCTCACTGACCCATTCGTTGGCTCCAGATACGCTGATCGCACCCACTTCCAGGCGGAACACCGAAGAGAAGAACAGCAACCATACCAGCCCAATCAGCACCGCCACACTGGTTACCATGGCTACCACTCGCAGCGCGATGACGCGCATGCCCGCACGCTTGCGCTCCTTGGCTCGTTCGGTGAAATCCACCACTTTCGGACGGGAAATCACTCCCAGCGTACCGGTGGTCTGATGCAGCGTCTCAGCAACATAATCCTCACTATGCAGCTCGCGCGCGTCTACAAACGCACCTTCCCGCCCGATGGCACGCGTCACTTCCTGAGGCCGAGACTCGTCCACGATTTCCGGACGGGAGGCCACGGAACGGGCTTTACGCGACTTTCCAGCCTTGCCCGGACCTCGCTGGTGCGATTCCACCGAACGGGGTTTGCGACGCTCTCCTTTCGCGCCGCCAGAACTGACGGTACGACCTGCCATTACTCACAACTTTCGCGATGGGCCTCGAGCGCGGTGAGCAGCACCTGATCCATATCAGTGATGTCGCCGGCGCCCACGGTAAAGATCACATCCCCATGGTGGGCTCGCATGGCCATCATCCTGGCGGCAAGACCCATGTCTTCAACCGGTTGAATCCACTCGCCGGCAGCCGCATCCTTGATGCCAGCAGCAGCATCCACGATGGTGGCCGCGGTAATCTCCGGGAAGTCCTCCTGCTTTTCACGGGCAGGGAAAATGCCGGTGACGATGACATCATCGGCCTTGGCCAGCGCCTCGGCGAATTCGCGCGCAAAGAACTTGGTACGGGAGAACAGATGAGGTTGGAAAATCACGCGAATGGTCGACTGCGGATAACGGCGCCGTGCTGCATCCAGCAGAGCCGCGATCTCCGTAGGGTGGTGCGCGTAATCGTCCACCACCGTGACCTGCTTAACGGTTCCGTGCACCTGAAAACGGCGTGCAGCTCCCAGGAACGTACTGACAGCCTGTGCGGCGTCGGTGGGAGAGACTCCCAACAGCACCGCGGCGGTGATTGCCGCGGCGGCATTACGCGCATTATGGATGCCGGGAACCTTGAGTTCCACACGCTGGGCCACAGCATCTGCAGAGGTCACCGCGGCGGGAAGGTGCAAGGTAAGCCGTTCAACGCCGGTGCCGGCGGTCTCCTGTTCAGAGGAAATCCACACATGCGCGGCACCCCCTAAATCAGGCAGCTGCTCAATGGGCGTGGTGCCATAGACGACGGTATGGGCCTTGACGTCGGCAGGCAGCGCCTGGAACACGGCCAGCGCATCCGGATCATCAGCGCAGATCACCACATGGCCGGTTGCATGGCCGGCATGATTCACGAATGCGGCACGGTAATGCGCTTCATCGCCGTAATGGTCAAGATGGTCGGCCTCGGCATTGGTAATGATGGCGATGGTGGGGTGGTATTTGGCGAAGCTGCCGTCGGACTCATCGGCCTCAGCCACCAACACGTCACCTTGACCGGCATGGCCACCGTCCAAGGTGGTACCGTCCGGCCCTTGGATGGAACCGCCGATGGCATAGCTGGGATCAGATCCGGTATGCACCAAAATGTGCGCAAGCATGGAACTGGTAGTGGTTTTGCCGTGCGCACCAGCCACGGTCACGGCTCGCTTGCCGTTCATCAGTAAAGCGAGAATATCGCTGCGATGCACGATGTGCAGGCCAACCTCGTTCGCGGCAACGATTTCCGGATTGCTGGGCTTGATGGCACTGGAATAGACAACGGTCGAAGCCGAAACCACATTTTCCGCCCGTTGCCCGAATTCAACGGTGATACCCAATGATTCCAGTCGATCGGTTTTTGCACTACGCTCACGGTCAGAGCCGTCCACCGGCACGCCCTCGGCGTTCAGCATCTCGGCCAGGACGCTCATACCGGCACCCCCGATACCGATGAAATGCGTAGGGCCAAGATCTGCGGGACGGGCCGCAGCATCGAACGAAGCATGGGTAGGGTCAAGCACAATGGGCTGATTCTGGGACAATTGACGCTCCTTGAGGGATTTCCAGCACCTCTATTATGGCTGTACCCCGTGCCAACGCAACGAGGTATGGCCGATTCTGATCAAACGTGAATTTACCGGTTCCTATTGAGCAAGCTGCAGGACACGGCGCGCCATGATGCGCGCGGCATCACGTATGCCGTATTCCCATGCTTTGCGTCCGAGCTCGGCGAGCATTTCGTGGTCGGCAAGCATGCCCGGCACATGATCATGCACCCATGCCGGCGTCAGGTCCTTATCCGCTACCAGCAGACCGCCACCAGCGTTCACCACCGGCTCCGCATTAAAGCGCTGTTCGCCGTTGCCAATGGGCAGAGGCACATAAATGGCCGGCAATCCCAGCGCCGCCAGCTCCGATACCGAACCGGCTCCAGCACGGCATATCACCAGATCGGCGCAGGCAAAGGCCAAGTCAATCCGCTCCAGATATTCAGCCACGTGATAATCGCCTTGACCTGCCGAATCGGGGCCGATTCCAGTAAGCACATCAGCCTTCACCGACTTGCTGACCATACTGCGCACCTCATCGCTTTTGCCACGTCCGGTCAGATGAATGATCTGAGCATGGGCCAGCAAATCAGCGGCGGACGAGGCAATGGCTCGATTCAGGCTCTGCGCTCCCAGGGAACCTCCGGTGACCACAACCACAGGACGGTTTGGATCGATGCCGAGCTCAGCGGCCGATTCCTTTCTCACACCCTCGCGGTCGACTTCCAGTCGCTGGGAAAGCGCGGCAATGGCCGGACGCAACGGCAGACCGACACGCTCGAGTGCAGCGCCTTTTCTGGGTTTCAGACCGGTTTCGTCATACACCGTACCGATGAAGTCGGCCCATCGCGCTCCCAACTTGTTGGCCATGCCGGCACGCGCATTTTGCTCGTGTATGGCGATGGGGATGTCCATCTTATGCGCCGTGGCATACACGGGGGCCGATGCATAACCGCCAAAGCCAGCGACCACGTCGGCATGCCTGCTCTCCAAAATGGTGCGCACTTTGGCCGTTTCGCGCTTCCACTTGGCCGGGAATTGCAGCAAATACGCATTGGGGCGGCGTGGGAACGGCACTTTCTCGATAGTGTCGAGTTCGTATCCCGCTTGAGGCACCAAATCTTTTTCCAGGCCGACCGCAGTGCCGATAACAGTGACCTGCGCCGCGGGTTCAAGTTCGCGAATCGCCCCGGCGACGGCGAGTAATGGATTGACGTGTCCAGCGGTTCCGCCGCCGGCAAGAACGATATGAGGTGCTCCTTGGGTCATGACTACCGAGTGTACTCTACACGCTCTGGCGAGACTGCTTAATCTGCGGTTGGCATCGCATAAGTCCCACAACTAGTCCTGCGGCCGCCAAACACATCACCATTGAGGAGCCGCCTGCCGACACGAATGGCATAGGCACGCCAAGCACCGGGAACACTCCTACGACCACGCCGATATTGACCATGGCCTGTCCCACAATCCAGATGGTCACACACATCAGCACCATTGATACGTACCGATCAGCGACCTGCAGCGCAACGACGATCATGCACCATCCCAGAATCGCGAAGAACAGGAGCACTATGGCACATCCCACGAAGCCGGTTTCCTCTCCGATGATAGCGAAGATGAAATCGTTATGCGCCGCTGGAAGATAATTCCACTTCTCACGCGAATTGCCAATGCCCACACCAAGGAAGCCACCCGAAGCAATGGCGTACTTCGCATGCATGGACTGATAGCACACCGTCTGTGCGTCGGCCGCAGAACAATCCCCGTACGTGGCGAGAATACGCCGCATACGGTTCGGGCTGGAAATCGCCAGCACCGCCACCATCGCCGCCATCACCAGCACGCCTATGCCCATCCATTTGCCCGGAAAACCCGCAATCAGGAAAGCCACAATGCCGATGAAAATCAGAATCATGGCAGTGCCAAGATCCTTACCGCCAATAACGGTCAACAATCCGACCGCAGAAACGCCAAGAGGAACTGTATAGGCTTTCATGCCTTGTTTGCGATAGAGCTTTTTGGCGGCTCTCAGCGCGGTGGGAAGCCACACGCACAGCGCGAATTTCATGAACTCGGCCGGCTGTATGGTGGTGAATCCCAGATTCAACCATCCTCGGTTGCCGTACACGTCAATACCCAACGGTGTGAAGGTCAACGCCTGTACGAGTATCGAGCAGAGCATCAGCGGCAGACCGATGCGTTTCCAGAACCCGACCGGCATCACCATGGCAAAAAAACCCACAATCAGGCCAAGGATGCAGAACACTCCCTGATTGAGCAATTGAACAAATGGCGATTTGCCTTGCGCCGCCATGGTGACCGTGGAACTGGAGAACACCATAATCAGGCCAAAGCAGGTCAGTCCCACCACCGCCATGCGGAAACCGTTATAGCACCACAGCGGATTGAGCAGGCTTCGCCAGCCGGTGTAATCGGTAATGACCAGAGCCGGCTTATTTGCATTCCCGTGCGATTTGCGAACCGAAGAATTATCGGAGACCATGCACCTCGCTCCATGCCTTGGCTGCGGCTGCAAAACGATTGCCTCGATCGGCATAAGACACGAATTGATCCATGGACGCGCACGCAGGCGCCATCAGCACCACGTCTCCGGCTGCCGCATAGTCTCCGCAGGCAGCCACCGCACGATCCATCACCGTATCGTTGTCCTGCGGATCGATGACGGTCACCGGAATGTCCGGTGCTTGGCTGCGGAAGGCTTCAATCATCGGCTGCTGATCTTTGCCGATAATGACGGCGGCCTTAATGGTATGAGCCTGATTGCTGACCAAATCCTCAAAACGGCTGCCTTTGGCCAAGCCTCCGGCAATCCAGACCACGGACTTGGCCGAGAAGCTGGACAACGAAGCGTTGGCGGCATGGCCATTGGTGGCCTTGGAATCGTCCACGAATCGAATAACGCCGCCGTTCACACGTGCTTCGGCCACGGTTTCGATACGATGCCCGCCCGGTTTGAATGTCTGCAACGCCTCAAGAGCGGTTTCCCGGTCGGCGCCAAGGCCCAAAACCAACACCAGCGCGGTCAGGGCGTCGGCAACCAGGTGTGGGTACAACGAGCCATCCGGCTCCATCAAATGGGTGAAATCGGCGATGGCGGCGAGCTTGATAGGCTCCCCCACTTTGCCGCCGGCAACGCCGCTGCGATCCACAATCCAGCCGTCCGCGATGCCAATCTGGCCGGCTTCAGGCTCGTTCAACGTAAATCCTACTTTGCGGCATCCTGCGGCAACGGGTGCGGCTTGAGCCAGTTCGCTGACTTTGGCGTCCTGCGCGTTATAGGCGATGACGCGCCGGGCGGCGCGGAATACCTTGGATTTATCGGCCGCGTAGTTCTCGCGCCCGCCATGCCAGTCAAGATGATCGTCGGCGATATTGGTGATGGCTGCACAGTCAAGTTCCAAGGAATCGGTGAAATGCAGCTGGAAGGAGCTCAACTCCACGCAGAGCACATCATGCTTGGGGTTGGTGGCGCAGCGGGACAGGCTCATGCTCATGTCTCCAGAGGCAATGTTGCCGGCGGTGGGTGCATCCAGACCACACGCGGTAAGCATCTCCGAGGTCATTTCGGTGGTGGAGGTCTTGCCGTTGGTTCCAGTGATGCCGATCCAAGGCGCAGGCTTGCCGGTCCTCGCATTATCCGCGCGCAGACACCACGCAAATTCCACCTCGCTCATCACGGGAATACCACGACGCTGCGCTTCGAGAATGAACGGAGTACGCGGATTGAACACCGGCGAGGCCATCACATAATCGACCTGATCCCAATCCACCTCGTCGAAGGAATGCAAATCAGCATCGCTTTTTCGTTCGTCTACACCAATGACATGGGCGCCGCGCTCCCGCAGCACCTCGGCCAACGAAGTGCCGGACACTCCCAGTCCGGCAATCACCACTGTCTTATCCGCTACTTGCATGATTCCTCCCAAATTTAGGAATACCGTGGGCGAGCTTAGGCCCTTCAGATTTCCGCTAGCTGAACAGCAGTCCGGATCGGGTGACCCAGTCACAGTAGAAAATGGTCAGGGCGAGCAGCACGAAGATGAGTTCAATCATCCAGAAACGCACTACCACCTTGGTCTCCGTCCAGCCTTCAAGTTCAAAATGATGGTGAATCGGCGCCATCTTGAATACACGCTTATGCGTCATTTTGAAGTATCCCACTTGAATGACGTCGCTCATGGCCTCCATGACGTATAGGCCGCCGAGGATCACAGTCAGGAACTCGGTGTGCGTGGCAATGGACAGAGCCGCGAACAGGCCGCCAAGTGCCAGGGAACCGGTATCGCCCATGAAGATGGACGCAGGGTTCGAGTTGTACCACAGGAAGCCGAAGCACGCCACCGCAGCGCAAATCGCGATGATGGTCAGATCCAGCGGATCGGACACGGCATAGGAATAGCCGCCATGATCGCCACCCTTGATGTGGTAGCTTTCCCAAAACGCGATGACGGCGAATCCCACGAAGGAGATCATCGACGATCCGGCGGCCAGCCCGTCCAGACCGTCGGTGAGGTTCACTGCGTTGGTCCATGCGGTCATCAGGAAGTTCACCCAGATAACGAACAGGATGATGGCCACTGCACGGCCCGCAAAATCAAAGCTGAAAAACGGCTGTTCAATGAAGCTCATACCAGGCTGTGCGCTGGGGAACCCGGATTTGGTGGGGATAATCAGCGCCAGCACCGCATAGATAGTGGAAAGAATGAATTGGCCGATGAACTTACCGCCCACCGTCAGGCCTTCATTCTGCTTCTTGCGGACTTTGGCAAAATCGTCGATGAATCCCAACACGCCCATGGACAGCATGGCGAACAGCACCAGCACAGCAGACCATGAGGGCACATCACCCGATCGCAGGTATCGATACAACGCCGAGGCGCCCCATCCCAGCACAATCGCAAAATTGATAACCACACCGCCAAGCGTGGGGGTACCGCGCTTGACCAGATGCGATTGAGGACCGTCCTGACGGATGTACTGGCCATAGTGCAGCTTGTGCACCAGACGTATCAGCAACGGCGTGCCGACCAAGGTGACAATCAGCGACACCAGCATTCCAATAATCAGAGCAATCACGTGTGGCTTCTCTCCTCTTGTCGGTCTTCTTGTCGGTTCAGCGTCAGGCCCACCGCTCAGCCAATGCGCTGAGTCCGGAGGCGTGCGAGCCCTTGAGCAGTACCACGGTATCCGTATGATTCTTGGCCAAGTCAAGGACTATGCGCTCGGCCTCATCAATGGTCTGCACACAGTCTACCGAAGCCGCACGCCCACGTGTTGCGCCTTCGGCCAAAGATTCGGCCAACACGTTCAGATGCGCGTCTGAGGGCGATCCGACCGTGATGATGGCATCCAGTCCCAGACCGGCCGCATATTCGCCGACCGAAGCGTGCAATTCACGCTCATCCGCACCAAGCTCGAGCATCGCGCCCAGCAATGCCACACGGAATGGCTGGCGACCATCATTCGCATTCCATGCTCGCAGGCCGTCCAATCCGGCTTTCATGGAATCCGGGTTCGCGTTGAAGGAATCATCAATCAGCTCGAACGAAGCTCCTTGACGGCTCACCGTGGATAGAGCCATACGATGCGGGCTGATGGTGTGCTGCGCGGCCAACGTCTGTGCAATAGCAGTCAGCGGCATGCCATATCGTAATGCGACGGTTGCCGCGGCAAGCGCGTTCATCACATTATGACGGCCTGGAATACCCAGATGTACGGCAACCTGCTCGCCGTGCGCGTCGGTCATGGTGAATTCGGCGTGATCAGCGGCATCTGCAGCAATATGATCGGCATGCACCTCGGAGTCACGGGTGTGCCCCTGACCAAACCACAGTACGTCGCCGGAAGCAAACTGTGCCATGGGCACGACGTAATCGTCATCGGCATTCAGCACGGCGGTGCCGCCGGGCAGCAGCCCCTGCACGATCTCGCTTTTCGCCTGGGCAATGCGCTCCCTGGAACCGAATTCGCCGAGATGCGCGACTCCGACCCTGAGCACAATAACCGTATTCGGCGGTGCGATACGGGTCAGCCGCGCGATCTCACCGATATGGTTGGCGCCCATTTCCGCTACGAAAAAACGGGTGTCGGCATTGACTCGCAATGCGGTCAACGGCAAGCCGATCTCATTATTGAAAGAACCGATCGGTGCCACGGTGGGACCCAACGTGCTCAGCAGCGCGGAGAGCAAATCTTTGGTGGTGGTTTTGCCCACCGAACCGGTCAATCCGATCAGGTCAAAGGCACCGGGCAGCTGGCGCCGACGATCGATATTATGCTTGGCCAGCAATCCCAATGCTGCGACGGTGTCTTCGACCACGATCTGCGGCATCGTTGTGCACGCTACTTCATGGTCGACAATGGCGGCTGCGGCTCCTTGGTCAGCGACCTTATCCACGAAGCCATGGCCATCGACCCGCTCGCCCTTAATGGCCACGAACACTGCTCCGGAGCCAGCCTGACGAGAATCAGTCACCGTTTCGGTGGCTTCAATGGCGGGACCGTCGCCTGCTACCAACCGACCATCAACGGCCTTGGCGATTTCCTCCACGCTCATCGGGACCATGGTGTCTTGAACTCCTTCAGTGTGTCGTATATTGCTGTATTGTATTGCATCCGCCGCACGTCATCTGAGATTATTGGCCACTCGCAGAGCACTACGCACGTTGTTCCTGCGCACGCCTGCCGCGAGCACCATGGCAACAGCAAGAGACATATGGCCGAGCCTATCCTGGTCAAACATGGCGGGCGATTCGGCCGCCAGTTCGTCAGACTCCCCAGTAGGTACGGTCAGAGCCAGGGCACGGTCGGATACAAACGCATATCGGGTTTTTAAGGAGGCCACATCCTCCCCTTGCGCGACTCGCTCGGAGCCCAGCACGTCCACGTTCACTGATTCCAACGCTTCACGTTGCAGTGTGGCGTTATTCATCGCGATGATAACGGCGGCAACGCCGTCCTCCGCGCAGACCGCGAGGGTGCGCTGCACATCGAGGATGCCCAACGGATACGAAAGGTTCAAAGAACGCGTCATCGACGTGGAACCAGTGGAATCGATCACGGCAACGGGGTTGCCCAGCATGTGCAGGAAATCGGCAAGATGCTTCACACCGGCATGGATGATGTCATCATCATCGCCGGCCACGGCAAATACCGCCATAGCATTGGATGGGGTTCCTGCCAGAGAACTGGCCAAATCACCGAGCATATGGTTGCCGCAATCGCCGAACACCAGCGGGATGCCAGACTGGATATCCCGGCCACGGCACGTTCTGGGCAGCAGAGCCGCATAGGCACCGGATTGCTCGGCACGGGGCAGATCGGCAAGATGATTGCTGTCGCAGATATACATCGCGCCAGGCGAAATGGTGTCTACAGCATCGCTGAGCGATGTGATGGTGACATTGGATGCAAATTCCGGATCAATATCGAAGCCATACCGCTCGGCCAGCATGCCCAAAGTCATTCGCTGGGCGATGGATTCGCTCACTGCGCTCATGGGTCAACGCCTTTCTTTTCGATATATCACCAAGTGACCGGAATAGCATCTTTACGCGGCGTCGAGATAGGCACCTCGTATTTCTGCATAAGGAACGCACAAATCTGCGCGGATACCGGGCCTGCGGTCAGGCCACCGAAACCAGTCGGGTCCTTGAGCACCACAGTCACGACGAAACGCGGATTGTCGGCGGGAATGGCCACCGAGTAATCGGAGATGATGGAGGACAGCTTGCCATCGGCGCCCTGTACCTCAGCGGTACTGGACTTCGCGGCCATGCGGTAGCCATCAACCTTGACGAAGGCGCTGTAGCTATCCGAAACGGACTCCATGGCATCCATCATCTGAGCGGCCACCTGCTCATCGACCACGCGAGTGGCCTTGCTCTTGTTTTCGGTGTTGCCGTCATCCGACTTGATGATGGACTGCTGCTGCTTCACTCCCTTATTGGCAATGGTGGCCACGATGTTGCTCAGCTGCAAGGCATTGACCGTGTATCCCTGACCGAACAGCACGGTGTTGCGAGTTCGCGCATCCCATGCCGAGGGAGAGGTCAGCACGCCACTGGACTCGCCAGGCAGATCCAATCCCGTGGACTGTCCGATGCCGAACTTGGTCAGGTATTCGTACCGCTGCTCATCCGTGTAGCCATCGCCGGCCATGACCATGCCGATATTCGATGATTTCTGGAGAATGCCAGCCAGAGTCCAATGCTCATCACCATGCTCGAAGGCGTCCTTATAGGTCTGGCCATCCACAGTGAGCCGGCCTGGCACGGTGTACTGATCCGTCGGTTTGCGCAACCCGGTCTGCAAATAACCGGACATGGAAATAACCTTGCCGACCGAGCCCGGTTCAAAGGTCTGGGACACGGCTCGCGAAACGTTCATCTTCGCTTCGTCACTGCCGGCCGCTATCTCATCGCTGTCCGCCAGAGCCAGTATTTCGCCGTTCTGCACGTTCTGCACCACGGCGATACCCCACTGGGCGCTGTACTGGGCTGTCGCTTCCTTCATGATCTTCTTGGCATACCACTGCACATCACGATCAATGGTCAGCGTAACGTCTTTGCCGTCCTTGGCGGCCACGGCTTCGGTCATGGTGCCGGGAATCTCTTCGCCACCGTAGTTGCCACGCTGGTAAATCTGGTGTCCATCGGTGCCGGTGAGCGTTTTGTTCTCCATTTGCTCGAATCCGGCCACGCCTACGCCTTCGTCGTTGACTCCGCCGAGCAGCGATCCCATCAGTTCTCCATCAGGGTACAGGCGTTCGCTGCTGAGTTCGCCCCAGACGATGCCGCCAAGGTTCAAATCGTCGATGGTGCGCTTGACCTGTGGCGTGACATCCTTCTTCAGCACGACGTATTGGCCGCTGATCGACAGATCCGCGCCCAGCTCCATCGCATTCATGTCAAGAGCCTTGGCCAGCAGACGGCCCACTGCGGCAGCGCCCGTGGCACCCACCGGCTTGCCGTCGATCTCGTCGCAGTAGTCTTTGGTCTTCTCGTTGCAATCGGTGGGAACGAATTCCTGGGCAGCCTCGGGGTTGGCCACAATGGTATAGCGTTCCACGCTCTGGGCGAGCACAGTGCCATTGGTGTCAAGGATGCGTCCGCGCTTGGCGCTGAGCGTCACGCGCGAAGTACGGCTGGCCGTCGCGGCCTGTGCGGTTTGACGTCCGCCAATCAATTGGGTGGAGGCCAGCTGGGCAAGGCACATTGTTGCCACGATGCCCAATGCCACGCCCACGGCGATGCATTTGAAGGCAAAGGTCTTCACCTTGTACAAGTGAACGATACGTGCGATGGTGGCTTTCACTGTGCTCCACTTTCTCCGGACTGCTGGTATCCGTTCAAATCAATAGTCACCGATCCGCCTTGCGACACCATGCCCATTTCATCGGCCTTATCCGGCAGCGATGCGACCAACTGGTCAAGCTTGGCCTGATCGTCTTCGATGTCCTGGGTCAGCGTGCTGATATGCTGCTTGACTTCTGCCGCCTCAAACGAGTTTTGCACCATTTGGGTGCGCAGTACCAGCGCACCGAGCAACGTGGCCATGAGGAACACGATGGCAATCACCACATGCATCAGCGGGGCGCTGCGTGTACGGGTCCATTCAATAACCCGTTCAATCATGTTTCCTTCTGCTTGAACCCGCTGACCGGAAATCACCTTCAGTTCAGGGCGCGAAGGAGCCTGAGGCCTGGACTGCGGCCTGGACTGCGTTGAAGCACTGGATCGAATGCTGCGTGCCGTTGCTGCCATGGTCAGCCCCTCCTTCCGTGTTTGCCATTGTTACGTGTGGTGTTCGATTCCTTTGGGTTTGCCGCTGTTTGTGCGAAGCGTTCTCGCCACCTCTCAGGAATCCGTCTGCTCAACTCAACCGCCCTGAGCCTCACTGAAGCGGATCGCGGGTTGCGTTGCCGCTCCTCATCATCGGCCTTGATTGCGCCTCGGGTCAGTTCCCGGAAGAACGGCTGGGCATCATCCGGCACGATTGGCAGGTTTGCCGGCGCATCAATCTTCAGGCCCTGTGCCATAAAGGATTTGACTGTCTTGTCTTCCAACGAGTGGTAGGACTCCACCACCAAACGGCCTCCGACCTGAAGACGATTCGCGGCCTGAGGCAGAATGGATGACAGTTTGTCCAACTCGCCGTTGACTTCAATGCGCAGCGCCTGGAACACACGCTTTGCCGGATTGCCGGCCGGACGGTGAGCTTTGGGCACCACATCTTCGACTAGAGCGTTGAGCTGGCCGGTTGTGGTAAATGGCGTCTGCGTGCGGCGCGACACGATCTCACGCGCGATCTGACGAGCGAACCGCTCCTCACCGTATTCCCGGAAGACGCGAATCAGCGATGCCATATCGTAATCAGCGAGAATCCGCTCGGCCGTGAGATTCTGGCTCACGTCCATGCGCATATCCAACGGGGCATCATGGGAGTACGAGAATCCACGATCCGTTTCATCAATCTGCAAACTCGACAGGCCCAGATCCATGAACACGGCATCCACTCGTTCCACGCCTTGATCGGCAAGCACCTGATCAAGCTGATCAAAGGCCGCATGAACCGGCGTGAATCGGTCGGAAAGCCCCTCCTGAACCATACGCTCAGTCGCCAAGGCCAACGCCTCACTATCACGGTCAATACCGATAAGACGAGCTTGCGGCGCCGCTTTCAGGAAAGCGGTGGAATGACCGGCAAGACCCAGCGTGCAGTCCACGGCCACGGCACCTTCGTGTTGTAATGCCGGCGCCACAAGATTCACACAGTCATCAAGCAGCACTGGCTGGTGGATATTCGTCACATCAATCATCAGAACTCCACCTCAGGCAGTACATCATCGGCGATATCGGAGTATCCCTCTTCCTTTTGTGCGAGGTAGGACTCCCATGCATCCTTGTTCCACAGTTCGGCGCGCGTACCCACACCGATCACCACAATGTCGGACCCGAGATTGGCGTAGTCACGCAGCATTTGCGGCACCACAACTCGCCCCTGCTTGTCGGGTTCCTGATCGACTGCGCCAGACAGGAACACACGCAAGTATTCGCGGGCGGCTTTGTTGCCCACCGAAGTGCGCTGAATCTGGGAGGCAATACGACGAAATTCGTCAAACGGCAACAGGTACACGCAACGTTCCTGGCCTCGGGCCATTACCAGCCCCTGGCCAAGCTGGGAACGAAATTTCGCGGGAAGTGCCATACGACCCTTGGCATCGATTTTCGGCGTGTACGTGCCCAGCAGCAGCGGAGGCAGGCCGGCCATGAGGCCGTCGATTCCGGCGGAGCCTTGCTGATCAGCATCGGTTTCACGCGAGTGCTTGCTCTCGACCATGGCTCCACCTCCTTTGTACTCGCCGGGTATACTTCGGCCAACTGATTCACCACTTTACCCCACCGTTCACCATTTTTCCCCACTACAACACGTTTTACTCACCTTTTTGGAAAAACCGTCACGATTGCACACGGCCGCGAAGCGGAACTCACCGACCATCGCAAAACGCAAAAACCCGTCACCGATTTGGAAACGCATCGCGCGCGGCGTGGGCAGGCACATCACCAGAGCAGCCGCACCACTGCCCTTCCCCGACGTAGGGGGCGTGCGGTAAATTTGAATGCCTTAAAGTTTGTGACCATTACGAGCGGAGACGAAGAGAAGCATGTCGAGTTACGCCTCACAGCTGCACGAGGAGCAGCAGGCCGTCGATCGCGCCTATGGACGTCTGGATGACCTGCGCGCCGAAATGTGGCAGCGACTGAGCACCGTACGAGCAGCCGGTTCGCACGGCTCCCCCACCCAACGCACCGAGCGCGATTCTTTTGCCACCATGTACGAAGATCGCCTCACTCAGCTGCGCAGCGTGGAAGACAGGCTCGTGTTCGGACGACTTGACTCGCAAGACGGCACTCGTCATTACATCGGTCGCATCGGTCTGTCGAGCACCGACCATGAACCCATTCTGACCGATTGGCGAGCCGAAGCGGCCCGCCCCTTCTACGAGGCGACGCCCTCCAACCATGGCGACATCGTGATGCGCCGCCATATCACGTTGAGTTTCCGCGAAGTGGTAGGCGTCGAAGACGAAGTACTGGACGTGCATTCTGACCAAGTGGGCCAAGCCTCCACTGCCGGTACCCTGACCGGCGAAGGTGCACTGCTCGCTTCGCTCAGCTCGCGTCGCACGGGCAAAATGACCGACATCGTGGCCACCATCCAAGCCGAGCAGGACCGCATTATCCGCTCTGACATGAACCGTGCCGTGGTGGTACAGGGCGGCCCAGGCACCGGCAAAACCGCTGTGGCCTTGCACCGTGCCGCTTACTTGCTCTACACGCATCGACGCACACTGGAACGTTCCGGCGTACTGGTGGTGGGCCCCAGCTCCGCGTTCCTGCATTACATCGATCAGGTGCTTCCCTCGTTGGGCGAGACCGGTGTCGTCTCCCGTACAATCAGCGACCTGATTCCGGGAATCACCGCATCGGCAATCGACACTCCGCAAGCCGCCAAACTCAAGGGCGACCGTCGCATGGCACAGGTGATCGCCAACGCCATCGCCTCCCGCATCCGTGTGCCCGGCAATCTGCCAACCGTCACCATCAGCGGCATTCAGATACCGATGCTTGCCGTCGATATCGAACAGGCGCAGTCCGACGCCAAACGCACAAGGCAACCGCATAACAAGGCCCGAGAGACCTTTATCCGCTGCATGCTGCGCAGCATGCAGACCCGGTACGCGGAGCAACTCGACTACACCCCCGATCAGGCGGAGCTCAATCGCGCCATGTCGCTGCTGCGCATGAACGAACAGGTGCGCAAAACGTTGAATCTATGCTGGCTGCCGATGACCGCCCCCTGGCTTATCGACCAGCTCTTCGCTCACCCGGAACGCCTGAAGTCCTTGGCCGGATGGATGACCGATGACGATCTGGACACTCTCGCACGGCCGAAAGGTTCACCTCTGACCCGGTCGGATATTCCGCTGCTTGACGAGGCGATGGATCTGCTGGGACCCGATCCCAAAACCGTGGCCAAGCAGTCCGCCGCCAATGCCAGACGCGCCGCCGAAGAGCAGTACGCCAAAGACACGTTGGCCGCAACCGGCCTCGGTCAGGGCATCGTATCGAGCCAGATGCTGCTCGATCAGATGAACGGCGACGACGGCGAGCTCACCGCCCAGCGCGCAGCAGCCGATCGAGAATGGACCTATGGTCACATCGTGGTGGATGAGGCGCAGGAATTGACCGCAATGGATTGGCGAATGCTCATTCGTCGCTGTCCGTCACGATCGTTCACCATTGTGGGTGATGTGGCACAGACCTCGGCACTGGCCGGCACCCGCCGTTGGGACAAGACGATGAACCGACTGTTCGGCGAAGGCCATTGGGACCTCAATGAGCTGACCATCAATTACCGCAATCCGCAGGAGGTCTCCGACCTCGCCTCCCGTTTTGCGCAGAACGAAGGACTCTATATTTCCACGGTGAACGCGGTCCGCGCCTTGCCGGATTCCGTGTCTCGACACGTGGTAGACGACATGAAGGCTCTGCTTACCGTTACTTCCAACCAGGCGGCACAGCTGGCCAATCATTTTGTTTCGGCGGACGGCACTGGACGCATCGCCATCATTTGCCCGGACGACCTCATTAAGCCGGTGCGCGAAGCAGTAAGGCATCGCCTATCCAGTCTGATGGCCCCATCCGAATATCAGCGTCTTATCGACCAGCCCGAATGGGATGAGCAGATCAGCGTATGCGGCACCGAAATGGTCAAAGGCCTGGAATTCGACGCTGTTATCGTCATTGAACCCGGGCGCATTGAAGATGACGCCCCAAGCCGTTTGGTCGCCGCATCCGACCTCTACGTGGCAACGACCAGACCAACACAGAAACTGGTTATAGTTCGGACAAAAGAGGACGAGCGTTCCCTGAACATCTAAGGTGAAAGACATGCCTAAAGCACTGTTACTGGAAAACATCCATCCTGACGCAGCCAAATCGCTGCGAGATCACGGCTTCGAAGTCGAAACCATGAAGGGAGCCCTGAACGAGGACGAGCTCATCGACGCGCTAGAGGGCGTGGATCTCGTCGGCGTGCGCTCCAAGACCAATGTCACTGCACGCGTACTGAATGCCCGCCCGACCCTCAGCGCCATCGGATGCTTCTGCATCGGCACCAACCAAGTGGATCTTGATTATGCCGGCAAGCACGGCATCGCCGTGTTCAATGCACCGTATTCAAACACCCGTTCCGTTGTGGAACTGGTGATTTGCGACATCATCTGCCTGATGCGTCGCATCCCTGCGCATACGCATCACATCAAGCACGGCTTGTGGGACAAGTCGGCCTCCGGTTCTCATGAGGTACGCGGCAAGACGCTGGGCATCATCGGATACGGCAACATCGGTTCCCAACTGTCCGTACTGGCGGAAGCGCTGGGCATGCGCGTGGTGTTCTACGACATCGAGGAGAAGCTCGCACTGGGCAACGCCCATCGTTGCTCGACGCTGAACGAACTACTTGAGCAGTCTGATGCAGTGACTTTGCACGTAGACGGGCGCAAGTCGAACACCGGCTTCTTCGGCGAGGATCAGTTCGCGCACATGAAGCAGGACGCCATCTTCATCAATCTGTCTCGTGGATTCGTTGCTGATTTGGGCGCGCTGAAGCAGCATCTCGACTCCGGCCATCTGTCCGGTGCCGCCGTTGACGTGTTCCCGGTCGAGCCCAAGAAGAGCGGCGACCCGTTTGAGACGGCGCTTGCCAACGAAGATAATATGATTCTGACCCCGCACATCGGCGGTTCGACGCTGGAAGCGCAGGAGTCCATCGGTCACTTTGTCTCCCAACGCCTGGAGGATTACTGGTCGAAGGGTTCGACGTCACTGTCGGTGAACTTGCCACAAATCAATCTCACCGATTGCAAGGGTGTATGCCGCATCGCGCATTTGCATGACAATCTGCCCGGCGTACTCGCCCGTGTGAACCGCGTGCTTGGCGAGGAGAACATCAATATCTCCTTCCAGTCATTGGCCACTGAAGGTGAGCTGGGATATGTGGTCACCGACGTGGCTCAAAAGCCCAGCCCCGCCACACTGGAGGCATTGCGTAGCATCGAAGGCACCATCCGCATGCGTGTCATCGGCTGATACCGCATCGACATAAACTGCATCAGCACGACAGAAGGCCCGTCATCAGACGGGCCTTTTTCTTGGTATCGAACCATTATTCGCGCAATTCATCGATGGCGCTCTGGAAATCTTCCAGGCCGGAGAAATTCTGATACACGCTCGCAAAACGTAGGTACGCGACCACATCAAGATCACGCAGTGGCTTGAGGATTGCCTTGCCGACCTCGCCGGAAGTCACTTCGGCCAGTCCTCGAGAGCGAAGATCCTCCTCGACCTTCTGCCCCAGCAGCTTCAGATCCTCCTCCTTGACAGGTCTGCCTTGACAAGCCTTACGCACACCGGAGATAACCTTATCCCGGCTGAACGGTTCAGCGCCGCCGGAACGTTTGGTGACCAGCAACATGCTGGTTTCCACGGTGGTGAAACGCTTATTGCATTTCGGGCAAACACGACGTCTACGAATGGAATAGCCGTCGTCACTAATACGGGTATCAATGACTTTGGTGTCAGGATTCTGGCAAAAAGGGCAATGCATGTCCCCAGAATAACGTGAACACACGGAAAAACAATACTTATCGAGTGTTCCTTTACTCAGCAGGAACAATTAGACGCTGTCCCGCACGAAGAGCCCCTGACTCCAGATTGTTCAACGAGATCAGCTCATCCACCGTCTCCGAGACATCTTGCCCGGCGGGCGTGATGGAGGATGCATACGACCACAGTGTGTCCCCCGGACGCACTATATAGCTGATCACCTGCGTGGCACCGGTATCGGAGCGCGCCGGCTCAGCCGTCAGCATGGCGAATCCGCCCCACGCCAGGGCTGCCGCCAACACGACCGCCATCACCTTACCGCGACGATCGCTTCGCACGGCGTTGGTCCTACGCACCGCACCACGACGCGCAGCACGATATGCGTTGCTGCGCTTCCCCGCCATACGACCCGTTGCCATCACCATCGAACCAGTCATCACGACCACCTCTCTCGAACAAGTGTTCTATCGAACATCCGTTCTTAGAGTGGCACAAATGTTCGAACTCGTCAAGCCAACACTCGAACAGATGTTTGATTTCACATGAATATCACGTTATGCTGATGGGGTAACGAAAGGAGCCCCGACGTGAGCAGCATTCCCCTCCCCCCTCAGCAGGAGCCGGACGAATCCACTTTGACCGAGCGCCAGCGCAAAGTTTTGGATGCCATTCGACTCCACATCGACGAACAGGGCTTTGCGCCATCATTCCGAGAAATAGGTGAAGCTGCCGGGCTCAAAAGCCCTTCCTCAGTCAAACATCAACTGCAAGTGCTGGAGGACAAGGGCTTTATTCGCATGAACGCCAATAAAGGGCGCGCCATCGAGGTGGTCGCTCCACCCCCGGAAAACACTGCAGCAGTCACCGCGAACACCGTAGAAGAGCACGCCGCGGATATCTACGCATTCCCCAGTGAGTCAATCGCCGAATCACAGGATGTTCCGCTGGTCGGGCGTATAGCCGCCGGCGTACCCATCACCGCCGAACAGCACGTCGACGATGTCATGCGTCTACCGGAACGACTGACCGGCTCCGGCAATCTGTTCATGTTGGAAGTACACGGCGATTCCATGGTTGATGCCGCCATCTGCGACGGTGACTTCGTGGTGGTGCGCGAACAGAACTCCGCCGTGAACGGAGATATCGTGGCCGCACTGCTGGATGACGAGGCCACCGTCAAGACCTTCCGCAAGGAAAACGGCCACATCTGGCTTATGCCGCATAATCCCGCATACTCCCCCATCGACGGCACTTACGCCACGATTATGGGCAAGGTCGTCACCGTATTGCGCAAGCTATGAATTTCTCTCGCAGCCGATTCGCTCATATCGTGCTATAGTCGCTCTCAGTTCATGAAACCCCGGCCTCGCGCCGGGGTTTCGTCGTATTTGCACCATAACGGAAATGGAAATGAGAAGCGGTTTCAACACCGTGCACAAGGAGGAACAGACATGGCTCACAATCATGCACCGGCACCATCACCATCATCCGGCGTCGACGCGGCCGCTCACCAGCGCCGCCTCATAGCCACGCTGGCCGTCACCGGCTCCGTTTTCCTTATCGAAGTCATATCCGCCGTGCTTACCGGATCCCTGGCCCTGCTCGTGGATGCCGGACATATGCTCACCGACATGTCAGTATTGGTTGCCTCGACCATCACCGCGGCACTGATGCGCCGCAAACCAAGCAATACGCGCACCTGGGGCTGGGCACGGCTCGAAGTAATCACTGCGGCCGCCGGCGCTGTTGTGCTGCTCATCGTAGGTATCTACGCACTGATCGAGGCCGGCATGCGTTTGTTCGGTGGATCCAAAGCGGAGATCGACGATATCGGACTGCTGCTGTTCGTCGGTATTCTCGGCCTCGCGGCAAACATCATCTCAATCTTTATTCTCGCCTCGCAACGCAAAGACAATATGAATATGAAGGCCGCATTCCTCGAAGTGATGAACGACGCACTCGGATCGGTTGCCGTGGTAGCCTCCGCATTGGTCATGATTTCCACCGGCTGGAATGGTTTCGATGCCGTGGCCGGCGCGGTCATCGCATTGATGATGATTCCCCGGGCCATCAAGTTGCTGTCCAACGCGGTCAAGGTACTGCTGGAAGAGACCCCTGAGGGGCTTGACCTCGACAAGGTTCGCGAGCATCTGGAGAACGTTCCCCATGTTGTCGCCGTTCACGATCTGCATGCCAGCACGGTTTCCACCGGCATGCCGATTCTTATGGCGCACGTGGTAGTGGAACGGGGACTCACCATGGAACAGGCATCGGGCATCCTCACCCAACTTCAGGATTGCCTGCGCGAACACTTCCCCGTCTCAGTCCCCCACACCACGTTCCAACTGGAGCCCGAAGGTTACAGCTCCCCCTCCTCCAACGAACTCCACGAATGATGCCCTGTGGAGCGTCTCCGTCGTTGCCCCTCGGTCGACGTACCCTCGTACGCCTTCCCTCGGTGCGCCTAGAGGCCGCACGCGCAGACCATTATTCGCGCAAATAAAAAAACCTCGACTCAATCGAGTCGAGGATTCCCGTTCGATATAAAAATCGTTCTGCGCGTGCGGCCTCCAGGCGCGGCAGGCGAAGGCGTACGAAGGTACGTCGAGCCTGCCGTAACGACGAGGACGTCCGCAGAACGATTTTTTATCAGAAGCCGAACTGGGCGGCGGTTTCCTTCAGCGTCTCGGCGGAGCGCTTCAGAGCGGCGAGCTCCTTGTCAGACACCGGGGTGTTGATGGCGGTGTTGACGCCCTGACGGTTGAGGAGGGTCGGCACGGACATGCAGATGTCGGAGATGCCGTGGAAGTCCTTGAGCATGGAGCTCACAGGCAGGATGCGGTTGGTGTCGTGCATGACGGCCTCGATGATGTCAACGCCGGACATACCGATGGCGTAGTTGGTGGCACCCTTACCATTGATGATCTTGTAGGCAGCGTTCTTGACTTCCTGGTGAATCTCCTCGCGCTTGGCAGCATCGAGCGGTTCGTGACCGGGCAGCGGGGTCCAGTCGCACATGGGGACGCCACCGATGGTGGCGGAAGCCCACAGCGGAACCTCGGAGTCACCGTGCTCGCCAGCGATGTAGGCGTGCACGTTCTTGACGTTGACGCCGGTCTGCTGGGCGATCAGGAAGCGCAGACGAGCGGAGTCCAGGTTGGTGCCAGAGCCGAAGACCTGGTTCTCAGGCAGACCGGTGATCTTCTGAGCCACGTGGGTGGCGATGTCGACCGGGTTGGTGATGAGCATGTAGATAGCGTTCGGAGCCACCTTGACAAGGTTCGGCATAATGGCCTTGAGAATGTTGACAGTGGCGCCAACGAGCTCAAGACGAGACTGGCCCGGCTTCTGGCGAGGGCCAGCGGTGATGACGACCATGTCGGCGTCGCGGCAAATCTCAGGATCGTCGGAACCGGCGATGGACACAGTCGGGTAGAAGCTGGAGCCGTGCTGCATGTCGAGCACCTCGGCCTCCACGCGCTCCTTGGCGATGTCCTCGAGCACGATCTCGCGAGCGACGCCACGCTGTGCAGCGGCAAAGGCAAGAGTAGAGCCAACGGCACCGGCACCAATAACAGCAAGCTTCGTGGGCTTAACGGTAGTTTCCGCCATGATGGATAAACCTCTCTTCAAAGGCGGTCTGCTGATGAATGGCAGGCCTTGTAACTAACGGTTTCACTTTATAAACCCGCTAAGACGTTTCGCGGGCCACAATGCATATCCAATGATGCCATAACCCTAATGTTTTCAGCAGTTGTTAGCGCTCACAGCCATTATGTGATTTTCGTCACGTTATTTATGCGATCGATTGCTCCATGATTTGCGCAGCCAAGTGCGAATCGACATCCGCTTCGAGCGCCACTCCGTCATCGCGATATTCCACGGAATCCACCTTGCCGTATTCACGTACACGGGAAAGCAGAGACCCCGCCGTGTACGGCAGCAACGCATTGATATGCACATGCGGCACGGGCAACAGCTCTTCGACCGCATCGCGCAACGCATCCAATCCCTTACCGCTGTATGCCGACACGATGAACGCATCTGGCTGCAAGGCGGCCAGACGTTCTCGTTTGGCGTCATCAATCTGATCGGCCTTATTGAACACGAGAATACGGGGGATGGAGGCGGTGCCTTCAATATCCGCAAGCACATCGTTCACCGCATCGATCTGGGAGAACGGATCCGGGTGGGAGCCATCAACCACATGCACAATCACATCGGCCTCTCCCACTTCCTCCAGTGTGGATTTGAATGCCTCGACCAGCTGCGTGGGCAGTCGACGCACGAACCCGACCGTATCCACGTAAGCGAATGCACGCCCGTCATGGGTTTTGGCACGGCGCACCGCCGTATCCAGCGTGGCGAACAGCGCGTTCTCCACCAATTCCGCAGACCCCGTCAGCCGGTTGGTCAACGACGATTTACCTGCATTCGTATACCCCACCACAGCCACGGTAGGCAGCCCGAATCTCCTACGGGAGCCACGCTTGATCTCACGCGCCGGTGCCATTTCGCGAATCTGCCGACGCAAGCGGGCGATACGCGCACGAATCACACGGCGATCCATCTCGATCTTGGTCTCGCCAGGACCACGCGATCCGATGCCCGCATCCGCACCAGCCGCACGACCACCGGCCTGACGGGATAGAGATCCACCCCAGCCGCGCAGTCGTGGCAGCATGTATTCAAGCTGCGCAAGCTCCACCTGGGCCTTGCCCTCACGCGAAGTGGCATGCTGGGCAAAAATATCGAGAATCACCGCAGTGCGATCCACCACTTTGACTTTGGCGGCATCCTCAAGTGCACGACGTTGAGACGGTGCCAGATCATCATCCACGACAATCGTATCGGCCTCTTCACGGGCCACGATATCCGCGATTTCCCGTGCTTTGCCGGAACCGACATATGTAGCGGCATCCGGCTTGGACCGATGCTGCAATAAGCCATCGCACACCACGGCACCTGCCGTTTCGGCGAGAGCCGCCAACTCCCTGAGCGACTCCTCCGCCTTGGCCTGGGTGGTCACCGCCGATGACCAGACACCGACCAACACCACACGCTCAAGACGCACCTTACGGTATTCGACCTCAGTAACATCCTGAAGCTCACCCAAGCCGGCCACATGTTTCAGCTCGTTACGAGCCTCACGCTCCTCCCATTCCTGGTTGGAGTCTTCATGCCATCCCGCAGCTCGTTGGGTATCGTCGAGCAGCACATTGGATTGACCGGACAACACTCCCGATGGGGCTTCATCAGCGTCGCTGCGATCAATGTCGGTGTACTGGGTGTTGTCGGTCAAAGGAACCTCGGTGTCAGTCAAGTGTTCACGATTCTTCTATGCCTCCTTATTATCATCGATTGAGGTGACATGACAGCATTGGCATATGCAAGAAGCGGGAAACCCGCGGGAATGGAGCGAAACATGGCCGAACAGTATTTCTCCGCGGAGCCATCGTCAAAGGACGTGCGCCGCACGCTCAATGTGACGTTGCAAGGTCATGATGCCCAAGTACAGGTATCGAACGGAGTGTTTTCCGGCTCCCGCGTCGACTTGGGAACTTCCGTGTTGCTCAAGCACGCTCCGGAACCGCCGGTATCCGGCAATGTGCTGGATCTGGGTTGCGGCTGGGGGCCAATCGCCCTCGCTCTGGCGTTCGCATCGCCCGAAGCGAACGTATGGGCCGTGGACGTCAACGAACGCGCCCTGGAACTCACCCATGTCAACGCCGAGGCCAATGGCTGCCGCAATATTCACACCACACAGGTGGATGAAACCAGCACCCCACTGCCAGCCGACCGCCAGAGCGCACATTGCGAGCCGATTCCCGGCGACCTCACATTCGATGCGATATGGTCGAACCCCCCGATTCGCATCGGCAAGGAGGCCTTGCATACGCTGCTCATGGCCTGGCTGCCCAAACTCAAGGTGGGAGGAGCGGCTTATCTGGTGGTGCAAAAGAACCTTGGCTCCGACTCGCTGATCCCCTGGCTGGACGAATCGCTGGGCGAAGGGTTCACTGCAAGCAAATACGCGAGCTCCAAGGGCTTCCGTATCATTGAAGTTCGTCATGAAATATGAGTATCCTGCCGAACTTCCCGTATCCGCCGCACGTGATGAGATAGCCAACGCTGTCCGTCGTTCACAAGTCGTCATTGTTTCCGGTCAGACCGGTTCCGGCAAAACCACGCAGCTGCCGAAGATTCTGTTGGAACTCGGCCGGGGCACACACGGCAAGCAGATCGTGCATACCCAGCCCCGCCGTATCGCCGCACGCACGGTGGCCGAACGCATCGCCTCCGAAATGGGCGTACGTCTGGGCGATGAAGTCGGCTATCAGGTGCGCTTCACCGACGAAAGCTCCCCGAATACGCGTCTGCGCGTGGTGACCGACGGTATTCTGCTCGCCCAGATTCAACGCGATCCGAAGCTCAGCCAGTATGACACGATCATCATCGACGAGGCCCACGAGCGCAGCCTGAACATCGACTTTCTGCTCGGATATCTAACGGCCCTGCTCCCCCAGCGTCGCGACCTGAAGCTCATCATCACCTCCGCAACCATCGATTCGGTGAAGTTCCAAGAACATTTCGCGCACGCATTGCACGAGAAAGTACCAGTGATCGAGGTGTCCGGCCGCACCTTCCCTGTGCAGGTGGTGTACGAACCGCTCGGCACCGCACCCGCACTGATGCGTGAGGTGCCGGGCTTTGCGACCGGCGCCCGCCCCGGAGACGCCGACTATGACGAGCTGGCGAGCGCCATCGCCGAATCCGATGCCGATCATTCCCGCAGACGCGGCAATGCCGATTACGCCGACGACGGCATCACCGACATGCCCACAGCGGTGGCCCGAGCCTGTGCCGAGCTGGTCATCCATTCCTCCCATGAGCGCGGCCCGCGTGACATTCTGGTCTTCGCTTCCGGCGAGCGCGACATTCACGAGTTCGAGGCAGCTCTGCGTCACCATTACGGCCCGCGAGCCGATGACATGCACCGCCCCGACGCCATTGAGATCATGCCGTTGTTCGCGCGCCTGTCGGCCGCCGACCAGCACAAGGTGTTCGAGTCTCACACCCATCAGCGCATCGTCATCGCCACCAACGTGGCCGAGACCTCGCTGACCGTGCCCGGTATCCGTTATGTGGTGGATCCCGGCACCGCGCGCATCTCCCGTTATTCGAAGACCGCTAAGGTGCAGCGTCTGCCCATCGAGCCGATCAGCCAGGCCAGCGCCGATCAGCGGTCCGGCCGATGCGGACGTGTGGCCGACGGCATTGCCATCCGGTTGTATTCGCGTGAGGATTACGAGACCCGTCCCCGTTTCACCGAGCCGGAGATCCTGCGAACCTCGCTAGGCGCGGTGGTGCTGCACATGCTCTCCGTGGGTGTGGCCCGTACGGCGGAAGACGTCACGAACTTCGGTTTCATCGACCCACCGGACATGAAGGCTGTGTCCGACGGATTCAACGAGCTGACCGAGCTGAAGGCCATAGGCCGCAAGCGTGGCGAGGTGACGCTCACCCATACCGGTCGTCAGCTGGCGCGTATTCCCATCGACGTGCGTCTGGGCCGCATGGTCATCGAAGCGGCCAAGGCCGGTTCACCGAATCTTCTGGCTTCGGTGCTCGTGGTGGTGGCGTTCCTCAGCTTGCAGGACCCCCGCGAGCGCCCGGATGACAAGCGTGAGGAAGCCGACCGCATTCATAACCGGTATGCGGATGAAACCAGTGATTTTCTGACGGCGTTGAATATCTGGGATCGCGTATTCCAGGCGGATGGCGATCCGAGCAACAATGCGTTGCGCCGTATCTGCAGAACCGAATATTTCAGCTGGCTCAGGATGCGCCAGTGGAAGGATCTGGTCTCTCAGCTCAGGCAGATGTGCAAGGAGCTGAAGTTCAAGGTCGGCGACCCGTTGCCGTCTTCCCGCCCCGGTTTGGAGATTCGTCAGCTGCCATTGAATCAGCAGGCCGCGCATTCGCTGTGCTGTTCGTGGGATACGGACGGCATTCATAAATCGATGCTTGCCGGCTTGCTGTCCATGATGGGCATGCAGGTGATCCGAGAGCCCAAGGCCTCCGACTTTGCGGGACTCAGTGGAGCGGCTCGTGCCCGCGCGATGAAACGCGCCCAGAAGATGTCGAAGAATGACTATCAAGGTGCGCGCGGCACTCGTTTCGCCTTGTTCCCGGCCTCCGCCGTAGCCAAGAAGACCCCTTCATGGGTGATGAGCACCGAACTGGTGGAGACCTCTCGTCTGTGGGCCCGGTATTCGGCCGCCATTGACCCGGCATGGGCCGAACCGCTGGCCGGCCAGCTAACCCGCACCACGTATGCAGAACCGCATTGGTCCGGCTCGCGCGGCTCCGCCGTGGCCACCGCACGCGTCTTGCTCTATGGTCTGCCGATTGTGCAGGATCGTGCCGTGCAGTGGGGGCGCATCAATCCGCTTGAGGCCCGTGATTTCCTGATTCGTCAAGGCTTGGTGGAAGGTGACATTCAGCAGCGCTTCAGCTACGACGAATTCGTGGGCAGGAATCGCGACATTCTTGAGGATGCCGCCGATGATGCCAGCCGCACCCGTCAGCTGGCGGACACCGTGTCCGACGAGGATCTGTTCGATTTTTATAATGCCGTCATTCCCAATGATGTGACCTGTGTGGCCGATTTGGCGAAATGGTGGAAGATCGACCACGATAAGCAGCCGGATTTGCTGGATTTCGACCCGGCCAAGGTGGAACGCCTGGCATCCAGCGATTCGGTCAGTTTGGATGATTACCCCGACCATTGGCATACCACGGGTTCCGATGGCCAGCCTATCGACCTGCGCCTGAGCTACGTGTACGACCCAACCGACCCGGCCGATGGCGTCACCGTGCATGTGCCGCTCAAGGCACTCTCGCGCATTACCCCCGACCAGTTCACATGGAATGTGCCGGGCTTGTTGGATGAGCTGATTCTGGCGATGATTAAGGCACTGCCCAAGCAGCTGCGTGTCCAGTTCGTACCGGCTCCGGACGCCGCACGCTCGATTCGCGATTGGATTAACGAACATTACCCCGATTTGCCGGGTTCCGGCTCGCAGCAGAAACCGAATCTGCCACCGGTGGATGAGGAAGGCACCACTGTTGGCTGGCCCGATCTGGCGCATGTGTTTACCAAGGCGGCCATCGCTACCGTGGGAGCGCAGATTCATCCTGAGGTGTTGGGACCGGAATTGGTCGAGCGTCTGTCCCCGTATTTGCGGGTTACGTTCTCAGTGGAGCAGCAGTTGCCGGCCGGCAAACATCCGCGTGGCCGCCGTCACGCACGCGGGCCGGTTAAAGTGCTGGGCACCGCCAAAGATCTGAAGGCATTGCAACGCGAATTCGCCGCGCAGGCGGAGGCTTCGGCCCGTCAGATGGTCAAGAAACAGGCCGAACAGGCCGGCGAGCAAGGCAAGCTGGTGCAACAGGCGAATCTGCTGCATAAGGCGGGTGCCACTACCGAGTCGAGGGCCACGATGCTATGGCGTGGCGCATTGGATGCGTTGCGCTTGCCGGGCGAACGCATTTCGTCTCGTTGGCTGGGCACCGAAGCGTTGATGCTGGCTGCCGCCCCCTACAAGTCCACCAAGGAATTGGTTGAGGATTTGCAGCTGGCCACGGTCAAGCGTCTGCTGCCGAACGTCGACAAGCTCACGGATGATGAAGCTCTGGCCAACGCAGTGCTCGACATACGCGAAGTGTATGAGGATACCGTGTACCAGGTGGCGCATGATGTCATCGGCATCATGAAGTCTTATGCCGACGTGGATAAGGCCACTTCCGGCAAGGCCGATCTGCCCATGCTTTCGGTGTTGCAGTCTATCCGTGACCATATCGCCACGCTTGTCTACCCAGGTTTTATCGGCCGCACTCCCCCGGATGCGCTGAAATCATTGAGCCGTTATCTGAAGGCGGATGTGAGCCGTCTG
Source organism: Bifidobacterium sp. M3-N-101 (assembly GCF_023656805.1). Classification (NCBI taxonomy): domain Bacteria; kingdom Bacillati; phylum Actinomycetota; class Actinomycetes; order Bifidobacteriales; family Bifidobacteriaceae; genus Bifidobacterium; species Bifidobacterium sp. M3-N-101. The sequence goes on from NZ_JAMOKQ010000008.1 coordinate 124,257, forward strand.
AACAAGGCGAAAACCGATAAGAACCGTGACGTCAAGTGGGCATGGCAGGCCGACGAGGCCAAGCAATTGGTCGATAAAGCATTGGCACGGGCAAAAGCCGAACCGGCTGGCCCGAAGCATGAAGCACTGATGCAGCAGGCCGAGCAGGCGCGTTGGATACTTGAAGAATTCTATGTGTCTCTCTGGGCTCAGGAACTCGGCACCAAGGGGCCGGCATCGCTCAACCGCATCAAGAAAGCGCTGTCCTAGCCCTTAAATCACCGCTGAATATACGGACGCAGCAGTGTGGTGATGCCAGCAGCGAATAATGCGAATATCGCACCGACCGGCCCCAGCCAGGCGAGTCCAAGGAGATCGTTGACCAGACCGCCGACCGCCGAACCGATGGCGATGCCGATGTTGAAAGACATGGAGTTCAGGGATGCGGCCAAGTTCACCGAGCCTGGATGGGACTGGTAAGCCACGTCCATGTATAGCACCTGAGACGCGGAATTCTGCAGGTACATGAGCATGCCGAGCGCCACCAGCAGCAACGCGCCGGCCGCCGGCACCAGCGAGGCAAAGGCCAGCAGGCACAGGCAGACCGCCTGCACACAGTAAATCGGGCGAATGTGCGTCAGCGGCTCCACACCGCGCCCTTTGTCGGCCAATTTGCCGCCGTACAGGTTGCTCCACAAACAGGCGCAGCCATAAATCACCAGGCCAATGCTGAGGTACTGTTCGGGCACACCGATTTCGTCTCGCATGATGGGAGACAGGTATGTGTAGAAGACATAGGAAGCCGCTGCGCCGCACACCACATCAAGCACGCCGAGCTGAATACGGCGGTCGAAGAACAAGCGGAACTGCCGCAGGAAGCCGATTTTCGCCGGGTGTGAGTTGCGCGGCAATACCAAGGCCATCGAAATCATCAGTACCGCAGTAAGCACGGAAACCAAATAAAACGTGACACGCCAGCCGAAAGTATTGGCCACCCATGTACCAATCGGCACGCCCACCACGGAGGCGATGGAGAACCCGGAGAACACCCAGGCGATGAATTTGGTGCGGTACTTATCCGTGGTCACATCCGGCGCAAAAGTCATGGAAATGGCCACCAGCGTGCCGGAGACGGAGGCAATCAGCAGTCTGGCGATCAACAACACCGGATAGTTCGGAGCAAGGGCGCACAGGATGTTGCCGACCAAGAACACACCCATCAATATCAGATAGGTAGCAAAACGAGGGAATCGTGCGGACAGTGCCGAGCCAATCGGCGTACATGGTGCATATACGAAGGCGAACAGCGCCACCAGATTGCCCACGGTCACTTCGGATATCTTGAGACCCGAGGCGATATCCGGCAGAATACCCACCACCACGAATTCGCTCATGCCCAGCATAAAACTGGCGAAAATCAGGATAGTGACCGGAAAGTTGAAGAAGCGGTCGGTACGCGCATTGGTCACAGGTGCGTTCGTCATATGTCTCTCTCGCATGCTCTCGGCTATGTGGGTTCAGTCTGTGTGCTCAGTCGACGTGATTGTTTCATCTCTGCTCGTCAAACGATTACTATCAGCTCCGCGACAACACTATTCCCACCTCTGCCCGCTATCAGTCGTCACCACACGCTATGAAAACCCCGCCGATGAACCACGCATCGACGGGGTGCAACAGATGTGCAACGCCTGCAATCACAGCTTTGGCAGGTACTTCTTCAACTCGTAAGGAGTGACCTGCTGGTTGTATTCCGCCCATTCCTGACGCTTATTGTCCAGGAAGTAGCCGAACGCATGCTCACCCAAGACATCCGCCACGAAGTCAGACCGCTCCATGATCTTCAGCGCTTCGTCCAGCGAGCTCGGCAACGGCTGAATGCCCATGGCCTGACGTTCACCGTCGGTAAGCTCCCAGACGTCGTCACTGGTGGGCTCGCCCAGCTGCATCTGCTTGTCGATGCCGTCGAGGCCAGCAGCCAGCAGCACCGAGTAGGCCAGATACGGGTTGGCCACCGGGTCGAGCGCGCGGAACTCCATGCGCGCGGAGTTGCCCTTGCCAGGCTTGTACTGCGGGATGCGCAGCAGTGCGGAACGGTTGTTGTGGCCCCAGCAAATGTAGCTCGGAGCCTCGTTGCCGCCCCACAGGCGCTTGTACGAGTTGACGTATTGGTCAGTGACCGCGCAGATTTCGGCCGCATGGTACAGGATGCCAGCGGCGAACTGGCGGGCGGTCAGGGACATGTTGAATTCCTGACCGGCCTCGTAGAAGGCGTTGGAGTCGCCCTCGAACAAGCTCAGGTGAGTGTGCATGCCGGAACCAGGCGCGTCGGCCAAAGGCTTGGGCATGAAGCTGGCATGGATGCCGCGCTCCAGCGAAATCTCCTTGACCACCGTACGGAACGTCATGATGTTGTCGGCAGTGGTGAGCGCATCCGCATAACGCAAATCGATCTCGTTCTGGCCAGGACCCGCCTCATGGTGCGAGTATTCCACCGAGATGCCCATCTGCTCGAGCATGTTCACGGTGGCGCGGCGGAAGTCCATGCCCGGGCTGCGCGGCACGTGATCGAAGTAGCCGCCTTCATCAATCGGGGTCGGCGCCTTGGACCAATCATCCTGGCTTTCGAACAGATAAAACTCAATCTCAGGGTGCACGTAGAACGTGAAACCCTTATCCTTGGCCTTGGCAAGCGCACGCTTCAACACGTGGCGAGGATCGCCGAGCGACGGCTCGCCGTCCGGGGTCAGAATGTCACAGAACATGCGAGCGGTACCTTGCGGGCCGCCGCGCCATGGCAGAATCTGGAAGGTTGAGGGGTCGGGTTGAACGATCATGTCGTCTTCGGACACACGGGTCATGCCCTCGATGGCGGAACCGTCGAAGCCAAGACCCTCCTCAAATGCGGCTTCCAGTTCGGCCGGAGCAATCGCCACGGATTTCAGTGTTCCCAACACATCCGTGAACCAGAGACGAATGAAGCGCACGTCGCGTTCTTCGACCGTGCGCAGCGCAAACTCCTGCTGTCTATCCATAATCGCTTATCGTTCCATATCCGTGTTACGAGGGGCGTTAACATCTCACCGGTGTGCCGTGTTACATGATTCGGCGGCGAAGCCGCGCTAAGGTGTGGTTTATGAGCGAAGACCACCTCACCCCATCCGCCAATCCACCTGTCGATGTAACCAGCTGGAAGCAGGCCACCGATCCGCGCGACCGGTCACGTGCCGGCATATCCACTCGAGCCAAGGCGCCATTGGATTCCCATGCCATTTGGCAGGCGCAGGAGGGCCGGAGAGAGGCGATCAGCCTTTTGGAGGAGCAGTCCGCCATCCGCGTGCCCGAACTGGTTCCGTTGCGATACAAGCGTATGAGCGCCAGCCCGTTCACGTTCTATCGCGGCACAGTGCTCATCATGACCAACGATCTGGCGACCACGCCGGTAACCGGGATACCGGTGCAGTGTGTAGGCGACGCGCATATCGGTAATTTTGGTATCTTCCGCTCCCCTTCCGCACGACTGGTATTCGACATCAACGATTTCGACGAAACCGCAGTGGGTCCCTGGGAATGGGATTTGAAGCGACTTGCGGCCTCGGTGGAAATATGTGGCCGCGCCAACAAAATCAAGGAGAAGGATCGCCGCGCCGCCGTGGTGCAATGCGTGCGCACCTACCGTACCCGCATGAAGTGGTTCTCCGAGATGGATTATCTCGATGCTTGGTACGAGCACCTCGATGTGGAGGAAACGCTGGATCGTTTTGAAACCACCGGTTCCAAGCGCAGTCGCGTACTGCGCGAAGCAGCTATGAAGGCGTTGCTGAAAGACAACGACGCGGCAGCAGCCAAGCTCTGCAAATTCGAGAACGGCAAGCTGCGATTCAAATCGAATCCTCCCGAATTGGTGCCCATCAATCAGCTTGACGATTACGCCGATTTGGATGCCTTGCAGGCGCGTCTCGATGCATTGATCGAAAGCTATCGTCATTCCCTCTACGATGATCGACGCTGGGTGTTCGACCATCTGCGCTATCAGGATGCCGCCCGCAAAGTGGTGGGCGTCGGCTCGGTCGGACAACGTGCATGGGCCTCGGTATGGATCGCACGCGACGCTGATGATCCGATGATGCTGCAGATGAAGGAAGCCACATATTCCGTGCTGGAGCACTATTGCGGAGCCTCGCCCTATGCCACGCACGGCGAGCGCGTGGTGCAGGGTCAGAAGCTGATTCAGAATACGGCGGACGTGCTGCTGGGTTGGTCAAGCTTTATGGCCGAGGATGGACGCAAGCGCGATTATTATGTGCGTCAGCTGTGGAACGGCAAGGGCTCCATCGACATCGACAATCTCAATGCCTCAGGTTTAAGCGATCTCTCACGCATGTGTGCATGGTCATTGGCGCACGCTCATGCCCGCACCGGCGATTCGATCGCCATTGCCAACTACATGGGCGGTACCGACGAATTCGACCAGTCCATTGCCTCGTTTGCTGTAAGTTACGCCGAGCAGAACGATGAGGATTACGCCATATTCAAGAAACTCATCAAGTCCGGCGAACTCCCCTGCGCCTGATACAAAGTAACGGTTGTTGCTGGGCTCGTTGCAGTCATCTTTGACGCCAATGGGCTCGCCGTCCGTTCGGTATATTCTCTAGCGCAAATAATTCTCGTAGAAAACGGTCATTTCGAGAATTGTTTGCACTAACTCGCGCTCAGTGCAAATAATTCTCGAAATAAGCATTTTGTTCGAGAAATCTTTGCACTAGCAACGACTCAGCGCAAGAAATTCTCGCAATCAAGGTTTATTTCGAGAATTTCTTGCGCTGAGAAAACACCAACGTTTGTCAGTGCCAAATCACACATCATCGAGCGACTTCGAGCGCTTCCTGAAGCGTGAAGGCACGCGCGTAGAGGGACTTGCCGAGGATGGCGGAATCTACGCCAATCTCGGCCAGAGTCTTGATGGCACGCAGGTCATCAAGCTTGGAAATACCGCCGGAAGCGGTGACCTTGGCATCGGTGCGTTCAGCCACTTCACGCAGCAGTCCGATGTTCGGCCCGGACATCATGCCGTCCTTGGCCACATCAGTGACCACGTATCGCGAGCAGCCGACCGAGTCGAGGAACTTCATGGTCTCGAACAGGTCACCGCCCTCCTTGGTCCAGCCACGAGCCGCAAGCGTATGCCCACGCACGTCAAGACCAACGGCCACCCGATCGCCATACTTCTTGATGACCGAAGCGGTCCAATCAGGGTTCTCCAAGGCCGCGGTGCCGATGTTCACACGCGCAGCACCGGCCTCCAATGCAGCATCCAGCGAATCATCATCACGAACGCCACCGGACAATTCGATATTGACCCGGTCACCAAGTTCGTGAACGATTTCACGCAACTGATCGCGGTTGTTGCCCGTGCCAAATGCGGCATCGAGATCCACCAGATGAATCCATTCGGCACCGGCCTCGACCCAAGTGCGTGCCGCCTCGAACGGCGAACCGTAATCCGTTTCGGAGCCGGATTCACCCTGGCGCAGGCGCACGGCCTTGCCATCGCGCACATCAACAGCGGGAAGAAGAGTCAACGACATCAGAGAACAACCTTTCTTATGAACTACAGCGTGGCAATCCAGTTTTTCAGCAACTGAGCACCGGCATCACCGGACTTTTCAGGATGGAATTGCGTGGCAGATAGCGGACCACGCTCATAAGCCGCCACAAAACGCGAACGTCCGTATGTGCACCAGCTCACTCGTTCAGTGGAAGTCTGCAGATCAATGTCAAAACGCGCGGTGTCGGCGGGCTTGACCTCCATTGCGGCATAGGAATGCACGAAATAGAAGCGCTCGTTTTCCACACCGTTGAGCAGCACGGAATCGGGAGCGGCCTCAATGGTGTCCCAGCCCATATGCGGCACCACATCGGCAACCAGCAGATTCACCGAGCCACCGATCAGACCAATACCGGAGGCATGAGCACCATGTTCCAAGCCACGCTCAAACATAATCTGTTCGCCCACACACACGCCCAATACTGGACGGCCAGCACGGATACGGTCATAGATCACGCGGTCGCCATCGACTTTTTTGAGACCGTCCATGCAGGCGGCAAACGCGCCCACACCCGGAACGACCAGACCGTCGGCTTCCAAAGCCTGACGGTAATCGGAGGTAAGTGTGGTATCGACGCCAAGGTCGGCAAGAGCACGCACCATGGATCGTACGTTGCCAAAGCCATAATCGAAAACAACCGCTGTGGTCATAGTCTGTCCTAACCTGTTCTATTCCTACGCCTATTCGATATGCGATCCGCGGCCACCACGCCCACGCTTGGTGTGGTCGGCGAGAATCTGCATGGCCTGGTCATGATCGAGGTCGGCCGACTCCACCACTTCAAAACCTTGGGTTTTGAGCTGATTCAACGAGACGATGCCGAGCATAAGATCTTCCACAAATCGCGGAGTGGACGAAAACAGCACCGGCGGAGCAAAGGTCTGGCCAACCTGCCCCTGCATGATCATGGACACTTCGAGCTTGTCCGCACGATTGACCGCCAAAATCACCACCATGCCGGAAACCACGGTGGTCAGATCTTTGGCGGCCGCCTCCGGAGCGTCCCCATCAAGATTCTTCAGCACTGCCACCGCACCCTGATTGGCACCGATGCATGCAGCGGAGATGTCCGAAAGCTGGCAGAATGCGGCCAGAAGATCCGCCGAAGCGATACGGGTAACGATTAACGCCATCTTGGCTTTGTCACCAAGAAGGCCGGCCAGCTCATTATCGAATCCGGCCGAGGGATCCACCACATCGGCCATGGCTTCGTTGACGGCATCCGCCACAGAACTAGAGATATCATCTGCGGCTTGTGTATCAGCGCCGTTATCAATCGACTTGGCATCCGCCGCAGAATCGGCTTGATCGTCGTCCCCCGTATCCGTGTCGTTCTCGAATTCCTTCTCGAATCCGGCCAGTGCAGCCTCCAGCTCCTCGTCGGAGAAATGCGTATCGTCCGGATTGAAATCCTTATCGTCGGACATCACAGGGCTCCCTTGGTGCTGGGCACACCATCCACACGGGGATCAATTTCCACGGCAAAGCGAAGCGCACGGGCCAAGGCCTTGAATTCGGCTTCAGCGACATGGTGCGGATCGCGCCCGGCGAGTACCTGCATGTGCAGGCAAATGCCAGCGTGAAACGCGATGGATTCCATGACGTGACGAACCAGCGAGCCAGTGAAGTGGCCACCGATCATGCAGAATTCGTAGCCTTCGGGCTCGCCACTGCACACGCAGTACGGGCGGCCGGAGATATCGACCACGGCTTTGGCCAAGGCCTCGTCCAACGGCACGGTGGCATCGGCAAAACGGCGAATGCCCTTCTTGTCTCCCAGCGCCTGCTTCAGGGCCTCACCGAACACGATGGCGGTGTCTTCCACAGTGTGGTGCACATCGATATCGGTATCGCCATGCGCATGGATGGTTAGGTCAATCAGCGAATGCTTGCCCAGCGCGGTCATCATATGGTTGTAGAACGGCACGGAGGTATCGATATCGGTTTTACCGGTACCGTCGAGATTCAGCTCGAGGTCGATGTGCGATTCGCTGGTCTCACGAACAATATGTGCGGTTCTTGCCATCATGTCTCCTGGTTGATAGGTGTCGCATCATGCCGCCGCAATCGATGATGGTCACGGCAGCATGATGTACGAGTCTCTTATGCTGCTTCTACTATACGAAGCACTTCGGCAAGGGCATTACGGAACGTTTCCATTTCCTCGTCAGTGCCCATGCATACGCGCAGCCAGCCGTCTGGCCCGACCACACGAATCAGTACACCACGCTTGAGCAATTCGTCAAAAATCGCCTCACGGTTGTCGAAATGCCCGCCGAAAAGCAGGAAGTTCGAGCCGGATTCGGCCACCTCAAGCGGCTGCCCCTTATAGGTCTGCTCTTTAAGCCAGGAAGCAGTTGCCTCGCGGGTCTCGCGCAGGTGTTCCACTCGGCTCAGCTGCTCGTCGGTGTGCTCAAACGCAGCCAGTGCGGCGGCCTGGGTCACGGCCGACAGGTGGTACGGCATACGCACGATGCGCACGCAGTCGATAATGCCCTTGGACGCAGCCAAGTAACCGACTCGTGCACCGGCGAAAGCGAAAGCCTTGCTCATGGTGCGGCTGACGGCCAGATTCGGGTGGTTCTTGATAAGGCTTACCGCGCTCGGGGTGCCGGGCTTGCGGAATTCCACGTAGGCTTCGTCGATGACGAGGATCGGGTGGACGCCCTCACCCGCGCCAGCCACTTCAGCGGTTTCGCAGGCGGCAAGAACACGCTCGATGTCTTCCATAGGCAGAGGGGTGCCGGTCGGGTTATTCGGGCTGGTGAGCAACACCATCGAAGGCTTGACCTCGTTGATGGCTTCAAGCACCTTGTCTACGTTCAACGTAAAGTCGGCGTTGCGGTGAGCCAGCTTCCAACCGGTGAAGGTGTCGCGGGCGTATTCCGGGTACATGGAGTACGTCGGGTCAGCGCCGAGAGCGGTCCTCCCCGGGCCGCCGAAGGCCTGGAACAGCTGCAGCATAATCTCGTTGGAACCATTCGCACCCCACAGCTCGTCCACATCCAGACGGGCGCCGGATTCACGGGCCAGATAATCGCTGAACGCCTGACGCAGCTCAATATGTTCACGATCCGGGTAACGGTTCAGCGTCGGCGCAATCTCACGTACACGCTTGGCAATGGTATCGCATACAGCCGGATCCGATGCATATGGATTCTCATTGACGTTAAGACATACCGGGACATCAAGCTGAGGAGCACCATACGGTTCCTCACCAATTAAATCATTGCGCAGCGGCAAGTTTGCGGGAATCGAGCTCATCGCAGACCGGCTTCTTTCTCCTGCTCGCGCAGGGTGGCCTTGTCATAGGGATCCTTGACGAAACGGCTCAGCACGCACTCACCGTGGGCCGGCAGGTCTTCGGAAACGGCAAAGGCATTGATACGGGCAGCCAGGGCTTTGAGGCCTTCCTCGTCATATTCGATGACTTCGACAGGCTTCATGAAGGTGTGCACGCCAAGGCCTGCAGCAAAGCGAGCGGTACCGCCGGTGGGCAGCACGTGGTTGGAGCCGGACATGTAATCGCCCAGCGGCACCGGAGAGTACGGGCCACGGAAAATGGCACCAGCGTTCTTGATACGCTTGACCACGGCATCGGCATCCTCGGTCTGGATCTCAAGGTGCTCGGCGGCATAAGCGTTGGCCGCATTGATGGACTGGTCGAGGTTGTCGGTCAGTACGATGGCGGACTGGGTGCCGCTCAGGGACGTGTGGACGCGCTCGGCGTGCTCGGTCTTCGGCACACGGTAGTTGAGGTTCTCCTGCACCTTCTCAGCAATATCGGTGGAGTCGGTGAACAGTACGGAACCGGCAAGCTCATCATGCTCGGCCTGTCCGATGAGGTCGGCGGCCAACAGGCTCGGGTTGGCGGTCTTATCAGCGATGATGCCGATTTCGGTCGGACCGGCAACCGCATCGATGCCTACGAATGCGGAAACAAGAGACTTGGCGGTGGCCACGAAGATGTTGCCCGGGCCGGTGATCTTGTCGACCGGGTCGCACAATACGTCGCCATCCTGAGGCTCGCTGCCCTTGGCGCCGTACGCGAACATGGCGATGGCCTGGGCGCCACCGACCGCGTATACCTCATCAACACCGAGGATGGCGCAGGTGGCAAGGATGGTCTTGTTCGGCAGGCCCTCCTCGTTATCGCGGGCGGGCGGAGTGGCAATGGCCAGCGATTCGACGCCAGCGGCCTGAGCCGGCACGGCATTCATGATCACGGAAGACGGGTAAACAGCCTTGCCACCAGGCACATACAGGCCGACGCGCTGAATCGGAATCCAACGTTCGGCAACACGAGCGCCCTCGGCCAAGTCGGTGTAGAAGTCCTTCGGCACCTGATTGGCAGCCACAGCACGGGCACGACGCACAGATTCCTCAATGGCGGCGCGCACTTCGGGATCAAGTGTGGCCAGGGCATCCTGAATCGCTTCGACCGGCACACGCAGGTGCTTCGGGCGCACATGGTCGAACTTCTCCTCGAAGTCACGAAGAGCGGCAGCTCCGCGCTCCTTCACATCGTCCAGAATCGGACGCACCAAGTCGGTGGCTTCGGAAGTGCCCATTGCGGCGCGCGGCATCGCAGCAAGCAGTTCGGCACGGGACAGTTTGCGACCACGAAGGTCAATAATGCGCATGATATTCTCACTCATAATGTCCCATCGTAGCAACGTACGGAGTCTAACCGCCGAGGAACGCCCATGTTCACCCGTATCGTGAGATTATCGGAACGCTATGAGCTACTCGAGAACGCGAAACGCGGACGGTGCATCGTCTTTGACCGGCACATCCTGTATGTCGATATGGCGTACATCGGACCACCGCGGGCCTAGTTTCAGCTGTTTCACCAGCGCCTGCACCGACTCCTGGCTGCCTTGGGCCTCCACTTCAACTGATCCGTCGTATCGGTTACGCACCCAACCGCTGACGCCAAGTTGACGGGCCTGTATGACCGTGAAATAACGAAAGCCCACACCTTGTACTAGTCCGGTAATCACCATGTGTTTGCGCACCACATCCGAGGCTTGCTCTTGCAACGAATGGTTCTTTGACCAATGATTCATCAGCTTCCCCGTTCAGTTCGATAACCGTTATGCCGGGCGTAGAATCTCAGCACAGCCACGCATTTCCTCATACAATAAAATATGACAAAGCATAGCTATCGGCAAAGAGGAACTATGGCAATTCAATCGACAATCACGCTGAACAACGGCACGGTTATTCCACAGGTGGGCTTGGGCGTATTCCAGACGCCGGATGGCGATACCACGGTGAATGCGATGCAGACTGCGTTGGAGAACGGTTATCGTCATATTGACACGGCGATGATCTATCGTAATGAGGCTTCAGTGGGCGAAGGTATCCGTCGTGCCGGATTGCCTCGTGGCGACTTCTTCGTGACTACCAAGCTCTGGAATGACGATATTCGCGCCCATCGCGGCAAGGATGCATTTCAGGCAAGCCTGGATCGCCTTGGGCTAGATTATGTGGACTTGTATCTGATTCATTGGCCGGCCGATGGATGGCAACAAGCGTGGGACGACCTGCAGGAGATTTATGCCTCCGGCCGAGCGAAAGCCATCGGTGTCAGCAACTTCCAGAAGCACCATATCGATGAGTTGCTTGCCAACAGCGACGTGCTACCCGCCGTAGATCAGATTGAGTCCTCCCCGCAGTTCACCAATCATGAGTTGATTGGACAGCTACGTTCCAAGGGCATTGTCGCTGAGGCATGGAGCCCGCTCGGTGGCACCGGAGGCAATCTGCTGGGCAGCCCGGTTCTTGCTGAAATAGGCGCCAAGTATGGCAAGTCCGCAGCTCAGGTGGTGATTCGTTGGCACATCCAACGCGGCGTCGTCGTATTGCCGAAGTCCACTCATGCCGAACGCATCAAGCAGAACTTCGATGTTTTCGATTTCAACCTGACGTCTGAGGATATGACAGCCATTACTGCACTCAACACCGGCAAACGCAACGGTGCGGATCCGGATAATTTCGATTTCTGATCCATACGCTGCACAATACGCAAAAAGGGGATTGATTCCCCATGACGAGGAATCTCCTTTTCCATCAAAAAAAGATTGCGGACCGTCCTCCCCTATTAGGAAAGACGGTCCGCAACATTTCGTAACGGATATAACGCAATACGTTAACGCCGGATGGATCCCTTGAATGGCTTATCCGGAGATAGCGCGACACGTCCCATATCAGTCCCCAGAACGTTCAGCGTAATCTCCGTGGGCTTCGAACAGCGCAACGTATATTCCACTGTCTGATCCGTCCATGTCGCATCCACTTGGATTCCGCCTCTTGCGCGGAGCGCATGGAAGGTTCCCTCATGCCAATCCTCCGGCAGGGCCGGAAGAATGCGAATCCAGCCATCGTGGCTTTGGACAAGCATCTCCGACAAGGCCGCTGGGAATCCAAGGTTCCCGTCGATCTGGAACGGCGGGTGAGCGCATAATCCGCTGTCGTACACGCCTCCGCCCAACAGATTGGTTTCAGCGTTCGCATCCACCGGCCGCAGGAACATGCCTATGATTCGTTTGGCATGCTCCGCATCACGCAGGCGTGCCCACATGATCATGCGCCATACGATGCTCCAGCCGGAACCATCATCGCCACGCACTTCGAGGGATTTCCTAGCGGCTTCCTCCAGGTGCGGAGTCTTAGACGTGATGCCTGCACCAGGATGCAGTTCGTAAAGGTGGGACAGATGACGGTGCTGTGGATCGGATTCGATGAATTCGTCGTTCCATTCGAGGATTCTTCCATCAGCTCCCAATCGCGTTTCAGCCAGTTGGGAACGGACGTATTCCGCTTCACGGACCAGATCTCTGTCCTCTTCGTCAAGGTTTTCCAAATCGTGAGAAGCCTGAATTAAATCATCAAGCAGATTACGCACGATGGCCGTGGCATTCTCACTGCTTTGTGCAACGGATACCGGTTCTCCGTTCACCAAGAAACAGTTCTCCGGTGATGTTGCAGGGGACGGGGCCAGTCCATGCTCTGTCTCCGATAGGAAATCCATGCAGAATCGCGCGTTGTCCCGCATGATCGGCCAGATGCGGGCCAGGTACGATGCATCCTGGTTGAACAGATATTCATCGAACAGGTTCCGGCACATCCATGCCTGACCGAACGGCCAGAACGACCACATCGGGTCGCCGTTCGCAGGAAGGGCCCTGCGCCAGAGATCGACATTATGGAAGACCGCCGATCCTCGGCAGCCAAGAATCCTGTCAGCGGCGTCGCGCCCCGGCGCTAGCAGCTCCTCATTCATGGAGACGAGCGGCTCGATGAGTTCTTGGAGGGCGCATGGGCCTGTCATCCAATAGTTCATCTCGACGTTGATGTTCGTCGTGTAGGCGCTGTACCAGTTCGGGAAATCCTTATGGTTCCAAATCCCCTGCAGATTCGCCGGCTGGGTGTGTGGCCTGGATGAGGAGATAAGCAGATACCGGCCGAAATCGAACATTGCCTCTGCCAGCATCTCCAGACGATGCGATTCTTTGTTCTCATCCGAGCGAAGGATCGCCGAGAACAGTAGTTCCGCATCATCAGCATGGGCTGAACCGAGATGGATGGCCACCCTGTCGAAATATCTGCGGTAGTCCGCGATGTGGCGGTCGAGCATGGTCTGCAGGTCAGTCGACCACTCGTCAATGGTTTTCTCCAGATGGTCGGCGATAACCGTCATGCTTCGTTCCGGCTGCTGGTCGCTTCCCTTGAATCCGCTCATACTGCGGAAGCGGAGCGATAACCCGGTGATGTTCGAACATTGCAGACTGTTGTCGCCCACGTTGATGTCGCCACCTGTTACGGTAAGGGAGAACGCACCGGCGTACGCCATTCCGGTTCCGTCCTGCTCATCTTCCCAAGGATTTTCGGAAGGGTGAGGCAGAAGTCCGATGTTGAGTCCAGGCATCCGACCCATGACGATGAGGGTAGCCCGATGGCCGTCGGATACCGTTTCCAACGAAGCGCGTGATTGCTTGAGGAAAGTGCCGGAGACACTGATATTCACATCAATCGGCGCATCCGATGACATCCTGTAGACCAACAGGTCATCAGGCTCGCTGCACCATGCGTCGACATGAACGTTGGCATCACCCATCTGGAACGTTTCACCGGTGAGCGCCCTTGCAAGATCCAGCTGGCGTTTCATGCTCTCACGGCCGTCTGCAGAGGTCGAGTACTGAATACGGGCCGTTCCGAATGGCTCGTAAATCTGCTCGTCTTTTTCCTGCAGTGTGGCTTCCTTGATGATTCGCGTGGCGGTGGCGTAATCGTCATGCAACGACGCCTGGCGCGCCTTGGCCACAATCTCCGGCGTCACCGGCGAGGTTTCCGCGTGTGGATATCCTGACCAAAGGGTGTCGTCGTTGAGATACAGCACGTCGGTTTCCGGTTCGGAGCACAGGACCGCTCCCATGCGTCCATTGCCGAGTGGGATGCCTTCTTCCCAGCACGAAGAGATTCCATCGAATGTGAGTTTCATGCGTAAAGTCTCCTTGGCAGATTTGCTTATTTGAGAATGCTCTGGATATTGCGGTACTGTTCGTCGGTCAGCTGCACGGCGGGTTCATGGATGGACGTGTCGATTGGCAGTCCCTTCGCCTTGACCGCGCCCTTGATGGCGCTGATGAACAGGTCGGCAGTGTCGTACAGGCGCATCAGATAGGAAATGCGTTCAGCCGATTTGATGGCCATGGCGTAATCACCGGACTGCCATGCATGATGCAGGCTGACGAAAGTCTCCGGCTCCACATTGGTCAATCCGCACAGCACGCCATTGCCGCCGCTGATTCGGTTGACGGTGTAGTATTCGTCGAATCCGGACAGCACGCTGAACGATGGATTCACCTTACGAACGGCAGCGATGACCTTCCTGGTGTGGCTGATGGTGTCGACGGTGTCTTTGACGCCGATGATGTTCTGGTTCTCCGCTGCGAGATCCGCCACCAGCTCGGGTGTGAGGTCGTTGCCCGTCCTGGCTGGGAAGTTGTACAGAATGACCGGCAGCGTCGTTGCCTTGGCCACCGCAGAGAAGTAACGCTTCGCGCAATCCGAGGATGGTCCGAAATAGTACGGGGATACTGCAACCAATGCATCGGCTCCGGCTACTTCGCTTTCCGCCGCCAATGTTCTCACATTGTCTAGGTTGGTGTCTCCCACTCCGACGAGCACCTTCATGCGTCCGGCGACTTTCGAAACTGCGAAGCGCACTGCTTCTGCCTTCGTCTTGACGTCGATGGCGTAGAATTCTCCGATGCTACCGAACAGCAGCACACCGTCGATGCCCGCATCGATGAGATGATCAAGGTGCTTGCCCCAATTGTCGTAGTCAATGGTCCCATCCGCGTTCGTGATGGTGATGGAGGGGCAGAACACGCCTTCGAACTGGGCGTTGCAAGTCATGATATTTTCCTTTCGACGATATGGTAGGCGTTTCGCGCGTTATTGAGGAAGAAGTCGTCATTCCCTGCGAAACGGTTAAGCAGGATTGACAGATGACTGTCGAAATCGGCGTATAGACCGACGACAGGCCAATTCGACGCATACAGCAACCGCTTGTTAGAGAACGCGGCTTGTGCGAGATCGAGCAGGGTTGAGACGAATCGTGGGTCATCGGTTGGATACCCCGATACCTTGACGTATACGTTTGGCAGCTCTCCGAGCCTATGCAGGGCATCGGACGAGGATTCGAGATTGTGAAGATCGGATATGTTGCCCATATGGTCAACGATGACGATTGCTTCGGGCACCTGCTCACAAGCCTGAGCGAGATCGCCAAGTTCATCCACCCTTACGCATGCGTCGAATGGCATGTTCTTATCGGCCATAAGCTGCAAACCGCGGATGAAGTCATCTTGCAGGCACCGTCCCCGCGGCGATGCCGGCGTATGCAATGGCTCACGAACGCCATGCGCGTACAGCGGCACGCGCATGGCCGGCCCGACGGTGGACCGCATAGATGTTGCCAACAGCAGAGGATCATGGTTTTCGGACAGCAGCCGATCTTCCAATGACGTATCGTCCGTGTCGACTTCCACATACACACCGCCGATGAAATTGACCGCAACGTCTGGGTGGT
The DNA here is from genome assembly GCF_023656805.1 of Bifidobacterium sp. M3-N-101. Lineage (NCBI taxonomy): Bacteria > Bacillati > Actinomycetota > Actinomycetes > Bifidobacteriales > Bifidobacteriaceae > Bifidobacterium > Bifidobacterium sp. M3-N-101. The sequence goes on from NZ_JAMOKQ010000008.1 coordinate 139,944, forward strand.
GCTCATTGTATGAGGCATAGGCGTGTTTGAGGCAGTCCATGTCGTAACGGCGGGTGATGGACCCATCCGTACCGTCGAGCCATGAAAGCGGTTGGACGGATGGATCCCAGATATGGAAATGCGAATCGATGATCCTCTGCATGTCGCACGTCCTAGTCGAGTGCCCTATCGAGGTGGACGTATCCGCCGTCGGGGAAGACCCATTGTCCGGTGGTGTGCGAAGACCTGTCGGACAGAAGGAAAGCCACGGTGTCCGCGATTTCCGAAGTCTCGGTCATGCGGTGGCCGAGAGGAATCCTGTCGGTGATCTTCGCCAACTGCTCACGCTGCGCCTGCTCGTCGCCGAACGTCTTGATCCATTGCGCGTACAGCGGCGTCCATGCTTCGGCCACGACGACGGCATTGACCCGAACCTCGGCCGGGGCGAGGGCGGCGGCCCACTCGCGGGTCAGGCCCAGAATCGCACCTTTCGCTGCGGCATAGGCGCTAGTCTTGCCCTGACCGGTCAATGCGGTCTTGGAACCGATATTGACCACCGAGCCCTTGCTGGCCTTGAGTGCTGGCACGCACTGATGAACCAGCTCGTAATAGTGGGTCAGATTGCCGTGAAGAGACTCCTCGAACTGACGCCATGACGTGGTCTCGAGCGCGAGGTTGTCGTTTCTGCCGGCATTGTTGACCACACCATCGATATGGCCGTATTTCTTCATGACCGATTCAACAATGGGGGCGATCTCATCGGTGTTGTTCAGGTCAATCAGATAGGTGCCATACGAATCGGTGATCTGTTCGATATCCTGTCGGAATTCGTCGTCGGCACCATCCGAACGATTCAGCACCACCGGAATGGCACCTTCTTCGGCCAGTCGCAGCGTTATGCCCTTGCCGACGCCTTTGAATCCTCCGGTGACAATAATCACCTTGTTCTTAAGATGCAGGTCCATCTCAGGTCCTTCCGACTAGTCCTTGTGCAGGTACTTCATGCATTCGTCGAGCTTCATCTCCGTGCCGTTGCCCGGAGCGAGCGGCGCGACGTATCGTCCGTTCTTGATGACGGTCGGATGTACGAAATACTCATGCTGGTTGTCCACGTATTCGACGACGCGGTCCTCCATCTCGCCAGAGACGGACACGTAATCGAACATCGCAAGCTGGCTGATGGCTTCGCACAGGCCGACACCACCCGCGTGAGGGCAGACCTTGACGCCGAACTTCTTGGCGAGCAGGTATTCGAGGACGATTTCCTGGGGGCCGGCGACTCGGGTCGCGTCAATCTGCATGACCTTGAAGCTGCCAGCCTGCAGGTACTGCTTGTACATGACTCGGTTCTGCATCTGTTCGCCGGTGGCCACCGGAATCGGATCGATGGCCTTCTGGATTGCGGCATGGCCAAGAACATCATCCGGGCAGGTCGGTTCCTCAACCCACGCGAGATCGTAGTCCTTGAATTTGCCGATCCATTCAATGGCCTGTGGCACATCCCAGACCTGGTTGGCGTCTACGGCGATGGCGATGTCCGGGCCGACCGCTTCACGGGCGAGCTTGAGCCTGCGCAGATCGTCTTCGAGGTTTTGACCGACCTTAAGCTTGATCTGCTTGAAGCCCATGACCTCGGTCTCTTGCTTGGCCAAACGGACCATCTTCTCGTCGGAATAGCCGAGCCATCCAGCTGCGGTTGAATATCCCGGATAGCCGACTTCCTTGAGGTGGGCGATGCGTTCCGCCTTGCCTTCCTGGGCGGCACGCAGAATCTCGAGGGCTTCCTGCGGAGTGAGGGCATCGGTCAGGTAGCGGAAGTCGAGAGTCGCAACGAGCTCTTCGGGCTCCATCTCGGAAAGGAGCAGCCAGAGCGGCTTGCCGGCGCGCTTGGCTTTGAGGTCCCACAGAGCCGAAAGCACGGCACCGATTGCCATATGCTCGACACCCTTCTCAGGGCCAAGCCAGCGTAGCTGCGAATCGCGCACGAACATATCCCATGCGAGACGCATGCTGTCGAGCAGTTCCTCGACGTTGCGTCCGATGAGGGTTTCGGACATGGAGTCGATGGCTCGGACGACGACATCATTGCCGCGGCCGATGGTGAAGACGAATCCGTTGCCGGAATCACCGGCATCCGTGGCGATGACAACATAGGCAGAGGAATAATCCGGATCGGGGTTCATGGCGTCGGAGCCGGAGAAGGTGGCCGATGTCGGGAATCGGAAATCATAGGTGGTGACTTTGGTAATAACGCTCACGATGCGCTTCCTTCTTTGGAAAAATGTTTAATCTCAAAAAGGGAGGGCGGCCATTCGGCCGCCCTCCCTAGCGGTGGCGGGCAACCGGATGTCAGTCGGCGTCAGTGGTGACCTTAAAGCCGTTGTCTTCCGCGTATGCCTTGAGCTTCTGCTGAGCCTTGGCCATGGCGCCTACCAGATCGCCGTTCTCATTCATCTCCGGCACGATGACGTCGTTGAACACGACCTCCACCTGAGACATGAACGGGAGATACTCCCAATCGGTATTGACGTTATCCATGGAATCGAAATAGACCGAGTTAACGTCCGTATTCGCGAAGTATCCATCGGTTTCTTTCTTCTCGCGCACCGTCTTATCGTCCTGATAGACGGAAGCCGCCATGAAGTAATTGCCGCTGTTGGTATCCTGCCAAGACTGGATGGCGTCCGGAGCGGAATCGAGCCAGTTGATAAAGGCAAGGGCTGCTGCTTGCTTTTCCTTCGGGCATGCCGCAGCCACGCTCATCATGGAGCCGACGGAGGAGGACTGGAAATGCTGGTTGTTCCAGGATGGCGGAGTTGTGACCACCATCTTTCCCTTGAGGCTCGGGTTCTGGTCCTTATACATGTTGCCCATCCAGTTTTCGCTGATGAAGGTGGCATAACGGCCATCGTTGACCGAACGGTTGAACTCGTCAGTGTAGACGGTACCGCCTTCAAGGACGCCATCCTTCAGGCACTTCTGCAAGAATTCCGTGAATTCCCTTGCTTTTCCGCTGTTCATAGTCAGTTCGACGTCGTTCACGGAATTAACCTTCCACAGACGCGCTCCAACGGAGCGGTAGAGGTTGGTGAAGATGGAGATGTCAGATCCCAGGATTCCCATATACTTGTTGGAATCTTCTTTGTGGAGCTTCACGCCCTCGTTGTAGATATCTTCCCAGCTTTCTGGCACCTGCAGGTTATGTTCGTCCAGGATATCCTTTCGCACATAGTTGGCCAATGGCGTGGCATCCTGTGGCACACCGTAAAGGCCGCCGGCGTAATGCACCTGAGCCCATGCAGTCTTGGTGTACAACTTGCTCCATGCCTTGTCGATGCTGTCGTTGGCAAAATTCAGCAATGCGCCCGAAACCGCAAACTGCTGGAATTTATTAGCGCTCATCTGTACAACGTCGGGGATGTCTTTATTGGCCTGAACGACATTCTGGAACTTGGTGAAATGGTCGGCAGCGGCACCGGTGTTGACAAATTTAATCTTGATATGCGGATACTTCTCCTCGAATGCCTTGACGGTAGGCTCCATCTGCTTGGCGGAATAGGCCCAAACGGTCAGTTCGACGTTCTTCGACGTATCGGTCAGAGCGCTTTCCACTTCCTTCGCGGTCACTTCGCTCTTAGCCTGGCTTCCGTTAGTGTCGGAACCACATGCCGAGATCCCGGCCGTCATTGCCAGCGCCGCGATAGCGGCCACAAGCCTGACACTCTTCTTCTTCATGATTACTCCTTTGTGTGTCATGAATTACTATTTTGTTGTTTTTTCAAAAGGACGGATGCCGCACGGTCACCAAGGCAACGAATGGGTGATCGTAGGGACCGTGCGGCCGAGGGTTCACTGCTTGACAGAACCGGCCGCGAGGCCAGACTGCCAGTACTTCTGCAGGAACATGAATGCAATGATCAACGGAACAACTGCGATAAGCGAGCCCGTGATGATGAGGTTGTTCGGAACCTGACCGTTGGCAGTTCCCTGGGCACCCATCTTCAGCCACATGTTCAGACCGACTGTCAACGGGTAGTCGTTGGTGTCCGAGAGCATGATCAGCGGCAGGAAGTAATTGTTCCAGACGCCAACCAGCGTGAACAGCAGTACAGTGACGAAACCTGGAGACAGCAGCGGGAAACCGACCTTCCAGAAGATGGTCCAAGTGCTTGCACCGTCCAGTTTCGCGGCTTCAATCAGCGAGACCGGAATCGAGGTCTGCGCATAGATGATCATCAAATACAAGCCGAACGGCGTAGCCAGCTGCGGAATAATCACGGCCCATGGAGTGCCGACCAGACCGATCTTCGAGTACATGAGGAACAGCGGCACGGTGATTACCGTAGAAGGAATTGACATGAATGCCAAAGTGACGGCCAGCAGGGCGTTACGTCCGGGGAATCGCATGGTGGCGATGGCATACCCAGCGAAAGTGGCAATGATGGTTGCACCAACACCTGCGACCGCTGCGTACATGATCGTATTAAACAGCCAGCGGGTATAGGCGCCATTCTGGTAGGCGAATGTGTCTTGCACGTTCTGCCAGAACACATTCTTGTCATCGAACCACAGACCAAAAGAGCTGAAGATGCCCTCACTGGTCTTTGTGGAGGAGAAGATGACCCACAGTAGCGGCACGAGGCAGTAGATGACCATCAAAACCATAATGATGTGCAGCAGCCAGTTGAGCACACGCTGCTTGCCGGTCAGCTTCGGAGCCGGCTCACGTCGCTGCATGCGCTTGTAACGCTTGCTTGCCTTAAGCGCCAGTTTGGCGTCTCTGCGCTGCAGCGACTTGGAACGTGGTTTTGCGATTGCTTCACTCATCACTTGTTCTCCCACTTGTTGCCGATAATCTTAACGACGGCGACCAAGGCCATGACGATGATGCCGACGACCAGAGAGACGGCAGCAGCATAGTTGACGTTCTGACCATTGAATGCGAGGTTGTAGGTGTAGATGTTCGGCGTATAGCTGCTGTTGATCACGTCCGGGGCAGAAGTACGCAAGATGTTCGGTTCGTTGAACAGCTGGAGCGTGCCGATTACAGAGAAGAGGACTGTCATCACGATGGTGCTCTTAATCTGAGGAATCTTCACGGACCAAGCGATGCGCAGCTCCGAAGCGCCGTCAATACGGGCAGATTCGTACAGGTCGTTCGGAATGCCGATCAGTGCAGAATAATAAATCAGCATGTTATAGCCAAGGAAGCACCAAGTGCAGATGTTTGCGATGGCGAATAGCATGAGCTGCTTCGACAGCATATTAGGAGCCGTTACGTCAAGCATGCCGGCGATTTGTCCAAAAAGACCATACTTATCGCCGTAAATGTATCCCCACATCAGCGCTGCAATGACGCCTGGGACGGCATAAGGCAGGAACAGCAGAATTCGCGGCACTGCGATATGGCGGATTCTCTGGGAGTCCAAGATAAGCGCCGCTACGAGGGACAGAATCAGATTCATCGGAATCTGAATCGCCGCGTAAATCAGCACATTCTTAAAGCCGCCCCACAAAGCCTCATCCTTGAACGCTCGGATGAAATTGTCGAAGCCCGCGAAGGTGGTGCCACCGAGAAGGGACTGCTTGAAGAAGCTGAGATAAAGCGCGTAGAACATCGGGATGATCATGCCGAACAGGAAGACCACCACGTATGGAAGACAATACAATATGCCTATGTACTCGCGCTTCGGCTTGCGCATCCCGGAAGTATCCGGTTTCGCCGTTGCATTTGTCATAGTTTTTCTCTTTCTTCTTAACCCGTCTGAATGAGCCTGCCAACAACGTCGTTGCCATTGCCGTTTCATCCATCGGTACGTTCTTCAATATACAAGGCTTAAAAAAAAAGCAAATAAAACTTCATTGCGCGTGGCGAAATTTTCGTTATCTTGTTTTCCCGCCTTAGAGGGGCTTTATTGCAACGATATGCACAAATCGCACTCATCGAAGAAACAGCAGCCAATCCATGGCTACAGCATCCATCTCCGCTATATAGGCAGCAACACGCTGATAGAAAAGCTGTTCTAGAGTAGCGAAAATTTCTCTACTCTATATGTAACGTTTTTTGCAGCGTCGCGTACGAAAAGAGAAGGGTCATGACCACAATCAAAACAGCAAATAGACCGAAGGTCTCCGATATCGCCCAAGCGGCGGGAGTATCCCCTGCCACCGTGTCCAAGGTCATCAACGGCCGTGATGGAGTCTCCGACGAGACCCGCGATAGGGTGGAACTGCTCCTCGAAGAAGCCGGATTCCGCAAAAAACTTCCCACAACCAAAACCATGCGGTCAATCGAACTGGTCGTCAACGAAATGACCAACAACGGATCCGTGGAGATGGTCAAGGAGACAACTTCATACGCCAGAGATTTTGGCATCGGCATCACCGTAAGCTGCGCCGGACCAGATTTCAAAGAATACGCAACGAGAAACGAGACCAGCAACTGTCTCCGTAGCGCCATCGAACGCAACCCATTAGGCGTCATACTCCTCTTATCGAATATCTCATCGGCTGAGGAATCGCTACTGCAGACGAGGAACATCCCATATGTAATTGTCGATCCGGTCGGACAGGTCTCCGCTGACGCATTGGGGGTGGGCATTGATAACTGGACCGGGGGGAATGCTTGCCACGCAATATCTCATATCATTGGGGCACCGACGAATCGCCGTCATCACCGGCCCCACCAATTCACAATCCTCGCAAGCGCGACTTAGCGAGTACATGGCGGCGCTGCAGAAAAACGGCATCAGCGCGGATCCGCATCTCATCAAGGTTGGCGACTACGTATCCGACAAGGCATACAAGGCGGCATGCGATCTCCTTGAAATGAGGGAACAGGACCGACCGACCGCCATCTTCGCGTTCAACGATCTCGGCGCGATCAACGTCTATCGCGCCGCCCGACAGCACGGCATCAGTCTGCCAACAGTTATCGATCATCGGTTTCGACGATGTCGATCCTGCGGCAAGCATGTGTCCGTCTTTGACGACCATCAGGCAGCCATTCGACCTCATCGCCAGACAATGCATCGATCTGATTCTCGAAGCACGGGAGGGAAAGGTGGAACAGAATTACTTCATTCTTCCCACGCAGCTCGTCGAACGCGAAAGCTGCGTATCTCCAGCACAGCGGTAGTGCGTCAGGAGCATTTCACCCATTCGCCATTCTCGGCATTTATCCCGTTTATCCCAGTTGACGATATGGACCAGGCGAAGAACATCAGAGACAATGGAAAATCCGCCATTACGGGTACTACCCTTTCCACGAAGCACCCCTGCATATGCAATATGCCTCCGTCACAAGCATTTATTTCTGTTTACCAGATGAAGATACAAAAGAAGCGATGAAACTGACGAGATTTCACATCAGAGGTATGCCTACAATGAAGCCACAACAGAAAAACGGCTCCGCACGAAGCATGAACCAACAAACGAAACGACGAGCCGCGTGAAAGGAAGAAAAAATGCAGAACAACACCTTCGACCAGATCGCCAACGCCAACACCGTTTCCATGGATGCCGGCCTCAGCCAGTTCGCCTTCGCCAAGGCCTCCTCCACCTTGTTCAAGAAGGTTTTCAGCAAGTAAGATTCCTAAAGGTCTTTATCAAACGCCTCGGCTGCTGTGATGAACCGGTCCAGCAGCCGAGGCGTTCCCATATATATGCTCCTGTAATGCGAGCAAAGACCTCCCCGCCCGCGTCGCCCGGCCCTAGACTGTGGCCGGCGGCAGCGCACGGAACGGGCCTCGTATGATTTTTTTTTGGGGGGGGGACATGGACGAGCCAGCGGATGGGCGCGGGAGCACCGGATTCCGATATGACAACAAATGGTTCGAGACCGCCACGCTTGCATTATTGTATCTTACAGGATACAATAGTGCATGTGGAAATCCAACAAACCGACCAGTTCCGCAAGTGGTTGCACAGACTGCGCGACCATGCCGCCAAAGCGCGGATCGCTGCCCGGATCAGACAGTGTGCACTGGCGGGACAACCGGTCGGCGATATGCACCCGGTCGGTAAAGGCGTGAACGAATTGCGTTTCTTCTTCGGCCCAGGCTACCGCGTCTACTTCGCCCAGAAAGGCAATCAAATCATGTTGCTGCTCGCCGGCGGGGACAAGACCGGACAGGACAAGACCATAAAAGAGGCACAGAAAATGCTCGAATCACTTATCAAGGAGGGACAATGGTAAACATCAGCAATTTTGATGCCAGCGAATACATCGAAAACGAAGAAGACGCCATCGCATACCTCAACGCCGCCGCGGAAACCGGCGACCCGGCGCTTCTGCAGGCCGCCATCGGCGACATAGCCAAGGCGCGTGGCATGGGCCAAATCGCCAAGGAAGCCGGAGTCGGCCGCGAAAGCCTCTACAAAAGCCTCAACAAAGAAGGCAACCCAAGTTTCCGCACCATCGTCAAGGTCGTCGATGCACTTGGAGGCCGACTTGTCATCGAACCCTTGCCCGCCACGGCATGAAAGGCTTCCATCATTTTCATGCTGCCTGTCAACTGTGGCAGTCATGCTGACTACCAGAGTCTTTGTTGCTCATCTTCGTAAATATTATTCTGATACTGATGCTCCTGCTCGTCCCACATGGGATCAGCCTTTGCAGCCCACACCGGAAAAACGATTCTACAAACAGCATGATCCTGTAAATCATTAATCTCATCCTGTCCGCCGCAGCTATGCTCGTCATTGCACCATCGCTCATCGCGTTCTTCATTTTCCAGCGTCAGTTCATCAGCAGCTTTATGATGTCCGGCATTAAATGATATCGAGTGCCTACGCGCCGACCAGTTCAAGCATCTGCGGAATGCTCTTCTTGCCGAACTCGACCCGTCGCGTGCCGCCGGCCTGCAGAACACGGGCTGATTTCCGGCCGACCGACCGCTTGACGAACGGGGAGGTTCCGTGCCGATTGACGGCGCGCGCCTCCCCGCTCGCGTCATACGGCCCTAGACTGGCCGGCGACGGCATCAAGGCGGAGGGCGATGCCGGAAACGAACGCCACATTTGCAAAGCGAATCCGGCTACAACCGATGACATTGGGAAGAAACATGGCATGGAAGATGCATCGGAAAAATTTTTCCGGCGAGAAATCCGCTTTGGCACCGAAAGCGGCTACCAAATTCCTTAAGGCGAGTAGATGCTATGTGGTTTTGGGCAAGGCCAGACGTGTGTTATGGTGGCTGGGATTACTATTGCTTTCACCAGCACTTATTTTGTGGGCGGAATGGGGCACCAATGGCGATGATGATACTATAATCTGCAGAGTTCTAACGTTCTCTTCCTCTTCGTGCATGAATTTAACTACGGCAACTGAGTATGTACGTAGACTTACCTTAGTATTGATTATGGGGGTAGTCTGCTGGATTGCGGCGCTTGTCATCTTTGGCGTGCGTTCATATATGCGATCTACGTATCCGGAACTTCGTGATCATTCCCCTTCCGCCTCGCATGTCCTTGTGGGAATCATATCGTTTCTCGTGCTGGTTATGGTCTTTCCCGTTCTTGTGATAACGCTACTTTCCGCTCTAATGACTCTATGACGTTTTACCAGAGGTGCATTGCGTGGAATGGCTGAATCATTCCACGCAATGCGATCACAACCATGATTGATTAACGGTTCGGATTTTCAAGAGATTCAGCATAGGATAATGCCAATATACCAGCCTCCGCTTGACTCGGGAGTCGGTCTGCATGTGACGCAATGAGCAGTGCTTTTTTACTTCCGGATACGTTATCGAATATTCCAAGATCGATTCCATCAACGAGCTTTCGAAATGCGATGACCAGGTTGTCCGCACTTCCCTTGAACCGGGACTGATAGAACCGTTTAATTCGATTCGTCTCGCTTTGCGCGAACATGTCCCGCATAGCGGTGGACAAAGACCTTTCGGAGGAATTGCTCTGCATGGACTGCGCCAGCAACCATGCATCACAGTCCGCGAGAACATCGCTGTAACCGAATCCCATACGGGCGTCTTGCTCGCCGAGATGAGTGTGCAGCCATGACGCCAGGTCCTCTTCCGGGGCATTCGCCAGGTAGCTTCCCCGGATCTGCAACAAATCCAGGGCCCATCCGCCCAGATCACCGAGACCTAGGACCGGCGCCGCCGCCCACTCACTGTGAACCCGATCCACTCCAACAGAGGAAAGACGCAATGCACAATCCTGCAGGCATCAGCTCCAAGCCACCCAATGATGCTCATTGACCTTGCGTAACTCCGGTACCTGCCCGTCACGAATGTCATGCGCATACGATCTTCGAACCGCAAAGGGTTCGGAATCCGACTTCCGCAGAGCATGCCTCCCCTTCGGATTCGCTGCAGGAATCGCATCCAAAAGCTCCTTCGTATAAGGGTGTATCGGATTGGAGAAGATCTCCTCTCGACTTCCGACTTCCACAATCACACCCAGATACATGATCATCAGCCGTGAGCACAAATGCTCCACAACACTGAGATCATGCGAGATGAACATGAAAGTCGTGCCTCGCCGCTCCTGCAGATCACTGAAAAGATTGATGATCTGCGCCTGCACGGATACATCCAGTGAAGCCACAGGTTCATCGGCCACCACGAAATCCGGCTTCAAACCCATCGCCCGAGCAATGCCGATACGCTGCCGCTGACCGCCCGAGAACTCATGTGGATATCGATCCAAGGCATCGGCATCCATGCCGCATAGCCGCAATACATCCGCCACCCGATCACGCACGTTCGTCTCGTCGGCGAGCCCATGCTCGAGCATCGGCTCGCCAATCGCCGTGATGATGGGTAGACGAGGATTCAGGGAACTATATGGATCCTGGAAGATGTACTGCATCTGCGGGCGCAGATCACGCAGACTATCGCGGTCCAGATCGAATATATTCCGTCCTCGAAACCTGACTTCCCCGCCAGTCTTGTTCTGCAGTCGGAGGACGGTCTGTCCCAAAGTCGTCTTACCCGAGCCTGATTCTCCCACCAAGCCCACTGCCTCTCCGGGAAATATCTCGAAACTGACGTCATTGACGCCACGCACTGTATGGGTAGTGCGAGAGAAGAAACCTTCTTGCGACACGAAGTATTTCTTAAGATGTTTGACCTCCACCAAAGGCTCATCCGGCTTCGTCAACACTGGCGGGCTTTCGCGGGAATCATTGCGCCCATGATTCCATTCTCCGTCCTCGGGCACCGGAGCATCATCGAGCACAGCCAAGGGATTCCCACCAGACAACGCCGAGAACCGAGGCGCCAGATCACGGACCGTGGGCAGGCGATGACGACGCTCGCCGATCATCGGACGAGTTTCCAGCAATGCCTTGGTATACGGATGCTGCGGATGGTCGAAGATACCATACACATCGCCGTGTTCCACGACCCTGCCCTCATACATCACCACAACGTAATCCGCCACTTCCGCAACCACGCCAAAATCATGCGTAATGAAGAGGATGGAAAGGCCTATCTCCTCCTTCAGTTTCAACAGCAGATGAATGATCTGAGCCTGGATGGTCACATCGAGCGCAGTCGTAGGTTCATCGGCAATCAGTAGTTTCGGCCCACAGCACAAAGCGATTGCAATCATCACACGCTGGGCCATGCCTCCCGATAATTCGTGCGGGTACATGTTCATGACGCGCTCGGGATTCGGTAATCCCACACGCTTCAGCCATTGCATGGAACGCTTCCAGGCAGATTCCCTGGAAGCACCGCTATGCACCTGTATGGTCTCGCTAAGCTGCTTGCCTACGCGCAGCACTGGATTCAATGAATGCATGGGCTCTTGAAAGATCATGGAGATTCCTTCACCACGCAGCCGCTCAAGATTCTTATGGTTGAGCGATAACACGTCGTGACCATCAAAGGTGATGGTTCCACCCACAATTCGTCCAGGCTCATCCACCAGATCAATCGTGGACATGGCGGTGACGGATTTTCCGGAGCCGGACTCACCCACCAAGCACGTCACCGAACCATGAGGAACATCGAAGCTCACATCATTGACTGCATGGCGAACCTCTCCTCCTTCCAGAGGAAAGTCAACACACAGATCACGCACGCGCAGCAACGGCTCATGCGTATCCGAACCATTTCTCGTATCGTAAACAATAGCCATGTCTCACGCCCTCTCATTCTTCGGATCGTAGATGTCGCGTAGCCGATCACCCAGGACATTGATGGCCACCACCGTAACGAATACGGCGACCCCTGGCGGGATCCAAAGCCATGGACGTTTCTGAAAGTCCATGAGGTTGGAAGCCGCCGCCATCATATTTCCCCACGACGCATTCGGCGGCACGACTCCAAGACCCAGAAAGCTCAATGTGGATTCCATGAGAATGCCGCCGGCGACGCTTAACGTGGTCTGCACAATCAACAGCGGCAGTACATTGGGCAGCAGATGATGGAGCAACCTCGACCTTGTGCTCAGGCCCAACGCCTCGGTGGCTTTCATATACAAACGCTCCCTTAATGAAAGCACTTCACCGCGGATCATGCGCGACATACCCGGCCAGCCGATAATCGACAACATGACCATCACCACATAGATGCGGGAACTCGCAGGAACCTTGAACTCCGAGAGCAATGCGGCCATGATGATCAATAAAGGCAAACTTGGAATCGACATCAGCAAATCCGCCATACGCATGATAACGGCATCGATCCATCCGCCAAAATAACCGGACGCAATGCCGATCGTGGCACCAAGCACCACAGAAAGGACCGTGGACGCCAATCCGATGGTCAAGGAAATACGACCGGCATACATCAATCGCGTAAGGATATCTCGCCCATAATCATCCGTGCCAAGCAGATGGTCCAGAGTAGGACCCTGTTCGGCATTGGGAACATCCAACTGGTTTTGCCCGTATGGACTGAATAAAGGCCCCAGAACACTGAGCACCAGTACGAGAACCAGCGTGGCGATGCTGACGGCCGCGGCACGTGTGTGCATCAACCGGACAAGATTGCGATACCATAACGGACGAACGCCAGAATTCTGCATCTTTCCCCCATTGACTGATCGCTGCGATCGTGATCGTGATTCACTGCGAAGTAGTTTCATGTCAATCCTGAACTTTCTGCGCCAACCGGACACGTGGATCCGCAGCGGCATACATGATGTCGGCCAGGAAATTGGCCAGGATCGTTAAAAACGACAGCAGAAGCGTACAAGTCATCAGCACCTCATAGTCGCGCGCGTTCAAGGCCGTTAGCTGAATGCTGCCGATACCCGGCCAATTGAATATCTGTTCGGTGATGATCGCGCCTGAGAACAATCCGGGAATCTCGAAGGCAAGCAGCGTGATAGCCGGCAACAAGGCGTTTCTCAACGCATGGCCGAAAACGACCGACCGCTCGGAGATGCCACGGGCGCGCGCACAACGGACAAAATCCATGCGCAGCACATCCAACATTCCGGAACGGAAATAGCGGGTCAACGAACCGGCTGAGAAGAACGCCAATAGTAGTGTCGGCATGATCATATGCCGCAATACCTCAAGAACATACGCGAAACCGGTGCTGTTCGACCCCGTATCGACCATGCCTCCGGTCGGCAGCCAACGAAGATCGACCGCAAAGAATTTGATAGCCAGCAGACCAATGAAAAAAGAAGGGAACGACAATGAGGCGAAGACGACAACAGTGACCAGTTTATCGACCAGAGAGTATTGATGAGTCGCGGAGAACACGCCAATGACCACGGCAACGGTCCACGCAATGACCACAGCGGCCAAAGCGACGATGAAGGAATTCATCATGTACGTCTTCAGGAGGCGCGTGACCGGCTCATTGTATTGCAACGACCATCCGAAGTCACCGTGAAAGACATTCTTCAGCCATATGAAGTAGCGGACGATGGTGGGCTGATCAAGTCCGTATAATGCTCGCAGCTCAGCCAGTCGGGCGGGTTTCAGCTTCCTGTTGCCCGAGAAGAAATCGCCGGGCATCAACGCAAAGAGGAAAAACACCAGGATGGAAAGCAGGAAAAGCATGAATACCATCTGGGCGAATCGTCGTAACGTATATCGCAACATGAACCGTATTTCCTTTCAGACATGGCCAACAATCACAGCGACGTATCCAAACACCGCAGAACGTTGTGGCCCCAAGCCAACCCACGCAAGGGGCCATGACGACGATGCATGCCGATCAGCGGTTATCCAACGCTTTGGACACGAAACGCAGCCGACCGCCTATTCGATCGAAAGCTTTGCGAGGACGAGCGCCGCATCGCTATTGCCGGTCGAATAGTTCTCAACACCCTTGACACGGGTGTTCCATGCCGCGATGGACTGCCGATAGCTCAATGGAATGGTGGGCGGATCATTGTTCAGAACCTTGTAAAGCTCCGCATAGATGGCCTTGCGTTTTGTCTTATCCTGAGTGGACAGCCCTTCCTTGGCGAGCTTGTCGGCTTCCTCATTGTGGTAGCCCGTGAGGTTGATGGACTTGTCGTGCGAGACGAATTCGGAAATCGCGTCGTTCGGATCCGACAAACCATTGGTGCGGAATCCGCCGATCAAATCCCAATCGCCGCCCTGCGTCCATCGTTCGACGATGGTGTCGCCATCGAGCACTTCAGGCTGGAAGTCAATGCCGATGGCTTTGTAGTTCTCCGTAGCAATCGGGATCGTCTCATCCGTGTCCTTGGAAGTCAGGTATCGGACGGTGAGCTTCTTGCCGTCCTTTTCGCGGATCCCGTCCGAGCCGGTCTTCCAACCAGCCTCGTCAAGCAGCTTACCCGCCTTGTCCGGATCGAACTTGTACTTGTTGACCCCCTTATCGGTGTACGACCATTGCGTAGGAGCGGCATACACATTCGCCACCTGACCGAATCCCTTATACGCCACGTTGATGATCTGCTGACGGTTGAGACCATAGATCAACGCTTGACGGACTCGCTTATCGTTGAACGGGGCCTTGAGATTATTGATCCAGATTTCACTCATATCCGGCACCGTGCTTTCGCGTACACTGGCGAAGCCAAGCTGTTTCAGTGCGTCAAGATTATCCTTGTCCGGGCTGAAACCATCAAAGTCAGTCTCTCCGTTCTGGAAGTTAGACAGCGCCGTATCCTTGGAGGTGACCTTAAAAATCAGATTCCTGATTTTCGGCTCGCCGCCATAGTAGTATTTGTTGGCAACATACCGCACTTCCTGACCATCCACATATTTAGACAGCTTGTAGGGGCCGGCACCCAAAGGCTTGCCGTACAGATCCTTCAGATAATCAAGGTGTCCGCGCTGGTAGTCCTTGCCGTAATATGACTTCGACAGCACCTGGCCGCCAAGAACGCCCAATGTCAGCGGATTCACTTTCGTGGTCTCAATGGTGATGGTCCGCTCGTCGATCACCCGGATGCCGGAGATGGAATCGGCCTTGCCCGACTTGTACGCATCAACGCCTTTGATGCCGATGTCAGAGAAATCACTACCGCCCGAGTAAGCCGGATCATTGAGCAGCGTCAGGCTGAAAGCCACATCATCTGCGGTCAGCGGCGACCCGTCCGAGAATTTCAGATTGTCGCGCAGATGGAAAGTGTACGTGAGCTGATCACTGGAGATATCCCATTTCTCGGCCAAGTCAGGAATATACTGTCCTGAATCATCAGTCACCACCAGACTTGCGAAAATCGGCTGTTGCGCGTTGCCATCCCAGCCATTGTCATTAAACCCCGGCAAAAACACACCGCTCGGCGAATTGATCGTGGCGATGAATGTGTCCTTACGACCATTGGCCTTGGCGGGGCTTTTACTTGGATCGCCCTTAACCACGACCTTGTTCAGGCTTCCGTCAACGATGGTTTCCGTGGATGCCGCATTACTGCCGCCGCTCGTGCCGCCACAACCAGCTACCAACAGCAATGCCGCCGCCGCGATCATAGCTACAAGATGCTTACGCATAATCCCTCCTTGCGTTGTACCAGGGATTCGTGTCACCGAAAGAATGTCAGTGCTCTTTCAATCCCCCGAACCGTGAATCCCTTACCTTGAGATACATCCACAATCCCTTTCTCGATGTATCTGTGCACAGTGTACGTAAGGCGGAAAGTAAACACTCGCTGTATGTACTCACCGTTTTTTATGGAAGGTCATCAGGATTCCTGATAGACAGGATTCCATGATGGTGATTTCGCAACGGGCTTCCCAACCCGTATCGCACGGCTCTGAAACGTCCGCAGAGCCGTGTTTACGCGCCGATCAATTCGAGCATCTGCGGGATGCTCTTCTTGCCGAACTCGACCCGCTGCGTGCCATCGGCCCGTGTGATGACGATGCAGGGCACGCTCATCGCGCCATACTGGTCCCTAAGCTCAGGGAAGTGCGCAACATCGTAGGCCTCGGCGCGCACGGCCCGTATCGTCCTTCTTGTACTCGCCATCGACCACCGTCGATTTCAGCTTGCCGCCAGACAACGTGACCAACGCATCAATGAATCCCCGCAGTTCCGTGGACAGCGGCGTATCATCCAGCTCCACCACGCCACGCACCAGATCCGTGGCGGGCACATATCCCGCGAACACGAACACGCCGAACGTGCCACCGTCAGCAGGCTTCCATGTTTCGGTCCGGCCGGTGGCCCGATTCAGGATCGAAGCTTCACGTAAACCGCCTTGCCCAGCAGTGACGCCTTGCAACTCGACTTGGTAACGCACGTCGATTTTCGGATTGTTTTTGGCTGCTGCGGCCACCGTGGCGTCGCAAGTGAAGTCCTGCTCCCGCACGAGAACGGTGACTTTGGAGGCGTATGTGGTCAGGAACACGGATTCCTCGGCTGCTGCGAACCCTCCACCGACCACCAGTACTTCCTTGCCGGCAAAGAACTCGCCATCGCAGGTGGCGCAGTAGGCCACACCGCGACCAGCGTATTCGGACTCCCCTTCAAACCCTAGTTTGCAAACCCTAGTTTGCGTGGGTTGGCACCGGTGGCGATGAGAATTTCGTTATACTTCCTGCTATTCCCCTCATGTGATTGCGGAGCAAGACAGGTTTTAGATTTGCGATTATGCGGCAAAGGATTGCAGATATGAGAAGACCCCGGGAGCCGTCAGGCTCGACCGGGGTCCTCATATTTTAAATTTGATGCGGCGGCGTGCTACTCTCCCACACCCTGTCGGGTGCAGTACCATCGCCGTGCCAGGCCTTAGCTTCCGGGTTCGGAATGGGACCGGGCGTCTCACCTGGGCCATGGCCGCCGCAAATCT
>NZ_JAMOKQ010000009.1:0-148964 GCF_023656805.1 Bifidobacterium sp. M3-N-101
CCCGGAGACGTCAAACGCGCGTGGAGGAAGCGGAAGACAGACCCGCCTTGAGTGCGGGACAATGCGGCATCCGGCGAAACGCGAACCAAGCGGCGGCGAGAGTCGCGTGAGACTTGGAGCTGGTCTCGGCAACGAGGCCATGCAGATGACTTCGCTCTAGCGACAAGCTAAAACAAAGTCATCTACAACGGTAAGCTGTCCGAATACTATCTCATCACATTGGTGCTTCACGTCCAGTCCGATTCTGTAGCGGAACATATTGATAAGTATGAACGCCATCTGGCTGATTCAGGCTTGCCTGATATTCCATTCCATGCTGGTCCATTGTTTAATGGGCATGACGGTTACGAAGACATTTCATTTGCGGACCGTAAGCGGTTGTTCTTCGCGTTCTTCACGCTCGCTCGTAACCTTCCGTTCCGATATGTGACATTCGCGCATCTCAAGACCATGTTTGATGGCAACAAAATCCGATTTGAGGCTCAGCTCAAACGTGACTTAGCCGACTTCTTCCTGTCGCATCTGGACGAATTCCAGTCGTACGAGATAATCAAGGTGTATTACGACAATGGTCAGCAGATTGTTGCACATGCATTGAAGACTTCTATCAGCTATGCGCTGTCTAAGGAGGCCGTTGTATACCGTGATGCACAGCCAAAAGACTATCGTCTTGAACAGGCGGCAGATTTGATGTGTACTGTCGAACTGACTGCGTTGAAGTTCGATAAAGGTACGGAAACTGCTACTGATCGGAAAATATTCAAGAACCGGAGAGACTTCCGTAAGAACTATCTCAAGATTCTACGTCGCAAGCAATTCTGAACATCATTACGGGAATTACAAGATTTTTGTAGTGTTTCAGATTTTCAGTAGAATGGCGACAGCCAAATCCCGCTGGCTTGCTAGTAAAGCGTTGTCCTCGGGGAGAGCTTTGTTTGTTGTTGAAAGATAACGCGGCATCGAATAGATAGGGGAGGACCGGCATGGGATGTCACCAACGTGCGGAAACCTCCGGCCTCATCTCCTTTCTGATTTGTGCCGTCGTCGGCGCGGTGTCCATGAACCTGTACCTGCAATTCGCGCCTGCCATCTGGCAGCTGACCCAACGCCGTTTCATGGTGTGTTCGGGCATCGTGGCCGCGTGCGGTGTCATCTCGTTCATCATCGGATACGCCAGCAAGTCACGCTCGCTGAACCTCAAACACGGTTGGCTCGCGCCGATTCGTCGTATGTTCGAGATCATCGCTTTGTCGGTGGTATACGCCTCGACCATCTTCCTGTCTTCGTTCGCCCTGATCGGCGCGGCCAGTGACATGATGGGCAAGGCACTGTTCTCCGGCTATCTTTCCAGCGTCTGCGCGGCCTTTGCCGGCGTGGTGGGGTATATGACCTTCGTGCAGGCGGAGATGATGAATGCCAAAACCATCGCCAGCCTGTTGCCGTTCTTCGTCATCTCCGGCGTGGTTACCGCCGGCATGACCACCGACGATCCATACTGGTATCACAACAATTTCTCCCAGCTGGGCGACCGCACCACATTCGCGGCACGCATGTTCAACTCCACGCTGATTCTGGCCGGCACGTGCATCATCATCGTCAGCTACTTCGCCATCTCCGAGCTGGTGACCACCGAACGGCTGCAGCGCCTGTGGCATGACCACACCAAAGCCGACCCGAACCGCGGTTATGAGATTTCGCATTTCATGTTCCGTATAGTCGTCCTGTCCATTCTGCTGACCGTGGCCGGCCTGGCGTTCATCGGCATTGGCGTGTTCCGCTATACACCGCACAATCTGTTGCACAACATCTGCGCCAAAGGCCTGCCGTTTGTGATGTTGCTGCTGTTTGTCCTCCTGCCATGGCTGGCGCCCCGACTATCCAAAGCGGTGATGGTGGCCTCCGATTTGGCTGCACTCGTATGCGCCGCATTCTGGGTCAATATGATGATGGGACACAACACGCTTACCAATGTGGAGGCTCTGGCTGGACTGGCGTTCCTCGGTTGGTTCATCGTGTTCTCTCGTCAAATCGCTGCCATCGAAGCTGATCGTATTGCCGCGCAGCTCTTGCATGCCCAAGCCATCGAAGGTGGACTGGAACAGCCCGCTGCTGAACCGGAACAGCAAATTGAATCTCGCATCGCTGCCGACCGCTGAGCCCATTCATTTGCTAGATTTGGCCTTATGACTGAACAACTCTCGAATCTCTGGCCTGCGCCGCTTGCTACACGGCCGTTGAACGCCACGGTGACGGTGCCGGGCAGCAAATCGTTATCCAATCGTTATCTGATACTTGCCGCACTTGGCAATGAACCCGTCACTTTGGTCGGATTGCTGCGTTCGCGTGACACCGACTTGATGATGGGCGCTCTTGAAGCATTGGGCGTGCGATGCGATGTCGATACCACAACTGACACCACCGTAACGGTCACACCGCCTTCATCCGGCCGATTCAATGGCAACGTTGATGTGTTCTGCGGCTTGGCCGGTACGGTGATGCGTTTTGTACCGGGACTGGCACTGCTCGCCGATGGGCCAGTGAATTTCGATGGCGATGAGCAGGCTTATGCACGCCCGATGAGGCCGGTGCTTGACGGTCTGAAGCAACTTGGTGTCAAGATCGAATACCACGGGGAAGTCGGACGACTGCCGTTTACCATTACACCGCCAACCGAGCTTCCGACTGCTCAGGCTCGGGTCAGTATCGATTCGTCCGGTTCCTCCCAGTTCATCTCCGGCTTGCTGTTGATTGGTTCCAAACTGCCTGGTGGATTGAGACTGACGCACACAGGAGAAAAGACCCCGAGTCTGCCGCACATCCGCATGACCGTGGCCGATGTGACCGGTGCCGGCGGTGCAATTGAAGCCGATGAGTCCGCCCGCACATGGACGGTCGAGCCTCGCGCGATACAGCTGTCGGATAAGGTGACTGTCGAACCTGACTTGTCGAATGCGGCGCCATTCCTTGGTGCGGCCTTGATTGCCGGTGGTACGGTCCGTGTACCGCATTGGCCGGAAACCACCACCCAGCCGGGCGGTCTGCTGCCTGGATACTTGGAGCAAATGGGTGCCAAGGTATCGTTCCCGACGATTGACGGCGTGCGCTATTGCGAAGTGACCGGCGATGGAACTGTACGCGGCCTAGGCTCGTTTGATCTGACCGCAGCGGGAGAGATTGCGCCTTCGCTGACGGCGATTCTGGTATTCGCCGATAAGCCCACCGATATGGTCGGTATCGGGCATCTGCGAGGCCACGAGACGAATCGTCTGGAAGCCTTGGTCAATGAGATTCGCCGCATCGGGGGAGTGGCCGAGGAATTGCCCGACGGACTGCGCATCGAGCCAGTGCCGTCTGAGACACTGCATGAGGCGAATATGGAAACCTACGCCGACCATCGTATGGCCACGTTTGCCGCGATGCTGGGACTACGCATTCCCGATATTCAGGTCATTAATGTGGCCACCACGCGCAAGACCCTGCCTGATTTCGTTGGTATGTGGAACGGGATGCTGGCATAATTCAGCTCCCTTCAGTCCGCTGCGCGGACAGCTACCCTCAGGGAGGAGCCAAGTTAAAGAGTCCGGCGCCCCTCTTTAAGAGGAGCCGTCGCCGGAGGCGACCGAGGGGAGCTGTCCGCGCAGCGGGCAAATCACGGCATTACAAATGAGTGTGGGGCTGATTCCGGTTGGAATCAGCCCCACACTCGTGTTGCAACTAGAGACTAGTTAATGCCCTAACGGCGGCCACTCACTTGGCGAACGTGTTGCCGTAGGTGTCGGTGCCGGCTTCGGCGATCGCGGCGGACTTGCGGGCGATAGCCAGCTCTTCGTTCGTCGGAATTACTGCGATGATCACGGAGGAGTCCGGAGTGGAGATGATGCGCGGTTCCTTGGAACGGGTGGCGTTCTTCTCCTCGTCCAGCTTGACACCGAACGGAGCGAGCTTGTCGCACACCATCTTGCGCACGATGTCGTCGTTTTCGCCCACGCCAGCGGTGAAGGTGATCACGTCGCAGCCACCCATCTGGTAGGTGTAGTTGCCGATGTAGCTGACGATGCGGTGCACGTAGACGTCCAGAGCCAGCTTGGCGTCCTCGTTGCCTTCGCCCACCAGACGGTGGACTTCGCGCAGGTCGCCGAAGCCGGTCATGCCCATCATGCCGGAACGCTTGTTGAACAGGGCGTCGAGCTCGTCCACGTTCATGTGGGCGTTGCGGATCAGGTGGAAGACCACAGCCGGGTCGATGTCGCCGGTACGGCCACCCATCATGAGGCCCTCGAGCGGGGTCAGACCCATGGAGGTCTCAACCGGCTTGCCGGAGACTTCAGCGGAGGCGGAAGCACCATTGCCGATGTGCAGCACGATCTGCTTCAAGCCCTCGGCCGGCTTGCCGATGACGTCCGGCACCACGGAGGAGATGTACTCGTGGGAGGTGCCGTGGGCGCCGTAGCGGCGAATGTGGTACTGGTCGGCGATTTCCTTGTTCAGCGCATAGGTGCTGGCGGCCTTCGGCAGCTGGAAGAAGAAGGAGGAATCGAACACGAAGATCTGCGGAACGTCCGGCAGCAGGGAGCGCATGACTTCGGCGCCCTTGGCCTCCGGGCCGTTGTGCAGCGGGGCGAGCACGGCCAGATCCTTGACCTGGTTGATGGTCTTGTCGGTCACGAGGGCCGGCTTCGGGAAGATGGAACCGCCCTGCACCACACGGTGGCCGACGGCAACGATGCCGGCGTCGGACAGCTTGGGGCCGTACTCCTCAAAGAAGCCGAGCACGCGCTTCAAGCCCTGCTCGTGGTCGTGAATCGGCTCTTCAAGCTCGTGCTTCTCGCCGTTGTACTCGTGCTTGTAGTGGCCGTCGACCGGCTCACCGATCTTCTCGACGAGACCGGAAGCGAGGCCTTCGCCGGATTCGAGATCAACCAGCTGGTACTTGATCGAGCTGGAGCCAGAATTGATGACAAGGACGGTTTTCGCCATTGTGGGCATCCTCCATTATGAATTGAATGTTCCCGTGGATACACGGGTTACCGTTGATTAGATTACTCGTTGCTTGCTACAAAATGTGGCATTACAGCGGCTCCCCTCAGAGAGGGGAGCCGGAGTCGGAATCACTGCGCTTCGATGGCGGTGAGGGCGATGGTGTTGATGATGTCCTGCACCAGGGCACCACGGGACAGGTCATTCACCGGCTTGTTGAGGCCTTGCAGCACCGGGCCGATGGCCAGCGCGCCCGAGGAGCGCTGCACGGCCTTATAGCCGATGTTGCCGGCGCACAAATCCGGGAACACGAACACGTTGACGTGTCCGGCCACATCGTTGCCCTTGGCCTTGGTGGCGGCCACGTTGGGCGACCAGGCGGCATCGAACTGGATGGAACCAACCACCGGCAGGTCCGGTGCCTTCTCCTTGAGCAGCTTGGTGGCTTCCTCGACAATATCCACATCCGGGCCCTTGCCGGAGCCGAGCGTGGAGTAGGAGAGCATGCCGACCTTCGGGTCAATGCCGAAGGCGCGTGCAGTCTCGGCGGACTGCAGCGCGATTTCGGAGAGCTGCTCCGCATCCGGATTCAGGTTGATGGCACAGTCGGCGAACACGGCCACGTGATCCTTGAAGCACATGAGGAAGGCACCGGAAACGAGCTTCTGACCTGGCTTGGTCTTGATGACCTGCAGGGCCGGACGCACGGTGTTGGCCGTGGAATTGATGGAACCGGAGACCAGGCCGTCGGCGTAGCCGAGCACCACGAGCATTGTGCCGAAGTAGCTGGCGTCGGCCAGCTGCTTGCGGGCCTGCTCTTCGGTCATGCCCTTCTTGGCGCGCAGCTCGCACAGCTTGGCAACCATGGGCTTCAAGACGTTCTCGTCATCCATGGCCTGGAAACGGGCGCGGTCCAGGAACTTGAGACCGAGCTCCTCGCCGCGGGCCAGAATGGCATTCTTATCACCCACGATGATGAGATTCACAATCTCACGCTCGAGCAGGTAGTCAGCCGCCTTGATAATGCGGTCTTCCTCGCCTTCAGGCAGCACAATAGTCTTCTTGTTGCTCTTGGCCTTGCCGAGCAGGTCGAACTGGAAGGCATACGGGGTGATGGGTGCGGTGTTCTCCACATCGAGCGCTGCGAGCACTTCATCGGTGGGGGCGTTCTTGCGGAAGGTCGCCAGCGCCAGATCCTTGGTGGATTCGTCGGTGAACGGAATCTGGGGCAGCGTCCAGACGGGCAGACCGTACTTGGCGAGGGTTTCCTTGACGGAGAAGGCGTGGCGCGGTTCGCAGCCGGTCACGAAAATGCCGAGCACCTTGTTGCCGGCGGCTTCCATGCCCTCGATGGACAGATGCACGGTCTCGTCCAGCTCGTGCGGCCAGCGGTCGATGGTGCACACGGCCAGGAACACGCCGGCCTTCAGGTCGGCGGCCACATTCGCATTGAATTCGTAGCTGGTCGGATCATTGACATGCGACTTATCGGTGCCGACGATCAGTGCGGCATCCGCACGGGACACATCCATGGCGTCGTTGAATGCACCGACGATGTCACCACGGGCGGTGCCCTTGTCGGTGCGCACCTTGTGCACGTCAAGTCCGGTAGACAGAGCCACGCCAAGGCCAGCATTGGACGCGGCGAGCAGAATGGGGGTGAAGTCGTCGTGGTTGGACACGGCCGGACGGAACACCATGGTCTTGTACTTGGAAGTCAATGCATTGAGCACGCCGTACGCAACGACGTTGCGGCCATTAGCGCCTTCGGGGCTGGCAATATATACACGGGTCACGGTCACTGTGTCTGTCTCCTTTGATGTGCAACATATGTGGGACCATATCTCATTGTAGTGGTCGTTGTTATCGTTCACGGTGTTGTGTCGCGGCGGGATGCCCGAAGACCAGGCTCAGCATTGCCATCGAATCCAGCAAACCATACGAAATTGGCAATAACGCAGTGAACAGAGAAAACAAGAAGCGCGAGCCTTGATACGACTCGCGCTTCTTGATTTGCGGCAATTCCTCATACAAGGAACCGCCATTGGGTTCCCCCACCTGGACTCGAACCAAGACAAAGGGTTCCAAAGACCCGTGTGCTGCCATTACACCATGGGGGAGCAGTGGGCTTGCGCCCACAAGTGTTCATTTATACCACACGGCTGGAATTACTGAAAGCCCATGCCATGTCGTTCGCGTCGCTTCATGAAAAGCAACAGGACTCACGCAAAGAGGAATCCTTGACCGTGATGTTCGGGGTAAGTGTCGAACAGTTCAGCCACCGAGCCATCCTCGAATACCGCGCGAATGGCGCTGGCAAGCAAGGGGGCAATGGACAGTACGGTCAGACCGTCCCAGCGCTTCTCGTCCGGAATCGGCACGGTGTCGGTGAGCACGACCTCGCGTGCACCGCTTTCCTTCAGCCGATCGATTGCCGGGCCGGACAGCACGCCATGGGTGGCGACCACGGTCACGGACTTCGCACCGGCTTCCTGTAGCACGTGGCATGCGCCCGCGATAGTGCCGGCGGTGTCAATCAAATCGTCGACCAGCACGCAGTCCTTGCCAGCCACGTCGCCGACCACACGGTTGGCCACGGCCTGGTTCGGGCGGGTAATGTCACGTGTCTTATGCACGAAGGCAAGAGGACCGCCACCGAGTCGCTGGGCCCACTGCTCGGCCACACGGATACGTCCGGCATCGGGGGAGACGACAGCGACGTTGTCAAGATGCCCCTGGAAACGATCGCGGATGTAATCGACCAGTACCGGCATGGCGATGAGGTGGTCGACCGGACCATCAAAGAAGCCTTGGGACTGGGCAGCATGCAGATCGACCGACATGATGCGGTCGGCGCCGGCGGTTTTGAGCAAATCGAAGACCAGACGGCAGGAGATGGGTTCGCGGCCGCGGTGCTTTTTGTCTTGCCTGGAATAACCGAGCAGCGGGCACACGGCGGTAATGGAGCGGGCGGAGGCGCGCTTCAAGGCGTCGATCATGATGAGCTGTTCCATAATCGCCTTGTTAATCGGCTTGTAATGGCTCTGCAGCACGAACACGTCGGCGCCACGCACCGATTCGGTGTAGCGCACATACATCTCGCCGTTGGCGAAATCGTATGTGGTGGTTTCCAAGACATCGATACCGAGCTGATCGGCGACATCCTGCGCTAACTTCGGATGAACCCTTCCCGTGACGAGAATGAGGTTCTTATCGGGCTTTCCTTCAAGGATTGCGCTCACCATTACTCCCAACATGTGGTCTCGCTGATGCACCCACCAGCATAGCTGTTCTTAACGACCGTAAAGACACCCTTGCGTTGCTTGGCGTTCATCTAACGGCCTTGCAGGGCGGGTCGGATTTGCTTTGTCCGCATCGCGGCTGTTTAGTGGCCGGCCTGCACCCATTGCTCTATGGCTTGTTTCACCGTTTGCGCGTACAGGTCGGTTCCTGCGGAAGGATGAATACCGTCGGAGGCCAGCAGCTGCGTATTCGCCTGTGCGGCGGAGTCCCAGTCTGCTAGCACGACGTTGTCTTGATGGGTGTTCGCATAGTCGGACAACGTTTGATTGGCCACGGGAATCCAGCTGCGGTCGCCATGGCCGTTGACGAGCACCAGCACACGGTCAGGGCCAATCTGATTGTGCAGCTGGTCGAGTTGACCGGTGCTTATTGCGGAATTGGTGGCAAGCCCGAGAATGACCCAACTGCGCAGCGTTCCGGCATTCAAGTCATTGTTCACCATGCCAGGGGCCACCATAATAGAGCGTGACACGGCGGCGTCAATCTGAATTCCCGGAAACACAGCGGATAATCCCTGCGAGGAAGCCAGCATCACGGAGTCGCCGATTGCGGTGATCTGGTCACCGGTCGGCATGCCATGTCGTGGCTTGGCTGGCGGGGGTGTGAGGGATCGCATAAGATCGCTGGCTGTCTGCTGCGCCTGACTCGCCTGTTGCGACTGCTTCTGCTGCTGCAGGGTCTGAGCTTGCTGTTCCAACTGAATCTGCACAGAGGTTTTCTCCGGGGCATGCACAAGGCCCTGCACACATCCAACCAGAGCAACGGCCCAAACGATATCCACTACCACCGCGCAGACTATCTGCTTTGCAACAGGGTTACGGTACGGCACCAGAACCTCCAGTGCCGATTGAGCAGCGGCCGTCTTTTCAACCATCAGCCAGGAGAACGCCACAGCCAGGGCGGTTAGTATGGCGGTGATAGCCAGAATGATGCTGTACGACGGACCTTGAATCATGCGAGGTAACGTGGACCGGACGATAATCCACACCGGCCAGTGCCACAGGTAGATGCCGTATGAGTAGCGCCCCAATGCCGCTAGCGGCTTGAACTTCATCAGGTCCTGCATCCACGAGTCATCGCTGATGGTGCCTGCAATCAGTGCCACAGACAGCATGCTGGCAATAATGATGCCGCCGCGGAATGCAAAGTCATCTTGCTGCCCGTTCACCGTCATGATAATGAGTGCCACCAGCGCTGTCAGCGACATCGCTGGTGCAATCGTTTCCCAGAGACGTTGCCGTGTGGTTTTCGCTGCGACTTCGGCAATGTTGTTGGGAATATTGTTGGGTATTGCGGGAATATTGACATGCACGGAACCTGAGTCCGCTGCCG
The DNA here is from genome assembly GCF_023656805.1 of Bifidobacterium sp. M3-N-101. NCBI lineage: Bacteria > Bacillati > Actinomycetota > Actinomycetes > Bifidobacteriales > Bifidobacteriaceae > Bifidobacterium > Bifidobacterium sp. M3-N-101. The sequence continues at coordinate 9,613 of NZ_JAMOKQ010000009.1, forward strand.
CTCCGGCGACTCGGGGAGCTTGCGGCGTTGCCTGATTGTGGCGAGTCAGCCACCAAGCCAGGGCCACGCCGAGCATGAGACCCACGCTATGGGTATCGGTGCCGAAATAAACGCGGGTTGGATCTGCGCCCGGCTTGTACATCAGCCACATGGAAGCGCCGCTGAGGGCAGCAAGACCCAGAGGAATAAGCGAGGCAAAACGGGTATCGCGAATCCTCCACATCGCCCATGCGATGAACGGCACGATGATATAGAACTGCGTCAGCACACCGATGAACCACAAGTGCCGTAGAATTTGTGGATTCATCTGCTCGAAGTAGCTTTGCCTGCCGGCAATGGCATACCAGTTGTAACAGCCGAACAGCACGGTGATGACCTGATTGCGGATGGCAACCAGCAAATCCCGTTCGGTCAGCCAGCAGACGGAGACGATAACGGGAATCAGCAAAAGCAAAGCCGGATACAGTCGAACCAAGCGTCGAGGAATATACCGCCTAAGATTCAACGAGCCAGTGGTGGACAGCGAACGGAAAAGGCTGATGGCAATAAGGAAGCCGGATACCGTGAAGAATACGTCAACGCCGTAGAATCCGCCTGGCATCTTCTGCTGCACGCAGTGATATAGCACGATGGCGATAAGTGCCAGACCTTTGATACCGTCAAGTCCGACAAAACGCTTCACAGTTTTTCATCCCTTTGCTGTTGCGATTTCACGATTCTCTTCTCTTCGAACCTCACAAAAGAATCAGGGTCAAGCATGGTAGAGGGGAACGACATCGAATGACATCGTTCCCCTCTAAGCAATCTGTCTATATTGCTATCGCTTTATTCCCACTCAATGGCCTTGGTCCTACCGTGCCGTCATTCCAGTTGCACCCAGTTTTCGGCATCGACACGGAACGCGTGCCGCCGAATGACGCGATGTCGCGTTTCGTCGGCTTCGGGGACAAAAGTTGGGACAACTTCAAAAACTCTTTTCAAACTCAGGGCTTTGAGTTTTTGTTTTTGTCCCAAAGGGCGCGACGGGCCGCCCTCGGAGGCTCGATAGCGCCGAAAACGCCCGTTTCGAAACTCAACCGCCCTTTAGTCTGCAAGCCGCCAGCTGCAATCGTAAGTGAATCAACGCGGGTGGCTTACGCGCCGTTCGCAAAACCGCAGGTCGCATGTCTTCGCCATCGGTAGGCAAAGTGAGTAGTCTCAGGTGGCTTGCCCATGAGTTGACGAACGGGCCTTGAGATTCCGCTGACGTCCGGAAACGCTTCGAGCTCCCTTGAATTTTCAAGCAGTACATGATATAAGGTAATTGGTTTTCCGTTAGGAAGGCTTCCAAGTGCCGGGGACGTTTTCCCCGGCTTTTTTCTTATCCAGGAGAACAATGCGAGAACTCAGCATCTTCGTCGACGAGTCGGGAAGCGACGGCCTCTCCGACCGCCACTACCTCCTTACCGTCGTCATGCACGACCAGTCCGAGAGCATCGCGGATTCGATCGCGGTATATGAGGACGCCCTTCGCGCCAAGGGGCTCCCGGACATACCCTTCCATGCGTCGCCGCTCATGAACGGCAAGGACCAGTACTCCGGACTCGACCTGAGAACGCGCAAGATGCTGCTCGGCTCGTTCCGAGTCTTCTTCCGCCACATGCCCGTGAAGTACCATACCTTCGCATACGCGACCAAACAGTTCGCCTCGCTCGACAAGCTCGCGGGGACGATGCGGAGGGACCTCGTGAACTTCCTGTTCGACAACCTCGCGGAGCTGCAATCCTACGATATGGTCAAGGTCTACTATGACAACGGCCAGCACTCCATCGCCGAGTCCCTCCATCGCGCGGTCGAGTACGCGCTGTCGAAGGACGCCGTCGTCTACCGATCGGCGCAGCCCTCCGAGTACCGGCTTTCGCAGGCGGCAGACTACGTCTGCACCATGGAGCTCACAGCGATTAAGTACGCGGAGCATGCGGCCACCGCCACGGACGAGAAGTTCTTTGGCAAATGGTCCGATTTCAAGAAGGGCATACTGAAGGAGACGCGCAAGAAGCTCGTCTAGAGAGGCGATCGGCCCTTGGCGGAGCGTTTACCGACAATGGAGTCTGTCGCGCGCGGAGGGTTGATAAATGTCACTTAGCTGCATAATAGGTTCCAGTTAGAAACCCTCGGGTTTGCGGGGTGGAATTGCGAAAGCGATTCTGCCCTGTTTCCGAGATTACGAAGCAGCATCAGAAGGCTATAAAGCCGCATCGGAGGCAGCTATTTCGCGATTGGGCTCGAAGAGCTGCAGGCAATGAGACGACTCCAATCGGCCAGATTCAAGAGCCAGTATTGACTAACTCGAATCCGGCACGCATCCTCGCGCCGTTCGTCTGCTTCCGCTCGTCCGAAATCGCCAACCGCAACAGGCCATGTCCCAGCGGATGGGTACCACTTACCCGGGTGCACCTGGGGCAACGGACCGGCAGGCCCGCGGAAGGTCGCTCGCATAACACGCAACATCAAACACGACAGAAGAGGCGAACGACAGATGCCGGATCCCGGACGACAGCACCGCGGAATACGAGCATTCCGACCACAACCGAACAATTCCAGCTACTAGGCAGGCGCCCGCATGGGCGCCTTTTACTTTTCAGGGACTTAGCCGCGAGCTAGGGCACGCGGCTCATGGCCGTTTCGTGAAGGCCCGACCAGCTCGACCCACCTCGACCCGTCTCCGCTCCCGTCGTGCCCACTAATCGCCATCAGGCGGTTCAATCGTCGCGCAGACGAAAAGGCACACGGTGTCGTGCGGTGTCCTCGCGCGGTGCCGCACGGGAAGATTGGAGGAACCCTGGCACGCACAGCCGAATGCGCCGCGCCCGAGGGCAACCAAGATTGCGGCGAATGGATGACGGTGATCGAGATGCAGGAGTACATGAGGGCGAGCCGAAACAAGGCGTACGACCTCATCTGGTCGGGAGAGATCGACTCGTACAGGCTCGGCAGGAAGCTCTTGGTTTCGAGGTCGTCCGTGGACGCCTACATCGAGTCGAGGAGCGGCAGGAAATGACGGCGGCGACCGCCCCGGGAGCCGCCCGCGGCCGGGCACGCGAGGGAGCCTCGAGACGAAAAGGAGCTCGAGGACGACCATGACCAAGAGCATTAGCAGGAGACAGGTGAGACTCATCGTATCCTCCAACGCGATATTCGGCGTCGACGAGGCGTGCGCGATGCTGCGCATCAGCTGCGACGCCATGTACCGGCTCGCCAATATGCCTCAAACATACTGGAACTACCACAAGGCCATCAGGCCACAACACAAAGGAAACGCGCTTCTCATTGCTCCACACTGTTCTTTAATAGGGGAGAACGAAAAGCAATCAACAGCAAAGCGCCGGGGCCACCGATGGCTATATGGAAGGAAAATGCCTATTTTCGATTCCAAAGGTCGGCATCACTGGTAGGCATATCATCATCCTCGAATTCACCAAGGTAGGTGTAATGGTGATAGCGTTCCCCATCATGCTCGTACCCAGTGTAGTCATAACCTCTCTGAGTAACCCCTTGATAAGGCTTGAACTCCGCCTCAGCCTCTTCTTTGGTGTAGTGGTCAGCATCGAACCAAACGCCCTCGGTCTTATCATCGCCCCAGCCGAGCTTTTTGGCCTTGAATACGTGTCTCATGGTATCCACACTTTCACTAATGACTCCCGTTTAGGCTATTATACGCACTCCCCCATTCAGCTCGTTCGTCTTTTCGGCATATCCAACCAACTGGCCTGTCATCAGATGCCCCGACGTCCCCACGGCGTCCATCCCCGTCGTCGCGAAGCTGATGCCTGAGCTTCATTTGGTCCCATTTCCGCTCATAAGTACCTTGAGACTACGGAACGTGCCCGAGACGATAACACCGCTCAACGACAACTCCCGCGAAGTGCCGGCTGTGGCCTCCTTCAGCGCCGAGCGCGAGTTGAACGCGTGTTACATTCGCGCCGTGCGCCACAACGCGCTCATGCCATCCACCGGCGCAAGCGCCGAGAACCCGTAAAACCAATAGCTCGTGCACGGCCACGAACCCGCGCCCACGTCGCCTCCGCTTACGACGAGCCTAGCCTGCTTGGCGTGCATCCACCCAAGACACGCATTGGACGGCGTTGCACCAACAGCAAGCAATAACCCAGAGGCGCTCCTCATTTGCATTATGCCTAATGAAGGGCGCCTCTATTTGGGTTAAATGCAATATGCGATAACGAAACCTCCGAAGTCAGCGCCCATTTCCGACGTCTATGAACACCAGCCAATCGATACTCAAAACGTTGTGAGTACAATTTGAGTACCAACCTGAGCGATCCCTTGCGAGCAAAAGCAATCTGCCGGTCAGCATTAATTTGAAATAAATTGATGGCGTTGCTTCGGTAATTGAAAGCACTTTAAGACGTACCAGTAAACAATTATCCCAGCTAAACAGCTTGAGAGATTGCGTAGCTGGTTTGTATGTACCATATACACCACAGCCCGCAGACACCCATGGCATGCAAATAAAAAACGAGGGAGACCGTTTCCGACCTCCCTCGCAAAGGGCTATTTACTACTCCCACTCGAGTGCCAGACCTTAATTTCTTATGATAATACGCATTAAGAATGCGGTTTTCGTCCAAGTATTCCACATATTTCACGTTTTACAGAGAGTCTTTACGAATTCTGTAGCCATTTTGTAGCCACGATAACGTCCGAAAATGCGCAAGAGTTCGGACGTTATCGAATGATGCTGGAGATCATGGAAGAATAACAGTATAGTCGATCAGCCGGGCAGTGATTAGCTGGTCGGCTGATTTTATACAGACATTTCTTCCAATACGTCTTGGAACAGCAGCTCTTCAATAACCTGCTGCACCTTATATTTGATGGTTCTTGCGTTTTCACCCGATGTAGAGATAAGAGGACTGACAGCAGCATATACCATTTCTGGTGTTAGCTTAGAATCATACTCCTCTTTTCGTGCCAGAATTTCGTTCTGAACGATCTGGTATATGGTTTCACAGCTAAAATCATCAAAGTGGATGAACTTATCAATGCGGTAAAAGATAGGTAGCCCCAACTGCTTTTTCATTTCTTCTTCCGTCTGATAATTGGATGTTAATATAATTACAATACCAGATACATCTGCATCATAAGTTGCATCTTTGAATTGTGTATTATCAAACAGCGTATAAAACGCAGAAAAGAAATGTTCCGGGCATTTATCAAGTTCATCAAAGAACACCAAATTGGATTCACGTTCCAACAGGTCAAACCCAAGGCTTCTTCTATTAGGAGCATCTCCAAAGAAGTATTCTGAGTAGTTATTGTTCTTAAACATCGACAAATGCTTCTCTAAGCATTTTCCGTCGAAGAACATTGCTGCAATTTCTCGCACCAGCTCGGTTTTTCCCAAGCTGCTGTTACCGTACAGCATAATTACATATGGCTTCTCTCTTTTAACGTTTGTGAGATACCAAAGACTTTTACTGATTTCTTCAATAGCTATCTGCTGACCAAATATTCGTGCAGATATGGCATTGATATTGTCAACAAATAAATCTGGGTCTCTTTTGATTTCGTACTCCTCACAGAGAATTTCAAGCTCTATAAGATCACGTTTATACTGATCTTCTAAATACGCTTTCAGAACACGAGGCGGGTTATGGATGTAGATTTCTGCTTCATCTGTAGTTAAATCCTCGATTAACGGCCCTAAACGATCATGCGCTGCTTCTACAATGCCATGATAATTATCATTCTTTACAATTAGTATGCTGGCATGCTGATCAGATATCGGACGACTCTGCTTTGCGGTATCCGATAGCTTTACCAACTCCAAAAACGCATCAACTTCATCATCTTCGGAAAATGATGGCAGTTTGGAATCAAAAAATGTTTTAGAACCAACAATGATATGATACTTTCTCTTATCTTCCATCTGACGCCTCCGCTGTTACACAGGCATACAGAACATCATAAAGAGTAACCGTATCTTTAGGTACAGGTGTTCCCTCCGCTTTTTCTGGAATTCCCACGCTTTGCATTTCAGGAGGATAGATATCTGCCAATGTTTTGGGCTGCTCAGCAGAAGAAATTAAACGCTCCATTTTACCAATTTCTTCGATAAAATCGAATCTTCTTCTTTCAAAGTCACCTACAGGAATGCAATAGAGTGTCATGGTCGTTGTAAGTATATCGTTTCTTTTGTAATTACTTACAAAGGCAGCATTATTAAAGCGAACATATCGTTTTTCGTCGACTGCATAAGTATCATAACCGTCGTAACTATCCATGACAGTTTTGAATTCATTTGTGTCCACACCATCAATGCCGCCTTTGACAATTTTCAGGTATCCTCCTGCAACACGAAGAGAAGTAGAAGAGTTTTCTATATCTGATAATTGAACATTGGAAATACTGGTCAACAACGGTTTCAACTTCTCAAATTCAGAGATTTCGGTCGAAGAAATTGTGGTTGTGCTGTCACGGCTAATTACATACGATGCTTCTATTTTCCCGGTGAACAGAAAGAAAATTCTCGAAACTAAAGGAACATCTAGTTTTAATTTCGCAGAAGCTTCTGTAGCAACAGACCCCTGTGTTTGGACAGAATTTGATACATCTGTTTTTCGAGATAATTCACCATGGTCACGCTCCTGAAGAATATTGCGGATGGTTTCCTTATCAAAATATATAATCTTGTTTATTGTTGCCATGCGATTACCTGTTTGGGGAGAGCTTCATCTTATTTCCTGTAGATAAACTCCCAGAAATCATTTTGAATTACTTTTTATTTTTCCGGTTCGAGGATTCCAAGCTTACCGTCACTAAGGTTTATACGGCGATTAAGTCTGAACTCCGTAATACCACGAATGCTCAAATTATCGAAATCAACATAGAACTCCCTGGACAAGAAGTTTACTTGTGCGCCGTTCCATACCAACAGTAGCAGCGCACCAAGAGAGATCGTCTGGATTTTTAAGCCAAGCACTCGGTTAATATCTTTGATTACTTGGAAATAGCCTTGTCGCTTATTTGGGAACGACAGACATACAACCAACGCTGCATTGTCATTCTTGTCAAGGTTGTTTCTGGAGTGCATAACCGCAATATCATCAAGAATACTTCTCGATGCTTCCAGCGTATCTCTTCCAAATTCAATTTCGACAACGCCTTTGCAGGTAGGTTTCAAATTGCTCGAATACACGGCATCCATTCTTGTGTAAACATCACCGGTTCTGCTTTTTGCACACTCGTGGTTCCATGCAATAATCAGATTTCGAACTAGAATATTAGGAACCATTGAGCGACCATCAAACTGAGAAATATCCTGATAGATACGCTCCATAATTCCATCGGTCTCTTTCTGGAACTGGTGATTCCAATGGATTTTGTCTAATTCTCTAATAAACAGCTTATGTGCTTCCAGATTGACATGATTGATGGGAATATCGGTATAATCCGAAGAAGGTTCTGCAATTTCCGGGAGTTCTTTGTCAAAATTCCATTTGATAGCGCCAGCAGGGCAAACATTCAAATCACGTTCATATGAAAAATCCGGGAAATGTCTGCAGTTGATCTCTGCATCAATAAACTTCATGCAGCGAGGATCAGTGCATCTCAGACAACCAGCCGTTACCCATTCTTCATTACACCACAATCGAGCGGGTTCGTTGTATTTTTGGTCAACAGCTCTCATATCAGAGGAACGCAATGCAGAAATAATGGTTCGCTTCTGCGATTTAGTTAAAAGTGGCATTTGCAAATCCCTCCAATCGATTTAATTCTGCGATGTTGATTGTTTGCGATATTTATGACAATGTACTACACAGGCATCCGTGAAGGTGAGCTTCTCGCTTTGAAACCCGCAGATATTGACTTCGAGAAGGACACGCTGACCATCAACAAAAGCTATCAGCGCCTTGGTGGCAAGGATATTATCACTACACCCAAGACCCCGAAAAGCAATCGTGTGATCATGCTGCCGGAAGTGCTGAAAACCGTCCTCCGCAACTATATGGAGAAATGCTACGGCTTACAGCCCGATGACCGACTGTTTCCGTACAACAGAAGTTTTCTCTATCGTGAGATGCAGATTGGGATTGAAGCATCTGGGGTAAAACGCATCAGGGTGCACGATATTCGTCATAGCCACGCCAGCCTTGGTTGAACTTGGTTTTTCACCGCTACTGATTGCGGAACGCTTAGGGCATGAGCGAGTGCAAACCACCATGGATACCTACAGCCATCTGTACTCGAACAAGCAGGTGGAAGTAGCCAACCAGTTAGACAAGTTAGCCATTTAAGGCTTCGGCTACAAAAAAATCGGTTTGATGTAGCCATCTTGTAGCCACGAAAAACAAGAATCCCGAAAAGCGCTGTGTTTTCAACACTTTTCGGGACTCAGAAACCTATCTTGGATTACTCCCACTCGATGGTTGCTGGGGGTTTGCTAGTGCAATCGAGTACCACGCGGTTGATCTGGCGGCACTCGTTGGTGATGCGGGTGGAGATCGTGGCGAGCACGTCGTAGGGCACGCGCGACCAGTCGGCAGTCATGGCGTCCTCCGAGCTGACCGGGCGCAGGACGATGGGGGAGCCGTAGGTGCGCTCGTCGCCTTGGACGCCGACGGAATGGACGTCGGCGAGCAGAACCACGGGGCACTGCCAGATGTCGCGGTCGAGGCCGGCGCGGGAGAGTTCTTCGCGGGCGATGGCGTCGGCCTCGCGCAGCAGGTCGAGGCGTTCCTTGGTGATTTCGCCGATGATACGGATACCCAAGCCGGGGCCTGGGAAGGGCTGACGCCATACGATTTCGTCGGGCAGACCAAGTTCGGTGCCGATGGCACGCACCTCATCCTTGAACAGGGTGCGTAGCGGCTCGATGAGCTGGAACTTGATGTCCTTGGGCAGGCCGCCGACATTGTGGTGAGACTTGATGTTGGCCGCGCCGTCGCCACCGCCGGATTCAACGACATCCGGGTAGAGCGTGCCCTGCACGAGGAACTTGACTTCCTTGCCGCGGGCGCCGGCCTCTTCGAGTACCTGACGCTGGGCCTTTTCAAACGTGCGAATGAACTTCTCGCCGATGATCTTGCGCTTACGTTCCGGCTCGGAGACGCCCTTCAGCGCCTTGAGGAAGTCATCGGCCGCGTCCACGGTGATGAGCTTGATGCCGGTGGCGGCCACGAAGTCATGCTTGACCTGCTCGACCTCGCCCTTGCGCAGCAGACCGTGATCCACGAACACGCAGGTGAGTTGGTCTCCAATGGCCTTGTGTACCAGAGCGGCAGCCACGGCGGAATCCACACCACCAGACAGACCGCAGATTACTTCGGCATCGCCGACCTTCTCGCGGATTTTCTTGACCTGGTCCTCAATAATGGAGGAGGCATCCCAATCGTTGGGCAACGCGGCGCAGCGGTGTAGGAAGTTCTCGATGAGCTTCTGGCCGAGCGGCGAATGCTTGACTTCCGGATGCCACTGCACGCCATACAACTTGCGGGACTCATCGGCCATGGCGGCAACAGGTGCGCCTTCGGTATGTGCGAGCACCGTGAAGCCTGCCGGAGCCTGCTCAACGGCCACGCCATGGCTCATCCACGTGGTCTGTTCGGCGGGGGAGTCGGCAAGAATGCCCTCGGCATCATCAATCGCGGCCTCGGTCTTGCCATATTCGCCCAGGGCGGCCTTATCCACCTTGCCGCCGAGCTCGTAGGCCATGACCTGGAAGCCGTAGCAGATGCCGAGCACCGGAATACCGGACTCGAATACCTTAGTATCTATGGTCGGAGCACCGGGCTCGAATACGGAGGCCGGGCCACCGGACAGAATAATCGCCTTCGGATCCTTGGCCAGGATCTCGTCAACGGGCATGGAATGAGGGACCAGTTCAGAGTAGACGCCGGCCTCGCGTACGCGGCGGGCGATGAGCTGGGCGTACTGGGCGCCGAAGTCGACGACAAGCACAGGACCGTTTGCCATTGATTTTCCCCTAACGTTTAATGGGATTCACCGTGGGTTGAACATCAACGATTATCACCGGTCAATACGACAAGCCCGACACGCGATGGCTCTGTGCGGAAAACGAACAAATTTCTGGTCTTCACAGGAACAACACGCCGGTTTCGAACATGGCAAATCGAACGTACGACAATGGCATGAACAATAGGTTTTCCGCTTATTCTCGCCCATTTGCGCATTTCTGACATGTAAACCGAATGCTCACAAACCAATGGTTGAATCGCACAAATATTGAAATTTCCAGCACAATTTCGAACACACCCGCAAGAAATCGTTCAAAAGTCGTGTTGTCCTCGTACCATGACGATTGATTGGGAACGGGAATCCTTGGCGCCGCAAGGAACCAAGGCCCGCGACCTAACGGAAATAATCAATCGCACGATCACGTGCAGGAGTACAGGAGTACACATGACGAGTCCTGTTATTGGCACCCCTTGGAAGAAGCTCAACGCTCCGGTTTCCGAGGAGTCCCTCGAAGGCGTTGACAAGTACTGGCGCGTTGCCAACTACCTTTCCATCGGCCAGATTTATCTGCGTTCCAACCCGCTGATGAAGGCTCCCTTCACCCGCGAAGATGTGAAGCACCGTCTGGTCGGCCACTGGGGCACTACCCCTGGCCTGAACTTCCTCATCGGCCACATCAACCGCTTCATCGCTGACCACGGCCAGAACACCGTGATCATCATGGGCCCGGGCCACGGTGGCCCGGCTGGTACCTCCCAGTCCTACCTGGACGGCACCTATACCGAGACCTTCCCGAAGATCACCAAGGATGAGGCTGGTCTGCAGAAGTTCTTCCGTCAGTTCTCCTACCCGGGCGGTATCCCGTCCCACTTCGCTCCGGAGACCCCGGGCTCCATCCACGAGGGTGGTGAGCTGGGCTACGCTCTGTCTCACGCTTACGGCGCCATCATGGACAACCCGAGCCTGTTCGTCCCGGCCATCGTCGGCGACGGCGAAGCTGAGACCGGCCCGCTGGCTACCGGCTGGCAGTCCAACAAGCTCGTGAACCCGCGCACCGACGGTATCGTGCTGCCGATCCTGCACCTCAACGGCTACAAGATCGCCAACCCGACCATCCTGTCCCGCATCTCCGACGAAGAGCTCCACGAGTTCTTCCACGGCATGGGTTACGAGCCCTACGAGTTCGTCGCTGGCTTCGACGATGAAGATCACATGTCCATCCACCGCCGCTTCGCCGAGCTGTGGGAGACCATCTGGGACGAGATCTGCGACATCAAGGCCGCCGCTCAGACCGACAACGTGCATCGTCCGTTCTACCCGATGCTGATCTTCCGCACCCCGAAGGGTTGGACCTGCCCGAAGTACATCGACGGCAAGAAGACCGAGGGCTCCTGGCGCGCTCACCAGGTGCCGCTGGCTTCCGCTCGCGACACCGAGGCCCACTTCGAGGTCCTCAAGAACTGGCTCGAGTCCTACAAGCCGGAAGAGCTGTTCGACGCCAACGGCGCTGTCAAGGACGACGTCCTTGCCTTCATGCCGAAGGGTGAGCTGCGTATCGGTGCCAACCCGAACGCCAACGGTGGTGTGATCCGCGACGACCTGAAGCTGCCGAACCTCGAGGACTACGAGGTCAAGGAAGTGGCTGAGTACGGCCACGGCTGGGGCCAGCTCGAGGCCACCCGTCGTCTGGGTGTCTACACTCGCGACATCATCAAGAACAACCCGCGCGACTTCCGTATCTTCGGACCGGATGAGACCGCTTCCAACCGTCTGCAGGCTTCCTACGAGGTCACCAACAAGCAGTGGGATGCCGGCTACATCTCCGATGAGGTCGACGAGCACATGCACGTCTCCGGCCAGGTCGTCGAGCAGCTGTCCGAGCACCAGATGGAAGGCTTCCTCGAGGCCTACCTGCTGACCGGTCGTCACGGTATCTGGAGCTCCTACGAGTCCTTCGTCCACGTGATCGACTCCATGCTCAACCAGCACGCCAAGTGGCTTGAGGCTACCGTCCGCGAGATTCCGTGGCGCAAGCCGATCGCCTCCATGAACCTGCTGGTCTCCTCCCACGTTTGGCGTCAGGACCACAACGGCTTCTCCCACCAGGACCCGGGTGTCACCTCCGTCCTGCTGAACAAGTGCTTCCACAACGACCACGTCATCGGCATCTACTTCGCCACCGATGCGAACATGCTGCTGGCCATCGCCGAGAAGTGCTACAAGTCCACCAACAAGATCAACGCCATCATCGCCGGCAAGCAGCCCGCTGCCACCTGGCTGACCCTGGACGAGGCTCGTGCCGAGCTCGCCAAGGGTGCCGCCGCTTGGGATTGGGCTTCCACCGCCAAGAACAACGATGAGGCCGAGGTCGTGCTCGCCGCCGCTGGCGACGTCCCGACCCAGGAGATCATGGCTGCTTCTGACAAGCTGAAGGAACTGGGCGTCAAGTTCAAGGTTGTGAACGTTGCCGACCTGCTCTCCCTGCAGTCCGCCAAGGAGAACGACGAGGCTCTGAGCGACGAGGAGTTCGCTGACATCTTCACCGCCGACAAGCCGGTGCTGTTCGCATACCACTCCTACGCTCACGACGTGCGCGGTCTGATCTACGATCGCCCGAACCACGACAACTTCAACGTCCACGGCTACGAGGAGGAGGGCTCCACCACCACCCCGTACGACATGGTTCGCGTCAACCGCATCGACCGCTACGAGCTGACCGCCGAGGCTCTGCGCATGATCGACGCCGACAAGTACGCCGACAAGATCGACGAGCTCGAGAAGTTCCGTGACGAGGCCTTCCAGTTCGCCGTCGACAAGGGCTACGACCACCCGGACTACACCGACTGGGTGTACTCCGGCGTGAACACCGACAAGAAGGGCGCCGTCACCGCCACTGCCGCCACCGCTGGCGACAACGAGTGATGACACCACTTCGGTGTTGTTAGTTCGCTAACACGAAGGGCTCGGGATTCGTCCCGGGCCCTTTTCGTTTCCCCGATTACCGGGGCTTCCCACCCGACATCCGGGCAACCGTCTATTGTGTTGAAGTGTTCTGAACACTGAAGATTACTTCAAGACATTCCAAGCGAAGGGAATACGTCAGTTATGGCATTATCCGCAGCCATCGTTCTCGCTGCCGGTGAAGGCACCCGTATGCGTTCCAACAAGCCCAAGGTTCTGCACACTTTTGCGGGCAAGACCTTCCTCAACAGGGTCATGAATTCGGTTTCCGCGCTGAACCCCGGCACTCTTGCAGTAGTGGTGCACTTCCAAGCCGAGCGTGTCAGCGAAGCAGCCCGATCCTACGACGAGCACGTCACCATCGTGAACCAGGACGATATCCCCGGAACCGGCCGTGCCGTGCAGTGCGCGATGGCCCAGCTCGCCGCCCAGTCCGAACTTGACGGCCCGGTGCTAATCGCCGCCTCGGACATGCCGCTGCTGGATAGTGAGACGCTGCGCAAACTGGTCGAATTCCACACCGTATCCGGAAACGGCGCCACCGTGCTCACCACCATACTTGATGATCCGACCGGCTACGGCCGCATCATCCGTGACCGTGAGGGCAACGTGCTGCGCATCGTCGAGCAGAAAGACGCCAACCGCAGCGAACTGGCCGTGCAGGAAGTGAACACCTCCGTCTATGTGTTCGAGGCCTCCGTGCTGGTCGAGGCCATCGCCGGCCTCAAATCCAATAACGCCCAAGGCGAGTTCTATCTGACCGACGCGTTGGAGACCGCCAAGTCCGCAGGCAAGGTCGGCGCATTCGCCGCGCCAGATCCGCTCACCGTGGAAGGTGTGAACGATCGCGTGCAGCTTGCCGCGCTGTCCAAAGCCTATAACCGCCGCATCTGCGAACGCTGGATGCGCGATGGCGTGACCATTCTCGACCCGGAGACCACGTGGATTGAAGACGACGTGGAAATCGGCCGTGACGCCACCATCCTCCCCGGCTCCTTCCTGCAGGGCCACACGGTCATCGGACAGGAAGCTACAGTCGGCCCGTACACCACATTGATCGATGCGACGGTCGATGACGGTGCCGTGGTCGAGCGTTCCCGCGTGCAGGAATCCCACATCGGCGCGCGCACGAACATCGGACCGTGGACCTACCTGCGTCCGGGCAACGAATTCGGCGAGGACGCCAAGGCCGGTGCATTCGTCGAGATGAAGAAGGCTCACATCGGTAACGGCACCAAGGTGCCGCACCTGAGCTATGTGGGAGACGCCCAGCTTGGCGACCACACGAACGTCGGCGGCGGCACCATCACCGCCAACTATGACGGCGTGCACAAGAACCGTACCAAGATCGGCTCCGATTGCCACATCGGTGCAGGCAACCTGCTGGTGGCCCCGGTCGAAGTCGGCAATAATGTGACCTCCGGCGCCGGTTCCGTGATCCGTCACGCTGTTCCCGACGATACGATGGTCTACTCCGAAAACACGCAGCATAACGTCGAGGGCTGGAAGCCCGCTTGGGAGCGCTGAATCATGCCCGCAGTACAGGATTCCATCAACGCCATCCGCGTGGCCGCCGAGGCGGCAGACCGTATCAAAGCCACTGATATCGTGGCTTTCGACGTTGCCGACCTGCTTGGCATCACCGACATCATGATGATTGCCGGTGCCTCGAACGAGCGTCAGGTGCTGGCCGTGGCCGAGGAAATCGAGAAGGATCTCTTCCTCAAGTGCGATGGCCGTCAGCCGCGTTCGCGCGAAGGTCTGACCGAGGGGCAGTGGGTATTGCTGGACTATGGCGACTTCGTGATTCACGTCATGCATGATGAAGCCCGTGAATTCTACGGTCTTGAGCGTTTGTGGAAGGATTGCGAGAGCATCGATCTTCAGCTCGAACATCCTGAAAGCGTGGCGGCATGACGGCTCAGCATGTTCGTTCCATATTCTTGGTTCGGCACGGACGTACGTCGTATAACGCGGCCCATAAGTTGCAAGGGCAGGTCGACATTCCGCTGGATGCCGTAGGCCAATGGCAGGTGCGTCAGACTGCTGCAGCGCTGAAGGACCTATACGTCGATCGCAGGCCGGAAACCGACGAACGCATCATCGTGTGTTCCGATCTGAGCCGTGCGCATGCCACCGCACAGGCTTTTGCAGATGTACTGGATGGCGCCGAAGTGCACGATGATCCTCGCGTACGCGAACGCAGTTTTGGCGATTGGGACGGTCACGCCGTATCCGAACTGGCTGAGCGATATCCTGAGGACTTCCGTTCCTGGATGGAGCATCGCGGCGGCGAGATGAAGTATGGCGCCGAGGCCAAAGAACATGTGGGGGAGCGTGGCGTCGAAGCCCTGCGTGACTGGTCCACGCGTGCCGGCACGGACACCGATCTCTTTGTGTTCTCCCATGGTGCGTGGATTGCACAGACGCTTCAGACGCTGCTGGGCATCACCGCAGTCGATCCCACTTTTTCGACGGTGATATCCATGCGCAATGCACACTGGGTGCGTTTGGCTCCCATGGATGAGCCTGATGACACGATTCGTTGGCGGCTCATGGACTATAACCACGGTCCAGCCGTCGCCGATACCGACGAGTGGGAACGGGAACGTTGATCTGAACAGCCGGTGATTGTGGTGTCGCCAAATCACGCCAATGTCATTTGGCGACACGCCGATTTGCGGGATGCAGGAACCCGTCGTAATGTAGACAAGGTTCGAAAACGGACTGACAATTGAAAACGGGGCTATAGCGCAGCTGGTAGCGCATCTCCATGGCATGGAGAGGGTCGGGGGTTCGAATCCCCCTAGCTCCACGACGAAGCCATCGGCATGCATCTGGTGGTTTCTCCGCTGGTTCATGGCGGGTCGAACAACTCCCATGAATCGGATAGCTTCATTCGGGGCTATAGCGCAGCTGGTAGCGCATCTCCATGGCATGGAGAGGGTCGGGGGTTCGAATCCCCCTAGCTCCACAAACAAGGCCGGTGCAATATGCACCGGCCTTCTGTATTTGGCGTGCACCTTAGTCGTGCAGCACTCCGAAGTGCAGCAAGGCGTGTAATACGCCGTCATGATCCACATCATCCGTGACATAGTCGGCAGCGGCCTTGGGCTCGTCCGTGGCGTTGCCCATAGCGACCCCGATTCCGGCATAGGCCAGCATGTCCGTGTCGTTGCCGCCGTCGCCAAAGGCCATGGTCTGTTCGCGGGTGATGCCGTAATGCTTCATAAAACGCTGAATGCCCCGTGGTTTGCCACCATCGGCGGGAATCAGATCGGTGAAGTCCGGGTGCCAGCGCACGCCGCGTATGTTGCTGCACAGTCCCACCAGTTCGTCTTCCAGTTCGGGGTCGATGAACGGGCTGATCTGGAAGGTCTCGTGCGTCAACGCCCGCAAACGAGGATTCTCGAAATATTGGACGGGGGCGGTTTTGCCAAGACCGCTCCAGGTCTGCTGCAATGCCTCGTTGGTATGGTTGAAGTAGACGTAATCCTTTTCACCAAAATCACACACCACATCGGGATGCTGGTCGAGCCAATCCAAAATCACGCGGATATCAGACTGATCCAAGGCCTGTGATTCAAGATATCCCTGTTCGTCAAAACAATATTGACCATTGAACGCCACAATGCCGTCGAATGAGATCGGCATGGTGTCCAGCACCACCTTCATCTGAGAAGGAGCGCGGCCGGTGCAGATAAGCACCTTGATGCCTGCTGATTGAAGCCGCTGAATAGCCTCAACGGTGGAATCGGGAACCTTGTGCGTGACGAAACTCGTGAGCGTGCCGTCGATGTCGAAAAACACAGCTTTAATGTCGGTGGTAGTCATGCTTCTATTTTCGAGGCTCCTCTCGACGCGCCAGACATGCTTATAGCGTGCTATCGACATCAGGCAACGCAATGTATTGCATGCGCGCCATAAAAGACACCTATACGGCAATCCGTCATTTTTGACCATTTCTGGGATTTTGAGTGCTACGGTGAAACCTGTCATCAACGTGATGGGTTCGCTTGGGGAAGCGAATCACCGTAAGAAGATGCAACAGCAATTTCCATGAGAGAGAGGAATCATTCATCATGACAGCAGCAACCCAGCCGGCAACTCCGGCCGCTCCCAACAGCAACGAACCGGTGCGCGTGAACCACACCGCCCGTAACATCATCATTACCATCGTGGTCGTGGCGATCATCGCCGTGGCCGCGTTCTTCGGCTACCGCGCGGTGGCCGACGCTAACGAATCCAGCGCCAAGGGCAGCAAAGACAACCCGGTCAAGATCGGTGTGGTCGGTGCCACCAACCCGGAATGGGTCAAGTTCAAGCAGAATGCCGAAAAGGCCGGCATCTATGTCGATATCGTGGACTTCCAGGACTACACTTCCGAGAATCCAGCCCTTGATTCCGGCGAGCTGGACCTCAACGAGTTCCAGCACCTGCTCTACCTCGCCAACTACAACGTGAGCAACAACAAGGATCTGCAGCCCATCGGCGGCACCGCCATCTACCCGCTCGGCGTGTACTCCACCAAGGTCAAGGACATCAAGGACATCAAGCAGGGCGACACCGTCACCATTCCGAACGATGAGACCAACCAGGCCCGCGCCATCGGCGTGCTCAAGGCAGCGGGTCTCGTCACGCTCAAGGGCGACTGGACCGCCTTCTCCACCCCGGCCGACATCGATGAAGCCAAGAGCAAGGTCAAGGTCACCCCGCTGAAGGCCGAACAGGTGGCCACCACCCTCAAGGATCCGACCATCGCCGCCGGTGTGATCAACAACGATTACGTGGCCGACGCGGGCCTCAACCCGAAAGACGCCATCTATCAGGATGACGCCGAATCCGAGGAAGCCCGTCCATACATCAACGTGTGGGTGGCCCGCAAGACGGACGTGAAAAACGAGACCTACAAGAAGCTCGTCTCCATCTTCCAGCAGAAGGACGTGCTCGACGCCCTCCAGGAGAACTCCGGCGGCACCGCGGTGTTTGCCGACAAGTTCAGCGCCAAGCAGCTGCAGGGCTTCCTGTCCGACATCGAGAAGGACGCCAAGGCCCAGGAGTAAGAGAACCATCGGCTGGTTTCCGCACCGAGCTGTAGTAGCGAGTATTCGATGCGCATAGCCTGCTGAACCGTAACGGAGCGAGC
Organism: Bifidobacterium sp. M3-N-101; assembly: GCF_023656805.1. Lineage (NCBI taxonomy): Bacteria > Bacillati > Actinomycetota > Actinomycetes > Bifidobacteriales > Bifidobacteriaceae > Bifidobacterium > Bifidobacterium sp. M3-N-101. The sequence continues at coordinate 27,698 of NZ_JAMOKQ010000009.1, forward strand.
CGCCTGCATAAGGCCCGCTCCGTTACGGCATAACTAGACCGGACGCAATCGCCGGTATTCCAGCCCGTACAACATTGGAGCAACAGTGAGCGATCCCATCATCACTTTTGATCACGTGGTCAAAGAGTTCAAGATACGAGGACGAAAGGCCGAGACCGCGCGAGCCGTGAATGATGTCAGCCTGAGCATTGACCGTGGCGACATTTTCGGCATCATCGGCTATTCCGGTGCCGGCAAATCCACTCTGGTGAGGCTGATCAACGCACTGGAGCGGCCCACTTCCGGCACGGTGACCGTGCTCGGTACCGACATCACGGCACTGAACGAGAGCAAGTTGCGCCCTATCAGGCAGAAAATCGGCATGATTTTCCAGCAGTTCAACCTGTTCTCCACCAAAACGGTGTCGCAAAACATCGCTTATCCGCTTCAGCTTGATCATTGGCGCAAGGACTATCAGGATCGGCGTGTCAAAGAGCTCCTGGAATTCGTGGGATTGGCCGAGCATGCGGATAAGTACCCCTCACAGCTGTCCGGTGGTCAGAAACAACGTGTCGGCATTGCTCGCGCGCTAGCCACCAATCCGGAAATCCTGCTCGCGGATGAGGCTACCAGCGCGCTCGACCCTGAAACCACCACCGAGGTACTGGCGTTGCTCAAGCGAGTGAATGAGGAATTCGGCATCACCATCGTGCTGATCACTCACCAGATGAACGTGGTCCAGCAGATTGCCAACCGTGTGGCGGTTATGAGTTCCGGACGCGTGATCGAATCCGGTGACGTGTACGACGTATTCGCCGCGCCTCGCCAGCCAGTCACCAAACGGTTCATTGCCACCGCTTTGTCGGGGCTTCCTGAGGAAAGCCGTGTCGAACGTCTGCATGGCGAGTGGTCGGGACGCATTGTCACCGTACTCATCCGGCAAAAGGATGTCTCTGATGACCATGGGCGCACATTGCATGCCTCAGGGCAGAACATTTCAGAGCTGATCGCCAAATATGGTGTGGAATCCAGTCTGCTGTATGGCGGCATCGATACGGTCAAGGGATCGGCTATCGGCGCAATCACCTATGAATTCAACGGCCCTGGATGGCATGTGGACGAGTTTTTGCATGAACTCGCGCAACACAGCGATGTCATTGATTTCGGCACCGCCGAGAAACCAGTGGCATACGCTGATGCGGTCGCCAATCATATTGCCGGTGCCGAAGCGGCCATAGCCAACCAGCAATCCATGAGCCAGGATGAGTCGGCGGAAATCTCCGCCAGCCATGAAGGAGCCAACGCATGATTACCCTTGCCAACCCCCGTAGCGATTGGACTGTGCTGCGCCCGCTCCTGTTTGAATCTATCGGTCAGACGCTGACGATGGTGCTTATCACTCTTGTCGTAGGAGGACTTCTTGGATTGATTCTTGGTGTGGTGCTCTATGGCACGCGTCCAGGCAATTTGTTTGAGAACGCCATCGTCTACCGGATTCTCGACGTGATCGTCAATATCGTCCGTCCGATCCCGTTCATCATCTTCCTGGCCGCCATGCAGCCGTTGACCATTGTGGTGGTCGGCACCTCCATCGGTACCGTGGCCGCCATCTTCCCGATGGTGGTGATGTGCACTTTTGCCACATCTCGTCTGGTTGAGCAGAATCTTGTTCCGGTCGATCCCGGCGTCATTGAGGCGGCGCGTTCGATGGGCGCCAGCAAATTCACCATCATCCGTACCGTGCTGATTCCCGAGGCCTTGGCCCCGTTGATTCTGGCCTATGCGTTCCTGTTCATCGGCGTGCTCGACATGTCTGCCATGGCCGGATACATCGGTGGCGGCGGACTCGGTAACTTCGCCATCGCTTACGGTTATCAGAAGTTCGACCAGACCGTCACATGGACGGCAGTGATCATCATGATCGTGCTGGTGCAGGTGGTGCAGGGCATCGCCAACGCCATTGCCAAGCGTCTGCTCAAGCGGCAGCAATGATCAATGATGTCTGCCGAGCCCTCGCCAATATGAAGCGGGGGCTTCGTCATATTGCCCGTCCTACTACAATCGAGAACCATGAGTGAACATATCGATATCGACCACGAACTCATTACCATCCGTCACTATCTGCACGCCCACCCCGAGCGCAGTTTTCAGGAATTCGACACCAGTATCTACCTGACCGACCAGCTCAAGGCGCACGGCATCGAAATCCTGCCCAACTCCATGGAAACTGGTGTGGTGGGTCTTATCCAAGGGGAAGCCGGGCCCGGGCCACGCATCGGATTGCGCGCGGACATCGACGGCTTGCCCATTGTGGAGGATTCCGGGTTGGAATTCAGCTCCGTCAACAAAGGCGTGATGCACGGCTGCGGCCATGACCTGCACATGACCGGTCTGCTCGGAGCCGCCTTCTGGCTTGCCAATCACCGCGACAAATTCGCCGGCTCCATCAAGATCCTGTTCCAGCCCAGTGAGGAGACGGGGCAGGGTGCCCGTGCGATGATTGACGCCGGCTTGGTGGATGACGTCGATGCCATCATCGGTACCCACAACAACCCGAACTATGCCCCTGGTCAGCTTGCCATCGGTGCTGAACCGATGATGGCTGGCTGTGTGAAATTCCATGTGACGCTCCACGCTCAGGGGACGCATGCCGCCTACCCGTACAAAGGCACCGGCCCGCTTGAGGCGCTTGCCAGCATGATTTTGAGCCTACAGACCATCGTGAGCCGTAATGTGACGCCCTTCCATCCGCTGGTGCTGTCCGTCACGGAAGTGCATGGCGGCGACGTGTGGAACGTGGTGCCCGCCGAAGCCGGTTTCCAAGGCACGGTGCGTTACTTCCATAAGGAAGATGGCAATCTGGTGGGTCGTCGATTCAAGGAGATCGTTGAACATACGGCTGAGGCGTATGGTATTACGGCCGATGTGGACTGGAACGATTTTCAGGATCCGTTGGTCTCCGATCCGTCCCTCGCCAAGGCCGTGGCCGCCGACGTCAACGATTATGCGCAGCTCGAGCCGATTCGTCCGTCAATGGCGGGGGAGGACTTCTGCGAGTTTGCAAAAGTCACGTTGCCGGTGTTTGCGTTCGTGGGCTCAAACGGCCAAGAGGGTTGCGCCGACTGGCACAGCCCGCACTTCGCGGGTCTGGATGAATCCATCCCCACGTTCGTCAACTTCTATGTCAACGCCGCCCTGCGCGTACTCAACGAATTGAGGTAAATTCTTCTCTGGCTCCCCTCTCTGAGGGGAGCTGTCGCCGCAGGCGACTGAGGGGAGCCAGGTGGAGGTCAACGGTGAGTACACTAAGAAGCTATGACACAGCTTCGCTTCGCACTCGCCCAGATTGACACTTGCGTCGGTGCACTCGACGCCAACGCCGCCAAAGTGCTCGACTATTCCCGCAAGGCCGCTGCTGGGGACGCTCAAGTAGCGGTATTCCCGGAAATGACGCTCACCGGATATCCCATTGAGGATTTGGCTTTGCGCCGCACCTTCCGCCAGGCCGCGTGGGACAAGGCCAATGAACTGGCCGGTCAGCTTCAGGACGAAGGTCTTGGCCATTTGTTCGTGGTGGTCGGCACTGTGGGTACCGATCGGGAGACCAGCAAGCCGCGTAACCGTCTGGTGGTGCTGCATGAGGGCGTGGTCTGGACCGGCTATGACAAGCACTTCCTGCCCAACTACGGCGTATTCGATGAGTTCCGCATCTTCTCCGCAGGAAACCGTTCCGTGACCCTCGAGGTGAATGGCACCACTATCGGCGTGGCCATTTGCGAGGATATCTGGCAGGACGGCGGCCCGGTGGCTGAACTCGCCACCAAAAACATCGACTTGCTGTTGACTATTAATGGCTCTCCGTATGAGGAAGGCAAGACCAACACTCGTTTTGAACTGGCGCAACGCCGTGCTGCCGAGGTCAACGCTCCGCTTATTTATCTGAATCAGGTGGGCGGTCAGGATGATTTGGTGTTCGACGGCGGTAGCTTCGTGGTAGATGCGGACGGTACGTTGCTCGAGCGCAGCCCGATGTTTATGGAAGACCTCACGTTCTGGGATTTCGACGCCGCTGCCGACCATCAGACCAAATCCACCATCGTGGCCGAACTTGACCCGGACGAAGAGGTGTACACCGCTTGCGTGCTTGGCCTCAAGGATTACATGGCCAAGAACCATTTCAACGGTGTGACGCTGGGACTTTCCGGCGGCATCGATTCCGCGTTGGTGGCCGCTATGGCCGCCGATGCCTGTGGCGGCGAGAACGTCTGGGGCATCTCCATGCCGTCCATGTACTCCTCTGATGGCTCCAAAGACGATGCTGCAGATCTGGCCGCCAACATCGGTGCGCACTATGAGGTTCAGCCCATTGAGCCGCTGTTCGTCGCATACCAGCAGCAGCTTGATCTCGATGGCGTGGCCGCAGAAAACCTGCAGGCTCGCATTCGCGGCGTCATCGTGATGGCAAGCTCCAATTCACGTGGTCTGCTTGCCGTGGCCACCGGCAACAAATCCGAACTGGCGTGCGGCTATTCGACCATCTATGGCGATGCGGTCGGTGGCTATGCGCCAATAAAGGATTTGCTGAAGACCCGTGTCTGGGAGATCAGCCGTTGGCGCAACAAGGCCGCAGCTGCGGGCGTTGGCATCGGCGGGCTCAAGATTGTAGGCAATGAGGAAGGCAATGCGGGCATTCCTTTGAAGAATGGCGTGATGATTCCGGTCTCGTCCATCGAAAAGGCACCCTCGGCCGAATTGCGCCCAGGCCAGAAGGATTCCGATTCGTTGCCTGAATATGCATTGCTTGACAAGGTGTTGGCCGCCTATATCGAACATGCCCACGGCCGTGTAGACCTGTTGGCCGACGGATTCGATGAGGCCACGGTGGACACCGTGATGCGTTTGGTCGATCGCGCAGAGTGGAAACGCCGACAATACCCGCTGGGTCCCAAGGTCACAGCTCTTGCCTTCGGGCGCGATCGTCGTCTGCCCATCACCAACGCATTCCGTGAATAGTTACAAAAAGAAGGTACCAATGGCAGATGATGAAAAGAATCAGTGGTATTACAACACCGTCAAGCAGCGGGCTGAATATGGCAAGATCTCGCCGATAGAACAGCGTATGGGGCCGTACAAGACCAAAGAAGACGCCGAACATGCGTGGGATATCGTGGTGGACCGTAACGCCAAATGGGATGAGGAAAACCGCCGCTGGGATAACTACGGCGTCAAACCGTCCGCCGGCAAATCGTCGGATACCGACTGACCATATGTGTTTTCACCGCGATCGGCGAACATGCCGATGACGGATGACAGATAGCTACACCGCTCAACTTCACATCGAGAGTTGAGCGGTTTTGTCTAATATCGGCCGTGACAATCGGACGGCGGATGCCTGGAAGCCGCTGGATTGGTAGCGCTCACAGAAGAATGTGAGATAGCTCACTCCCAATTTCAGCTTTTCTCAAGACTGCGCAAACTACACTAGTGAAGCAAGGGTTCCGTGAAGATGCGAAACCTACAACCCCATTAAGGAGTGACATGACCGCAGTAGAAAATGCAGCTGTCTCCCAAGAGGAGCTCGACGCCAAGGCGTGGGCCGGCTTCACCGAGGGCAACTGGCAGAAGGATATCGACGTCCGCGACTTCATCCAGAAGAACTACACCCCGTACGAGGGTGATGAGAGCTTCCTGGCTCCTGCCACTGAGAAGACGAAGCACCTGTGGAAGTACCTCGACGACAACTACCTGGCCGTGGAGCGCAAGCAGCGCGTCTACGACGTGGACACCCACACCCCGGCTGGCATCGACGCCTTCCCGGCTGGCTACATCGACTCCCCGGAAGTCGACAATGTGATCGTTGGTCTGCAGACCGACGTGCCCTGCAAGCGCGCTATGATGCCGAACGGCGGCTGGCGTATGGTCGAGCAGGCCATCAAGGAAGCCGGCAAGGAGCCGGATCCTGAGGTCAAGAAGATCTTCACCAAGTACCGCAAGACCCACAATGACGGCGTGTTCGGTGTGTACACCAAGAACATCAAGATCGCCCGCCACAACAAGATTCTGACCGGTCTGCCGGATGCTTACGGCCGTGGCCGCATCATCGGCGACTACCGTCGTGTGGCTCTGTACGGTGTCAACAAGCTGATCGCCTTCAAGAAGCGCGACAAGGACTCCATCCCGTACCGCAACGACTTCACCGAGCCGGAGATCGAGCACTGGATCCGCTTCCGTGAAGAGCACGACGAGCAGATCAAGGCCCTCAAGCAGCTGATCAACCTCGGCAACGAGTATGGCCTGGATCTGACCCGCCCGGCTCAGACCGCCCAGGAAGCCGTGCAGTGGACCTACATGGGCTACCTGGCCTCCATCAAGTCCCAGGACGGCGCCGCAATGTCCTTCGGCCGTAACTCCGCGTTCCTCGATGTCTTCATCGAGCGCGACCTCAAGGCCGGCAAGATCACCGAGACCGATGCTCAGGAGCTCATCGACAACATCGTCATGAAGCTGCGCATCGTCCGCTTCCTGCGCACCAAGGATTACGACAACATCTTCTCTGGTGACCCGTACTGGGCGACCTGGTCCGACGCCGGCTTCGGCGACGACGGCCGTCCGATGGTCACCAAGACCTCTTTCCGTCTGCTCAACACCCTGACCCTTGAGCACCTCGGACCCGGCCCTGAGCCGAACATCACCATCTTCTGGGATCCGAAGCTGCCGGAAGGCTACAAGCGCTTCTGCGCCAAGATCTCCATCGACACCTCGGCTATTCAGTACGAGTCCGACAAGGAAATCCGCTCCCACTGGGGCGACGACGCCGCCATCGCCTGCTGCGTCTCCCCGATGCGCGTGGGCAAGCAGATGCAGTTCTTCGCTGCTCGTGTGAACTCCGCCAAGGCTCTGCTGTACGCCATCAACGGCGGCCGCGATGAGATGACCGGCATGCAGGTCATCGACAAGGGCATCATCGACCCGATCACCCCGGAAGCCGATGGCACTCTGGACTACGCGAAGGTCAAGGACAACTATGAGAAGGCTCTCGAGTGGCTGTCCGAGACTTACGTCGAGGCTCTGAACATCATCCACTACATGCACGATAAGTACGCCTACGAGTCCATCGAGATGGCCCTGCACGACAAGGAAGTATACCGTACCCTTGGTTGCGGTATGTCCGGTCTGTCCATCGCCGCCGACTCCCTGGCTGCCATCAAGTATGCCAAGGTCTACCCGATCTACAACAAGGATGCCAAGAACCTCGAAGGCCACGAGTACGAGTACGTCGAGGGCGCTGACGACGATTTGGTCGTCGGCTACCGCACTGAGGGCGACTTCCCGGTCTACGGCAACGATGACGATCGCGCCGATGACATCGCCAAGTGGGTTGTCTCCACTGTGATGGGCCAGGTCAAGCGCCTGCCCGTCTACCGTGGCGCCGTCCCGACCCAGTCCATCCTGACCATCACCTCCAACGTGGAGTACGGCAAGAACACCGGTTCCTTCCCGTCCCGCCACAAGAAGGGCACTCCGTACGCTCCGGGCGCCAACCCGGAGAACGGCATGGACTCCCACGGCATGCTGCCGTCCATGTTCTCCGTCGGCAAGATCGACTACAACGACGCTCTTGACGGCATCTCGCTGACCAACACCATCACCCCTGATGGCCTGGGCCGCGATGAGGACGAGCGTATCGGCAACCTGGTCGGCATCCTGGATGCCGGCAACGGCCACGGCCTCTACCACGCGAACATCAACGTTCTGCGCAAGGAGACCATGGAGGACGCCGTCGAGCACCCCGAAAAGTACCCGCACCTGACCGTGCGCGTCTCCGGCTACGCGGTGAACTTCGTCAAGCTCACCAAGGAGCAGCAGCTCGACGTCATCTCCCGTACCTTCCACCAGGGCGCCGTCGTCGACTGATGACCAACCCCGCGATACGCGGCAATGACTAATCGAAGGGGTGGGGCTCAGCTCCACCCCTTCGTTATTTCCCCACATAGACTTTCACATCATTTGGGACAGGAGGACGACGATGCCCGCAACACCCACGTTCCGCACCACTACCAGGCATATGCTCAAGGAATCGAAGACCTATGCCTCACAGACTTTGATGGGCGGCCTTTCCGGCTTTGAATCCCCAATCGGACTCGACCGACGTGACCGCCTCTCCGCCCTCAAATCCGGCGATATCGGCTTCGTGCACTCCTGGGATATCAACACTTCCGTGGACGGTCCGGGCACCCGCATGACCGTGTTCATGTCTGGCTGCCCGCTGCGCTGCCAGTACTGCCAGAACCCTGACACCTGGAAGATGCGTGACGGCAAGCCCGTCTATCTCGATGCCATGATCAAGAAGGTCGACCGCTACAAGGACCTGTTCAAGGCCACGCATGGCGGCATCACATTCTCCGGCGGCGAATCCATGATGCAGCCCGCCTTCGTCTCGCGTGTGTTCCACGCGGCCAAGGAGATGGGCGTACATACCTGCCTCGATACATCCGGCTTCCTCAACACCAACTACACTGACGAGATGCTCGAGGACATCGACCTGTGTCTACTCGATGTCAAGTCCGGCGACGAGGAGACTTATCACAAGGTGACCGGCGGCACGTTGCAGCCCACCATCGATTTCGGCCAGAGGCTCGCCAAGGCCGGCAAGAAGATTTGGGTGCGATTCGTGCTGGTGCCGGGACTGACCGACTCCGAGGAAAACGTGGAGAACGTAGCCAAGATCTGCGAGACCTTCGGTGATTCCGTCGAACATATCGACGTGTTGGGCTTCCATCAGCTCGGTCGCCCGAAGTGGCATGAGCTGCGCATCCCATATCCGTTGGAGAACCAGAAGGGGCCCAACGCCGCTACTCGCGAACGTGTGGCCAAGCAATTCAAAGATCATGGCTTCACTGTGTACTAAATCTCGATGAAGCTCTCCTCAGAGAGGGGAGCCAAGTTATATCTCTCTGGCTCCCCTCTCTGAGGAGAGCTGTCGAACGGAGCCGACTTAGGGGACATAAAATTCCCCTTAAAAGTGGCTAAAACTCGCGCCACGCCGCGCGTTATACCGCGATTGCGCCAAATCGCCCATACCCTAGAGATATGGCCGATATTTACGCATTCCCTACGGGTGCGCCCAATGAGGGGCACCCCGAACGCCCGCAGGGCGTACCGGATGATGTATGGGCGGCCGTTGAATCCGTGAGCGCCATGAAGCGCCTGTATGACGTGCGCTATCGGGAGATTCCCGTTCCCTCCACCCTTGCCGACTATGGCATCGGCGTGGAACTTGAAGCAGGCAAGCGGATGGATAGCCATCCCTTTGCCGTCGACAGTGTTTCCGAGCCGCATGTTGCCACCGGATGGGTAATGACGTTGTATTCGTACGAGCTGCGCCCTGATTGGAATTCCAATTGGCGATGCGTGGCGTTCGCGCGCCTGCCGCTGGAACCTTCCGAAAACGACTCCCTCGCCCCGGGCATGTATTGGGAAGATATGTGCGATTATCTTGGCGAAGTCGAACCGGACTCGATTTCCGGAACGGTCACCGTCACCCAGAACACCACATTCGGCCTGATGGCCGGCAGCACCAGCGCCGGTTGCGAGATACGTGTCTCATGGACGCCACTTGACGGGACCGGGCCAGACGGTACTATGGACGCCGGCGCACAAGTGAACTCGTGGGCCGCATTCATCAGATCAACTACCCGTCGTGAGGAGGATGATGCCAGTTGAGTGACATCCATGACACCGAACCACGGTTACTGAAAGAGCCGCGCGGGGGAGTGCCGGATGTTACCTCGACGATTGAAGGCTATCATCACGTCTGCGAAGCGTTGGCTGATGCTTCTGGCTCCTTGGCCGCCGATGCCGAACGCGCATCTGGATTCCGTTATGGCCACGAGGATTGGCTGATTCAATGCAAACGAGAAGGTGCGGGCATCGCATTACTCGACCCCATCGCCTTGACCCAATCTGGTGCCGACTGGAATGAATTCAATGATGCCGTGGGCGATGCCACTTGGATTTTGCATGATTCTCTGATGGATTTGCCGGGATTCGCTGATCTGGGACTTCAGCCGAAGGCGCTGTTCGACACGGAGATCGCCGCGCGTCTGCTCGGTTTGCATCGATTCGGATTAGCCGCCGTCACCGAACATTATCTTGGCATCACTTTGGCCAAGGAACATTCTGCGGCTGACTGGTCCTACCGCCCGCTGCCACGAGACTGGCGCAACTATGCGGCGCTTGACGTGGAAGTGCTGATCGAGCTCGAAAACCTGATGCGCCGTGATCTGAGAGCCGCCGGCAAGGACGAGTGGGCTGAAGAGGAATTTACCCATGCACTGTCCGAAGGACTCGCCCCTCGCAAACCCCATCCGGTTCCGTGGCTGCGCATTTCCCGCATCACCCAGCTGAGCCGTGATCCGCAGGGATTGGCCATCGCCAAGTCTCTGTGGCAGGAGCGGGACAAACTGGCCCGGCAGCATGACATTGCCCCCAGCCTGCTGTTGTCTGATTCCTCGATTATCGAGGCTGCGACGCGCAAGCCGCATAATGCCGCCCAGTTTCGGGCTCTGCGCTCGCTCAATGAGCGTGTGCGCATTCGCACCGGCACCGAGCAAGACAAGATGTTTGAACGTTATGCCCCAATCCAGCGTGCCGTCAAACCCAAGGTTTGGAAAGAGGCCATTGATCGGGCCATGGCGCTGCACCCCTCCCAATGGCCGAGTATGCCGGCACCCGCGCCGGACGAGAACGGCATAGTGAATGCACCGCGTTCGATGCGACTCTGGCAGCAAAGGCACCCCGACCGATATGACCGACTGCAAAGGGTCCGCCGCGTGATCACTTCGATAGCCGAAGATACGCGTACGCCGGCCGAGATGATTATCAAGCCGCAGATTCTGCGCAACCTATGCTGGGTGGAGAATCCGGCCGAAGTGGACGTCGAGGAGTTCCTGATCGCGCAGGGCGCAAGAAACTGGCAGGTGAAACTCATTGCACCGTCCGTAAGTGGCGTTATTATGTAGAGGTTGCCTTACGGCAGAACTGTAAGAAAATACGACTTTTGAGGAGTCATTAGCGTGAAGATCAGCGTTCGTAACCTCGAGCCCACCAAGGTGAAGCTCACCGTCACTGTTGAACCGGAAGAGCTCAACCCGTACCTGGATGCGGCCCGCAAGGAAATCGCCAAGCAGGTGAACGTCCCCGGCTTCCGTAAGGGCCACGTTCCCGGCAAGATCATCGATCAGCGTATCGGTTTCGCTGCCGTCGCCGGCGAGGCCGTGAACGACGCCGTGCCGGAGCTGTACTCCAAGGCTCTGGACGAGAAGAAGATTCGCCCGATGGCTCAGCCGGAGTTCGACGTGCAGGACGTGCCGCAGGCCGCCAACGACGACACCAAGCTGAAGTTCACCGCCACCGTCGAGCGTCGCCCCGACATCGAGCTGCCGGAAATCGATGGCCTCGAGATCGCCATCGCCAAGCCGGAAGTCAAGGATGAGGACGTCGACAAGCGCCTTGAGGCGCTGCGCCAGCGCTTCGGCACTCTGGTCGGCGTGGATCGCCCGGCCACCAAGGGTGACTTTGCCAACATCGACCTGACTGCCGAGATCGACGGCGAGACCGTTGACTCCCAGGAAGGCGTGAGCTACGAGCTCGGCTCCAACACCATGCTCGACGGTCTGGATGAGGCTCTTGATGGCCTGTCCGCCGGCGAGGAGACCACCTTCGAAGGCACGTTGGAAGCTGGCGACCACGAAGGTCAGAAGGCCACTGTGAAGGTCAAGGTCAACTCCGTTAAGGCTGAGGAGCTGCCGGAGCTGGACGACGAGTTCGCTTCCGAAGCTTCCGAGTTCGACACCCTGGACGAGCTCAAGGCCGATATCCGCAAGGCCGCCGCTCAGGACGCCGAAGGCCGTCAGGCCACCGAGGCTCGCGATGCCTTCATCGCCAAGCTGCAGGAAGGCCTCGAGATTCCGGTGCCGAAGGGCGTCAAGGCCAACATGGTCGCCGAGCAGCTCAAGGGCATGACCCCGGATCCGGAGAAGGCCACCAAGGAGCAGAAGGCTCAGGCTGAGGAAACCGTCGAGAAGGAACTGCGCGACCAGATGGTGCTCGACGCTCTGGCTGAGAAGCTGGACGTCCAGGTCTCCCAGTCCGACGTGTTCAACTTCCTCGCTTCCATCGCCCAGCAGTACGGCATGGATCCGAACAACTTCATTCAGGCCATCATCAAGAACGGCCAGCTCGGCTCCGCCGTGCAGGAAGTCGGACGTTCCAAGGGCCTGCTCGCCGGCATGCGCGCCGTCAAGTTCACCGCCGATGGCGAGGCTGTCGACCTCTCCAACTTCCTCGGTGAAGCCGCTGAGGAAGAGGAGTCCGAATCCGTCGAGGCCGCTTCCGCCGCCGCTGCCGTGGCTGACGAGCTGTCCTCCAAGGACAAGGACGCTGAGTGAGCCTAGCTTGCTTGCGTTAGCGTAACTGTTAAGCCCGGAACCGTGTTTCATGGTTCCGGGCTCTTTCTATTCTTAAAGAAGTATTGTTCCATTGGCTCCCCTCCTTGAGGGAGCTGTCGAGCGTAGCGAGACTGAGGGGAGTTCCCAAGGGCATACTCGTTGCATAAAGTGCGGAGGTCGACATGCAACCAGTAGTTACCGCCAAACGTCTTGGCTGGCTTGCAGCGACAACCATCATCCTTGGCGTGATCATCGGCGCGGGCGCAGGTCTGCTGACGCTGCTGCTCTACGGCGTCGAGCACGTGATGCTCGGCTATGTCGAGGGTTCGGAATTGCCCGGTCCATTCGGTGTGCCCGCTATACGCCGTGCGATTTCGGTGACCATCGGTCTCACCCTAGCCGGCATTATCTGGTATTTTCTGCGCAACAAGACCACCAAGGTGCCCTCGGTCAAAAAAGCCGTGGCGGGGGAGCGGATGCCTGTATGGCAGACCTTGGTGCATGTGGTGCTGCAGATCGGTATCGTCGGTTCGGGCGCGTCCATTGGACGAGAAGTCGCTCCTCGTGAACTCGGCGCCATGTTGGCGCAACGTTTCTGCGACCTGTTCCATATCGAAGGGGCCGACGGCATTGACCGCCGTATGGTGGTAGCAGTGGCGGCAGGTGCCGGCTTGGGCGGCGTCTACAATGCCCCTCTTGCCGGCATGTTCTTCTCCGTGGAGATTCTGCTGGTGGACGTGACCCTTGAGAAGGTCGCTTTCGGTTTGGGCATGTCCGCGATTGCCGCGTTCGTGGCGGCGTCGATTAAGGGCCATCACACGTTCTATGACATCACCGCCATGCAACCGCAATCCACGCCTACCCTGATGCTGTTTGCGGTGCTGTGCGGCGCAGCGTGCGGTGTGGCTGGCGCATGGTTTCGCAAAGGCTCGCAATGGGCGGAATCCCATCAATCGCATGACAAGCATATTTTGTGGCAGATGCCATTGGCTGGTCTGGTGACTGGATTGGCGGCGATTGTTGTTCCGCAGGTGATGGGCAACGGGCGCGCTGCGGCGCAGCTTGGTTTCAGTACATTCGTGCCGGAGGGCTCTGCCGCTGCCGGCGCATCGCAATCGGCTTCTTCGGCGGCGGCCTCGCCTTGGAATCTGTTGGCGGGCGGCGGCAACGTTTCCGGTTCGGCTTCTACGGCGGTTAATGCCGGTTTCCAGTTGTCTCAATCGAATATCGCCATGCTGCTGGGTGTGCTTGCGCTGACGTTTGTTGCCAAAGCGCTGGTTACGCTAATGACCATTCGTTCGGGTGCCTCAGGCGGCGTATTGCAGCCGGGCATCGCGTTGGGATCCACGCTGGGTGCAATGCTGGGTCTCATTTGGATACTGTTGTTCCCGGCTGACTCGGTGACTGCTTGTGCGCTGATTGGTGCCGCCGCATTGCTTTCGGCATCGCAGCAAGCGCCGTTGATGGCCATGTGTTTGGTGATGGAACTGACCGAAGCGCCCAGTGCGTTCTTCATGCTGGTCGGGTTGGCCGTGGCCGCATCGTCACTGGTGTCGAAGTGGATGTTGAGCCGTCGTAAGTAGGAAGTTGTTTTGGCTCCCGCCAGCGGGAGCGGAAAGAATAAGCTATGTCTGAAAACACTGAGATTCGTGCGGCGCTAGAATCGCTTGCTGCCGAGCCATTGTCTGAGCAGATCGACTATTACCGCAAGCCGTTTATGGTGTTGTGGGCCGCCATCCAGGAGGCCGCCAGCGGTGTGGCCGAAGACTATGATTTGCCTACGGACATGGCCCAGTTGTGGGTGGCCGAACAGATGAGACAAGTCGCGGACTCACTGGTTGACAGACTCGCGGAAAAGGCCGTCTCGCGCGGTGCCAGCAAGTCGAATGTGGCCCGTGCCGCCGGGGCGAGTCCAGCCAATGCAATGCGCCGGTTCCCCCGCCTCAAAGACGATTCGGCCCAGACTCGCCTGCTCATCGACGACGTCCTCGATACTCTCGAATAACCTCCCTCTGACGAGGGAGGTGACTCGACGAAGTCGAGACGGAGGGAGAGATATCCTACGCTGGCCGCCAAAAAGCGCGTGAAAAGCCGTCTTCAGTCGCTTCAAGGCGGTAGTCTGAACAATGTTCGAGTAATTTAGAAGGAGAATCAAGGTGAGCAATGCCTTTGCGACCTTGCCGGTCATGGCGGGCGATGACGTCCCGGCCGGCCCCGTCGACCCGATTTTCAACCGTCTGCTCAAAGACCGCATCATCTGGATGGGTGAAGAGGTCAAGGACGATATGGCCAACCGCATCTGCGCCCAGCTGCTGATGCTGGCCGCCGAAGACCCGAAGAAGGATATCTGGCTGTACATCAATTCGCCGGGCGGCTCCATCACCGCCGGTATGGCCATCTACGACACCATGCAGCTCATCGAGCCCGACGTGGCGACCGTGGGTCTGGGCATGTGCGCCTCCATGGGCCAGTTCCTGCTGAGTTCCGGCACCAAGGGCAAGCGTTACCTGACCTCGCACGCCCGTGTGCTCATGCACCAGCCCTCCGGCGGCATTGGCGGCACCGCCACCGACGTGCGCATCAACGCCGAGCTCATCATGGACATGAAGAAGACCATGAGCGAGCTGACCGCCGAACAGACCGGCCATACCGTCGAGGAAATCTACCGCGACAACGAATACGATCACTGGTTCACCGCTCAGGAAGCCCTCGATTATGGCTTCGTGGATAAGCTCGTGACCACGCCGGACACCATCGGCAACAACCAGCAGGGGGAGTGAGACTTATGGCAAGTGAAGAAGCGAAGTTTGCCGCCCGCGCCGACCGACTGGCCGGCCGCCAGGGTGTAGCCGGCTTCATGCCGGCCGCGTCCCCAACTAACCGCTACATCATGCCGCAGTTTGTGGAGAAGACCCCGTACGGCATGAAGACCCAGGACGCCTACTCCCGCCTGTTCGAGGATCGCATCATCTTCCTCGGCGTGCAGGTGGATGACGCCTCCGCCGACGATGTGATGGCCCAGCTGCTGGTCTTGGAATCCCAGGATCCAAACCGCGATGTGATGATGTACATCAACTCGCCCGGCGGTTCGATGACGGCCATGACCGCCATCTACGACACCATGCAGTACATCAAGCCCGATGTGCAGACCGTATGCCTCGGTCAGGCCGCCTCCGCAGCGGCGATTCTGCTGGCTTCCGGCACCAAGGGCAAGCGTCTGATGTTGCCGAACGCCCGTGTGCTCATCCACCAGCCGGCCATCGACCAGGGCTTCGGCAAGGCCACGGAGATTGAAATCCAGGCCAAGGAAATGCTCCGCATGCGCGAATGGCTGGAGGAAACCCTCGCCAAGCACACCGGTCAGGACGTGGAGAAGATTCGCCGCGACATCGAGGTGGACACCTTCCTGACCGCCGACGAAGCCAAGGATTACGGCATCGTGGACGAAGTGCTGGCTCACCGCCAGTAACGGTCTCAAACATGTGGACGAATAGTGATATTCGTCCGGACACTAGGCATTGCAATACCCTCGGTCGGTCTGACCGGGGGTATTGTGTTGAAAGGCGACGGCAATGTGTGCGTCGTGTAAACATACAGACAAGCACAGCAGGCAGTGCGGCATTCATCGGCAAAGGAGATCTCATGGGGCGTGTGGTGAGCTACAACGAGGACATTCCCCGCTGCACGTTCTGCGGCAAAACCGAGCGTCAGGTTCGCAAACTGGTGGCCGGTCCCAATGCCTCCATCTGCGACGAATGCATTGCCCTATGCGTGGATATCATCTCCGAGGAGCGCAGCAAAGACGCCGAAGTCAACTCGCTGAGCCTGCCCAAACCAACGCAGATTTTCGATTATCTCAATCGATATGTCATCGGCCAGGAAGAAGCCAAACGGGCGCTTTCCGTGGCCGTGTACAACCATTACAAGCGCGTCAATATGGAGTTGCAGGAATCCGCCGAACAACTTGACGGCGCGAACGGCAATGCCGCGCTCCAATCAGCCGGGCGAGCCCGCAAGTCTCAGCGGGCTAATGATCCGCTATCGGATGTGGAAGTCGCCAAGTCGAACATTCTGTTGCTGGGGCCCACCGGTGTGGGCAAAACCTATCTTGCCCAGTCACTGGCCCGTGTGATGAACGTGCCGTTCGTCATCACCGATGCCACCACGCTCACCGAAGCCGGCTACGTGGGCGATGACGTGGAGACCGTGCTCCAGCGTCTGCTGCAGGCCGCGGACGGCGATGTCAGCCGAGCCCAGCACGGCATTATCTATATTGACGAAATCGATAAAATCGCCCGCAAATCCGGCGAGAACACCTCGATTACCCGTGACGTATCCGGTGAGGGAGTGCAGCAGGCACTATTGAAAATCCTTGAAGGCACTATTGCTTCCGTGCCACTGGAAGGCACTCGCAAGCACAAAGAGCAGGACACGGTGCAGATGGATACGCGTGGCATCCTGTTCATCTGTGGCGGCGCATTCGTAGGATTGACGGACATCGTGCGCAAGCGTCTGGGCCGCCGGGAAACCGGTTTTGGAGCCAATTGGCATGACGCCGACCTGAAAGACGAGGAGCTGCTTAAGCAGGTCAATGCCGATGATTTAGCCGAATTCGGTCTGCTGCCTGAATTCATCGGTCGACTGCCGGTCACCAGCGTGCTCAAGGAGCTGACGGTGGATGATTTGACGGAGATTCTTACGCAGCCGGCCAATGCGCTGATTAAGCAGTACCGCAAACTGTTTGCCGTCGACGGCGTTGATCTGGAGTTCACCGACCAGGCCGTCCAAGCGATTGCCGATACGGCTATCAAGCAGGGGATTGGCGCACGAGGTCTGCGTTCGATTATCGAACGCACCCTGCAAGACACGATGTTCCAGCTGCCCAGTCTTGAGGATGTCAAGCAGGTGGTTGTCGACAAGGCATCCGTGGAAGGCACCAGTGCGCCGAAACTGCTGCGTGAAACGGTCATCCAGGAATCCGCGGAGCGTCGTCGTACAGCATGATTGTCGGATACTGTGACTCGCTGTTCCTGTGACACGCCGAGTAACCAATGGGTTGCACAAACACGAACCTTGAGTAATATGTATTGAGTTGTCTGAAAGACAATATGCGCCAGTAGCCCAGCGGATTAGAGCAGCTGACTACGGATCAGCAGGTCGCAGGTTCGAATCCTGTCTGGCGCACTCCCGAACCACGGGGACAACGGTGGTATGCGCCAGTAGCCCAGCGGATTAGAGCAGCTGACTACGGATCAGCAGGTCGCAGGTTCGAATCCTGTCTGGCGCACGATAAAGCCTCGGAAGCGAAATGCCTTCGAGGCTTTTCCAATTCTCGTTACATACCTCCTTTACGATGGGTCAGGTTTGTTTTCGCCGGTAGTGAAGAAGGAGAAACAGTGATTCTGGCACAGCATGCCCCTTACGATTTCGATACGATTCTTGAGCGTCATGGCTCTTCGTCCGCCAAATGGCATGAGGTCGTGGAACAGATGGGTGAGGACGGCAAAGATGTGGTGCCCTTGTCCGTGGCAGACATGGAATTCAAACCGGCTCCTGAAATAGTCGAGGCTCTCATCCAATCTGCCACCCATGACGTATTCGGTTACGATTACGCCACTGAAGACTACTTCACAGCTTTTCTCAATTGGATGGAGCATCGTCATAATTTCCATATCGACCCTTCATGGGTGAGCCTGTCCGACGGCGTGATGCCTGCCGTCAACACGGCCCTGCGATCCGTCACCCGACCGGGAGATAAGGTCATTATCCAGCGGCCTGTCTATTACCCGTTCACCTTTGCCGCCGAGCACAATGGTTTGACCATTCTCGACAACGAGCTGGTACTGGACGAGAACGGCCACTATGGCATTGATTTTGATGATCTCGAATCCAAGGCCGCCGATCCTCGCTGCACGGCCATGATTCTGTGCAATCCGCACAACCCGGTGGGCCGTGTCTGGACGCCTGAAGAACTGCGGCGCATTGGCGATATCTGTATCAAACGCCGTGTGCGTCTGCTGTGCGACGAGATTCACGCCGACTTTTCCTATCCTGGACATAAGGTCACCATGTTCTCCACGTTGGGGGCTGAGTACGCGAATATCGTCTTTGAATTCACCGCGCCTACCAAAACCTTCAATCTGGCTGGTCTGTTGTGCTCCAACACCATCATCTCGAACCCGCATCTCAAGCGTCGTTACGATGCGGCGGCGGATAATATCGGCGGCCTGACCGTCAACCATTTCGGTATGGTCGCATGCCAAGCCGCCTACGACCATGCCGAACCGTGGCTGGACGCACTGATGGAAGTGCTGGAACGCAATCTCGGGCTCATCCGCGACTTCACTGCACGTGTAAGCGGCATTCGTCTGATTGAACCGGAAGGCACTTACTTGGCTTGGCTCGATTGCCGAGGCCTGGGCTTCGATACTCCTGAAGAACTTTGCGATTTTCTGCGCAATGAGGCCCGTGTGTGGTTTGATGAAGGCTCGATGTTCGGCGAATCCGGAAACTTCTTCGAGCGTGTCAACCTTGCCTGTCCGACCAGGCTGCTTGAACAGGTGCTTGCCAACATCGAGACCGCTTTGGCTGACCGTCAGTAGGGGGTACGCCCCGGGCTGAACGTCCTGAGATATTCCGTACCATAGCAGCAGATCATTCATTATCGAGCGAGGAGACGCGATGGCCACAACCACCGGCGCAAAACGGGGCATTTGGCCCATGATCAGGCGGATAGCCGCCTCTGATCGCATATCTGGACTGATTATGCTCGGTTTTGCCCTTGCCGGTCTGGTTCTGGCGAATCTTCCCCTCACCGCGCATGCATTTGAGGCCGTAGCGGAAACGCATGTGTTCATTCCGCATACCAATCTTGATCTGCCGATCGGCCATTGGGCTCAGGACGGTTTGCTCACTATCTTCTTCCTGACTGTTGGCCTCGAACTGAAGCAGGAGCTCACCACCGGCTCGCTCGCTAATCCCAAGGCGGCCGCTGTGCCGATGCTGTGTGCCGTTGGGGGCATGATCACCCCGCCCATCCTGTTTCTGGCCACCACTGCACTGTTTTCGCAGTTCGGCCCGGGGGAGCCTGGCTCATTGATCCTGGCCACCACTGGCAGCAGCATCCCGTTCGCCGAGATGTCCCACGGCTGGGCGGTGCCCACAGCCACGGATATCGCGTTCTCGTTGGCGGTGCTCGCACTGTTTGCCAAGGCGCTGCCCGGTTCGATCCGCGCATTCCTGATGACTTTGGCCACGGTCGACGATTTGCTGGCCATCATCCTGATAGCGGTGTTCTTCTCCTCGGTCAATGCTTGGTACTGGTTCATTGGCATCGCCGTGTGTGCCGTGGTATGGGCACATCTGGTTCGTCTTAAGAAAGTGCCATGGATCGCGGTGGGCGTGGTCGGCATCCTTGCCTGGATCATGATGTTTGAAGCCGGCATCCATCCCACGTTGGCCGGTGTATTGGTTGGTTTGCTGACCCCGGCACGTGTGATGCACGGTGAATACTCACCGCGCGCCGAACGATATGCGGACAAGCTCAAGCCGTTTTCCGCTCTGCTGGCTTTGCCGATTTTCGCCTTGTTCGCCACCGGCGTGCATTTTGAATCCATGAGTCCGCTGTTGCTGCTCTCGCCACTGGTCATCGCCCTGATTGTGGCGCTGGTGGTCGGCAAGCCGTTGGGTATCATCGTCACCGCTTGGCTGGCCACACATGTCGGAGGGCTCAAGATGGCCAAGGGGCTACGCGTTCGCGATATGATTCCCGCTGCCGTCGCCTGTGGAATCGGTTTTACGGTGTCGTTCCTCATCGCCTCTCTGGCCTATACGAACCAGGAGCTGTCCGCCGAAGCCCGATTCGGTGTGCTGGTGGCCTCGCTGATCGCCGCCGCGATTTCCGGCGTATTGTTGAGCCGCCAATCCAAGCGATTTGAACAGGCTGTGGCCGTTGCAGCTGCTGAGGCTGACGCCGAGTCCGACGTCAATACGCATTCCGACGAGCTGGCGGAGCATTCCATCACCCTTGCGGACGGCACGGAAAGCGTTGAAATCGACTTCCGTCGTTAATCTGCCTAGGATACTGCTAGAGCCCATGGAGGTACCAAATGGCGAAGAAGCAGAAAAAATCCCAAAAGGCCGATGGCAAAAAAGCATCCGGTATAAAGCAGCCGACAAACACCGGTGTTGACGGGAATCCGAACGTCGGAACAATTGCCGAAGAACAAGCCAACATTCAAGTCGCACAAATTCCGATGAATCCGGTTGATTTGGAGGACGCCGCGCCGCTGGGGGACACCTATCATCGAGGCCCAGTGATTCTGCGCGGCCAGATGATTCCTTCGGACAACACCACCGCGAACCTGCTCAAGCCGGATCGGGATACCGATTGGCTGCATATGGATCCGTGGCGTGTGCTGCGCATCCAATCCGAATTCGTGGATGGCTTCGGTGCGCTTGCCGAGCTGGGGCCTGCGGTATCGATTTTCGGCTCCGCGCGCACACAACGCACCGAATCGGACTACAAGGCGGCTCGTCGCATGGGCAGCCAGATCGCCAAGCGCAATATCGCCGTCATCACTGGTGGCGGGCCGGGCATTATGGAAGCCGCGAACAGGGGAGCGGCATTGGCGGGCGGCAAGTCGGTGGGGCTCGGCATCGAACTTCCGTTTGAACAGGGGCTGAACCAGTGGGTGAACCTTGGCATGAGCTTCCGGTACTTCTTTGTCAGGAAGACGATGTTCGTCAAGTATTCCTCCGGTGTGATCGTCTGCCCGGGAGGGTTCGGCACGTTGGATGAGATGTTCGAGCTGTTGACCCTGGTTCAGACCCACAAGGTGGCGAACATTCCGGTGGTGTTGTACGGTAAGGATTATTGGCAGGGGCTATTCGACTGGTTGGATGGGCCGGTCGCCGAGCGTGGCATGATTTCGAAGATAGATCCCAAGCTGGTTACCGTGACTGACGATGCCGACGAAGCCGTGGACGTGGCCACGAGTATGGTTGTCTGAGGGCATTTGGCTCCCCTCCGTCAAGGGAAGCCAAGAAATATTACTTCTTGTATGCGATGAGCAGTCCGGTACCATCCGGAGTAAGTGTGGATTCAAATTCCTCATCCTGCTCGACGGTAGTGATGAGCTCGCGCATGGCCGTGGCCTTGCCGCTGCGGTCGGCCGGGTTGATCACACCGCCCTGCTCCGTATCCAAAGCCAATGCGTCCGTGAATACGATGGCACCATGATCACGTAGCAGGCGGGACGCCTGGGCGAATGTGGCGGCATAATTCTCCGCATCGCCGGCCACCACAATCAAATCGTAATCATTGGCATTGAGCCTGGGCAGAAACACACTGGCCGGGGCATTCACCGCACGAAGCGTGGTAGCGGTCTCGTCCTGCAGTTCGGCAAACGCCTTGCGAATCAGTGTGATGCCCTGTGCGGTGGAATCGACGGCGGTCAACTGTCCCTTGTTGTCCAAGGCATAGGCGAGTTGCAGAGTCTCCACCAAGGAGCCGGTGCCCACGGCGATTACCGAGGAGGCTCCGGTCAAACGGACCAGCAGGCCCAGGAGTCGGGCTTGTGCGGCTGGACCTTGCAGTTGTCCGGATTCGTCGGCGGCGGTACGGGCATCAGCCAGTGTGGACGGTTCAAGTTCGCGAGCATGTTCTTCGGTGAATTCCCATGCCTTGGCGAGATTCGTGTACTGTGTTCTGTCCATAACCGTTCCTTCGATATTCGTTCTCTCAGACTATGACTTTCCGGTATCTACCCGGCAATGATTCAGCGCTCGCGGACTTTGGCCACGATCTGCCACATTTCCTCGCCCACATCGATACCGCGCGGGCAGTGGCGGGAGCAGGCACGCACCGATTGGCATCCGGCCACACCGTCAGCGGTATCAATGGCATCCATGCGATCCATGGCCTTGGTATCACGTGAATCGTTGATGAAGCGGGAAGCCCAGATCAATGCGGCCGGGCCAACGAATGCATCGCCGCCGGCGTATACCGGGCAGGCCCCCTCGCACACACCGCAGGCGATGCAATTGCTCAGCGTCTCATACTTGGCGAGCTGCTCGGGGTTCTGCAGGTATTCGAAAACGTCCACTTTGCCTTCGGCGGTGGTGGCAAGCACACCATCAGCCTGAAGATACGGGGTGAGTTTACGAATCTGGTTGAGCATCGGGTCGATGTCGGCGATGAGATCACGTTGCGGCGGGAATCCAGGCAAGGAAGCCAGTTCGATAACACCCAGAGAACCTTCAGGGATGTTGTTTTCGACGTTTTCGGCGGGAACGTCGGTTTCGTTAGCGGTTTCGTCGCCGGTGCGTCGGAATCCCTCATCATCGACTTCCGGAGCTGTACTAGGCTGCTTGGCCCAGTCGCGGACGGTGGCCGTACACAGCAGAGTGGGTGTGCCGTTGATGGCTGCGGCATCAGAGCCGCACATGCCGTGACCGCATGAATAGCGGAAGGCCAGCGTCGGGTCGATGGTGCGTTTAATGGTCAGCAGACAGTCGAGCACGGTGTCCGATGGACGCGCGGGAATGGTGTATTCCTGCACCCACTGCTTGCCACGCGGGCGGCGGCGTGCCGCTGAATCCGAGCCGCCACCGAACGGGGAGCTTTTCTTGGCGAACGGGCTGCCGCCGCGTGCACGTTCGGCGCGCTCGGGGCGCGGCGTGAAACGATGCACCTGCAGGGTAACCGTTGTGTTGTTCGCCTCAACCATGTTCTGCCTCCAGAAACCGTGGATATCAGTCCGATTATTCGACAATCTATTGTGTCACAAGCCCTGGGCGGCTTAGTATTCACGCTTCTTGGGCGGGTAGTCGGTGATATGCACCGGCTTGAAGCTCACCGGGCCGGCATCGGCGACCAACGAGTGAGCGAGGAAATGCTCATCATCGCGTTCGGGGAAATCAAGACGCTGCAGGGACCCACGAGATTCCTGACGAGACTCGGAAGCGTGCAACATGGCCTCGGCCAGCTCAATCAAATGCCGGACCTCCCAGATGGCGGTGACCTCTTGGTTGAAGGCGGCAGTTTTGTCATGTGCCCGTAAGATATCGGAAACCGGCTTGATGTCGCTGTTGAGCTGGGCCAGAGCCGTATCGATGGTCTGAGCGGTGCAGCGTACAGCCAGAGCCTGTTCCATCACTGATCCAAGTTGGGCCATGAGCTGATAAGGATTGGCCGTGGAACCCTCATCGACATCATCGGCTTGGCCGGCGAGCAGCTCGTCAAGTTCGGACTTACGGGATTCGGCGGCATGATCGGCGGCCGTCGTCAACATGTCATCGGCCGAATCATCGGCCATGGGGGAGTCGACCGGATTCTCGGCGATACGCGTGGCCATGGTTTGGCCGGCGCGCGTGCCGAACAGACATGCGTCAAGCAGCGAATTGCCGCCCAAGCGATTCGCGCCGTGTACGGAAACGCAGGAGCATTCGCCAGCGGCGAACAAGCCATCGACGATTTGCACGGCATCGTCCGTCCAACGGTACACCTCGCCATTGGTGGTGATGGGGATGCCGCCCATCGTATAGTGCGCGGTGGGCTTGATGGGCACCAGGTCCTTGGCCGGATCGAGGTTCGCGTACTGTTCGATGGTTTCGACCACCTGCGGCAGCACTTCCTTCATACGTTCAGGGTCGATGCCGGTCATATCCAGCCAGACGCAGTCCTTCGGACCATCCGGATCCTTCGGGTCGGCAACGCCGCGGCCGGCGTCGATCTCCGCCATGATGGAGCGGGAGACCACGTCGCGCGCGGCCAGATCCTTATGCTCTGGAGCATAACGTTCCATGAACGGCTCGCCGTCGGCATTGCGCAGGATGCCGCCCTCGGCGCGTGCCGCTTCGGAAAGCAGGATGCCGGTGTGCGCGAGACCGGTGGGGTGGAACTGCACGAATTCGATGTCTTCAAGCTGCAGGCCGGCAGCTAGGGTCAGCGCCATGCCGTCGCCGGTCAAGTCCCAAGAGTTCGACGTGGTGTGGAACAGTCGGCCCGCGCCTCCGGTGGCCAGCAGCACATTGCGCGCGTGAATGGCCTGAATCTTGCCCGTATGCGTATCAAAAGCCACAATACCGGACGTCTGCTTGCCATCATCGGCGAGCACCAGATCGGTCACATACCATTCTTCGGCAAACTCAACGCCGGCGGCCACACACTGCTGCCACAAGGCGTGCAGAATCTGGTGGCCGATACGGTCGGCCGCATAGGCGGCGCGCTTGACCGGGGCTCCACCGAACTCGCGCGTATGGCCGCCGAATCGGCGCTGTGCGATATGCCCGTCCTCGGTACGGGAGAAGGCCACGCCCTGACGCTCCAGATTGATTACGGTCTGCGGCGCATACTCGGCGAGCAGCTTGGCCGCGTCCTGATCAACAAGCCAGTCGCCGCCCTTGATGGTGTCGTAGTAATGCCAATGCCAGTCATCGGACTCCACATTGCCCAGGCTTGCGGCAATGCCTCCTTCAGCCGAACCGGTGTGCGAACGCAGCGGCTGTAGTTTGGAGACCACAAGGATCTTCGGGTCCACGCCTTGTTCCTTGAGTTCGGCGATTTCGGGGGATCGAAGCAGTCCCAATGCCGCCGACAAACCAGCCGCACCGGCACCGACGATCACTGCATCATACATATCTTCCAAACGTTTCGGACTCATGGATTCGATTCTTGCACACCCGCCGAACAGCGCCGTCATCGTGTCATGAGGGTGCTGACAATTCTTGTTCTAGCGGTGTGTAAGACTGGCGTCTCCATGATTCAGATGAGGCGACAACTGAGCGTGACCGTTCCGGTCTTCCGGTGAATCGCTCCTCGCAGTTCCAGCGCTCCGAGCAGTTCCAGTACGGTGGCGATATCCGGTATTTCCTCGAGGTCGTTATTTCTGGCCGCGCGCAGCAGGGTGTCCGGTGTGATGGCGAGGCGATGCGTACGGCATTCGCGGATAAGGCCGACCATCAAGCGTTCCGCTTCCGGCAATGTGCTGACCTGTATCGTCTGTTGCGCTTCCGCATCGGGTTGCAACGATGCCTGGGCGCGCAAATCTGGCATGTGGTGGGATGAGGAGAAATCCTTGGAGTCTGTGCGAGACGGCAAGGGAGTCGTGATGACAGCCTGGGATAGCGTGGGCTGCTCGGATTTCTTGTGGACCGCCTTGGTCGTACACGAAGGCGCTGGATCACTGGCATCGCGCTGTGCGTTGTCCGCCATGCCTGGGCATCGTTCCATAATCGGCTGATGGCGCTTGTGACAGATGTCTTTCGTGGAGGTGGCGGCGCATAGAATCGTGGCCTGATGGTCGCCAATCATTTTGTTGCAGCCGGCATTGCATGGCTGATTGATGTCTCCTGGCACTGCATACACCTCGCGCATCAGCTCGCAGGCCCAGCCCGCAGTATTCAGTGCGCCTGAGCGCAATCTCGCCTGTGCCACAACCAGTGTGGAAGACAATGCCGCGATAATACGGTTGCGCAGCAGGAATCTGCGCGCCTCGGGAATGGTGCCGGGACAGAGTTCGCTGATGAGTGCGCCTCCCTGCGATTCGATGCGTTCAAACAGTGTGCGATTGCGAGCTGGCCCCATATGGTTCAGTCCGCCGGCGAATACGGCGACGGTTCTGCCCACGCATCCTGGTTTGCGGCCGTGCAGAGCGTTCAGAGCACCCCAATGAGCGGCCGCGTCCGTGCCCATCGCGCCTCCTGAAACTACCAGATGACCATCCACCGCGGCTTGCTCGGCAACCGTATGGGCCACATACCGTCCGTACTCGTTGACGTCTCGGGAGCCGACAATACCCACCGGTTTTGCGCAGCTGGTCAGGGCCCGCGGATCGCCTTTGACCCAAAGGCATAAGGGAGGTGCCCAGTCGGAGCGGATGGATAGGTCGGTCAATTGCGCAGGCCAGCATGGGTGTCCCGGGCCGATAATCCATTGTGTGCCATCCATAGTGAACCAGTCGGCCAAGGAAACGATGTCTTGCGAGGGCAGGGCGTCCATCCGCTGA
The DNA here is from genome assembly GCF_023656805.1 of Bifidobacterium sp. M3-N-101. Lineage (NCBI taxonomy): Bacteria > Bacillati > Actinomycetota > Actinomycetes > Bifidobacteriales > Bifidobacteriaceae > Bifidobacterium > Bifidobacterium sp. M3-N-101. The sequence goes on from NZ_JAMOKQ010000009.1 coordinate 54,135, forward strand.
TGCCAGCCGGACAGGGCATTGCGAAAAGCGTTCATCGCGCTGGGTGTGGGTTTGCGACCCCAGCGGGTCAGACCATTGATGAACATGCGATCAATGCAGGTCAGTGCTTTTTGGCGAACATCGGAAGGCCGGTCAGGGTGACATTGTGACAAGACCTGCCATAATGCCTCAGCATGTTCGGCTCCTTTGAGTGTGGCGTACATCATCGCATCCGCGCCATCGATGCAGAACGTGAGCGCGGCACGGTATAGGGCATCTAGTGAAGGAGCGGCGATAATACGTGAGCGCACGGTCTGTGCGGCCGCTTCGGCTTTTCCGATTGTGTGAGGGGAGCCGTGAACTGAAGCGGGCTCGGCAATCATATTGGTGGTACTCATGACACTCTCGTTCTCATTTCGATACCTTGATGGACATCCTGTTCGGTAGGGGAAATCCGACCGGCCAGATCGGCGAGGGTCCAGGCCAATCGCATGGCGCGATCAGCTCCACGCAACGTCAGCTGCTGCGAGGACAAGGCACGATTGACCAGTTCCATCGCCTTGAGCGAGGTGTTCGCATGCAGCCACGTGCCGGATGCCTGAGCATTACATGTCCACCCGAATTGCTGGAACCTATCTTTGGCGGCGTTTCTTGCACGAATCACGCGTGCACGAATTGTGGCGCTGGATTCGCCGAGCGGTTCATGCTGTACGGTGATGCGGGGGACGGGCGGCACTGTCATCTGAATATCTACTCGGTCAAGTACCGGGCCCGATAAACGGGAGAAATACCTCATGCGATCTTTTTCCCGGCACCTGCAGCGCTCGCCAGTGCCGTAATAATATCCGCATGGGCAAGGATTTGCCGCCATGACCAGCTGGAATGCAGCTGGGTAATACGTGCTTCCTTTGGAGCGGGAGAGAGCCACATAGCCGGATTCCAATGGTTCGCGCAACGTTTGCAAGGCCCGGGCGCTGAACTCCGGTGCTTCGTCCAAAAACAGAATGCCACGGTGAGCGCGGGTTATCGCGCCCGGTGCTGCGATGCCACTGCCGCCGCCGACCAGTGATGCTGTGGAAGCGGTATGATGCGGCGCTTCAAACGGAGGCACATCGGTGATGCCATATTGCGATAAGGTGCCGCACAGCGAGCGAATCGAAGCGACTTCCAGCTGTTCGGTATCTTCCAATGGGCACATGATGCCGGGTAATCGTGAAGCCAACATGGTTTTTCCCGTGCCGGGAGGTCCGGTCATGATGAGGTTATGGCCTCCGGCGGCCGCTACCTGCAGCGCCCATTTGGCATGTTCCTGGCCCAACACCTCATTCATGTCTGCGTATCCGTTTTCACTGACTTCGGCTTGCTCGGAGGCACTTGCATCCTCCGCGAGCTGCAGATCGGGGATTGTATATGAGGCATTGCCTCCCATGAGCTCGATGAGCTCGCCCACATGTCTTACGCCGATTGCATCCATGTCTTCCACCATCGAAGCCTCGTCAAGATTGCGATAGGGAATGATTACTTTTCGGATGCCGCGTTCCTGCGCATGCAACATGATTGGCAGTAATCCATGGATAGGCAGTACCGAACCGTCAAGATTCACTTCGCCAAGCACAATAGTGTCTTCCAGACAATCGTGGCCAATGGCTCCAGCTGCGCAGAGAACGCTGGCGGCAATGGCCAGATCATGTGATGAGCCGCGTTTGGGTAGGGAAGCGGGGCTCATATTCACGGTCACACGGGTTTGTGGCCATGAGAAACCACTGGCTTGACATGCCGATTTCACTCGCTCGCGCGCTTCGGACAGTGAGGTATCTGGCAGTCCAATGATGCTGAAATATGGCAGGCCGGGACTGATGAAAGCCTGTACCTGGACAATGAAGGCCTTGAGTCCGATCAGACCGACCGAAAGGGCGCTGCCAATGGCCATGCTTGATCCTTTCGCTAAAACGCGTTTTCAATGTGATGCACCAGCGGTCTACCCACGCGCAACACGATGGTGATGACATCGAATCTGACGGCTTTGTGCGAGATACGGTTGCGGCAATCAAGCAGCCAATCGCAAGCAGCTTTCCTGAGATTCTGTTGCTTGGCCGGCGTCACGGCCTCCTGCGGGCAGCCGTACTGGATGGTGCGGCGCGATTTCACCTCGACGAACACCACAGTGTGCTCGTCGTTGAGCATCACAAGATCCAGTTCGCCGTATCGAGTACGCCAGTTATGGCTCAGTGTGGTCCATCCTTTCTTCTCCAACCAAACAGCCGCATATCGTTCGCCAAGAGCGCCGAACTGCTTGGGTGACAAATTGCGGTCGCCCATTGCGGCTGCGATGTGTTCCGTGGAAGTTGCTGCATCATTCATGATTCCACTGTGCGGGTTGGGATATCGGGACGCAAGGGCGACCGGCAAATGTGGATACCATGACGCGGCTTGGCGTGTTGTGGACAGCGTGTGGATGAAAGTGCGGTTATCCACCATTAGTTCAGAAAGTATGTGCTTCGCTATGTCATCCAGCGGATGACATTCGCGATCCCGTTACCTATTTGTAAGTGCAACGTTTGTCTGTGGGTGGCTTGTCTTCGACATTAGCTTGCCGAGTTTGCGGTACCAAGCCTCGTTGGGTGTTTCCCAGTCCGGGACCTTCATGGGGGTGTCGTTGATCTCCTGGACGATGGCCTGCAGGTCCTCGTCCGTCAGGTCGTCGAGACTGGTCCTCTTGGGCAGGTAGCGGCGGATGCGTCCTTCTTCAGCCGTTTCGGCCGGTAGAGGCGGTAGGACTCGTTCTCGTTGGACGCGAGCCACGGGCCGCGCCTCGGTTCGCGGCTGATCCTCAGGGCGATCTGGCGGACCCCGAGCCCCTCGCGGTTCCTCAACTCGTCGACCCGGATGCGTTCCTCTGCCGACAGGTGGGAATAAGCTTTCATATCGAGCGCGACACTTTCTCTCTGGTTATGAACTTGAACACTTCCAACCATAGAGCGGGTGTTGCGCTTCTATTTAGAACTCAGGGTGTGGGCACTTGCCGGCATACTGATATATCAAGCCTGTTACTGGCATGGGTATGGCTGGAGAACGGGAATGCAGAGGCAATGGCGCTTACCGACACGCTGCTTCGGGTGCCGATAAGCGCAGTGGTTGGTGTGCTGGTTGGGGCGTTAGTTGCCGTACTTAGCACGCGGGAAAGCCACCTGCTCAAGTACTTCAAGAATCGGTAGATTGGGATGCTCCCGCTAGACTGAGGGTGGTGCGTGCAGATAGTAGACCACCCTCAGTCAACTTCGTTGACAGCTCCCGCCAGCGGGAGCCAAAGTGGGTCACTTCACCAAATTGGTGAGTTCTCCGAGATTGAGCTCGAAGCTGACGCCGCGATCCTCGAAGTGAGGTTGGTTGCGCGTGCTTTCCATTGCATGACGCACGAACTCGCCGGCAATCTCAGCAGACTCAGCCAGTCCGCGACCGGCCATCACCGCGCCGCACAGGGCGGAAGCGAATGCATCGCCCGTGCCGTGAATCATGTACGGCAGCTTGTCATGTGCCAGTTCGATCTTGCCGGTAACACCAGTGGAGGCGCTGGCCACATAGTTGATGATCTTGCCGTCGCCATGGTCGATGCCCTTCAACACCACGTTCTTCGCGCCAAGCTCCAGCAGCGCGCCCAACAGCTCGTCAACCGTGGCTTCATCGATATCCTGACCGGGGTAGTCGCGCTTGGTCAGAATGCTCGCTTCAGTCAGGTTTGGCATCAGCACATCGGCGCCGTCGGCCAGCGCACCCATCGCCTCGCACAGTTCCGGCGTATACGTGGGATACATTTCACCGGCGTCGCCCATCACCGGGTCGACCAAACGTAGCGCATTCGGATATTCGCGGTAGAGACGCTGAATAATCGCCACCTGATCGGGGGAGCCCAGGAATCCCGAGTACACGCCGTCAAGCTCAACGTCTTCCTTCTGCCAGGCATCCAGATAGCCGGAGAGGATATCCGTGGTGTCATGGAAGGTGAACACCGCGTACTTCGTGTGTGCGGAGAACAGGGCGGTCGGCACCGGGCAGACATCGCAGCCGGCTGCCGAAAGAATCGGAATCGCGGCGGTCAGCGAGCACTTGCCATAGCCACACATGTCATGCACGGCGGCCACGCGCGGGATGTACTTCGGATCGCGGTCGTACAACGTAACGTCGGACACTAGAAAACTCCAATCAATCAGACGGATGTCACATAATCACAGTTGACACTAGTCTGTAGGGATACGGACACGCTAACCGGTATTCATCTGGTGAGGTTCCGTCGCCGAATTCAACAGATCGCTCAAACTCCTAGCGACAGAAATCTTGGAAATAAAACCATCCACCCCAAAATTCCGTTGCTGGGTCCATCTGAGCGACAGAAATTTCGGAAATCATCCCTGATCCCCTGAATTGCTGTCGTTGAATCCGTCTCAGTGACAGAAATTTCGGAAATAAACCCATTCGTCCTGAAATTCTGTCGCTGACGTCACCTCAGTGACAGGATTTCAGGAAATTGAGGATGATTTCCTAGATTTCTGTCGCGAAGAGACGTGGAAGTGTCTCGGCGTGTCGTGAGATTTTTGATGACTATTTTGCCCGACGTAACCGCCTCATATCCCAATGATTCCAAGGGTTTATAAGGGTCTATAGGCAACCCCGATAACGCTCGGCTTGCGACATGCACCTTGAGCGTCGTAACTTCATAACTAACACCTCGCCAACCGCCCGAACACGGCAGGCGGGTGGCAAGGAAAATATCCTCGCGACCTAGCGCAACCAAGGAGAATACCATGGCCGAGAACAACAAGAAGTACCGTTTTGAAACCCTGCAGCTGCATGTGGGTCAGGATCAGGCCGACCCGGCCACCGACTCCCGCGCGGTCCCGATCTACGCCACCACCAGCTACGTCTTCCACAACTTCGACCACGCCGAGGCCCGCTTCGGCCTCGCTGACCCGGGCAACATCTACGGCCGTCTGACCAACACCACCCAGGGCGTCTTCGAGGACCGCATCGCCGCCCTTGAAGGTGGCACCGCCGGTCTGGCCGTCGCTTCCGGCGCCGCCGCCGTCGAATACGCCGTGCGCAACATCACCCAGTCCGGCGATCATATCGTCGCCGCCAAGAACATCTACGGCGGCACCTTCAACCTGCTGCGCCACACCCTGCCGCGCGACGGCATCACCACCACCTTCGTCTCCGCCGAGAACCCGCAGGAGTTCGAGGACGCCATCCAGGAGAACACCAAGCTCGTCTACTTCGAGACCTTCGGCAACCCGAACGCCGACCTGCCGGACTTCGAAGCCATCTCCGAAATCGCCCACAAGCACAACCTGCCGGTGATTGTGGACAACACCTTCGCCACCCCGTACCTGTTCCGCCCGCTGGAGCACGGCGCTGACGTCGTGGTCGAGTCCGCCACCAAGTTCATCGGCGGCCACGGCACCACCCTCGGCGGTGTGATCGTCGAAGGCGGCAAGTTCGACTGGAACGCCGTTCCGGGCAAGTTCCCGACTCTGACCGAGCCGGATCCCTCCTACCACGGCCTGAACTTCTACGAGGCTCTCGGCGGAGCCGCCTTTGTGACCCGCGTCCGCGCCATTCTGCTGCGCGACACCGGCGCCACCCTGTCTCCGTTCGCTGCTTTCCTGCTGCTGCAGGGCACCGAGACCCTGTCCCTGCGCGTCGAGCGCCACGTTCAGAACGCACTGAAGGTCGTCGAGTACCTGCAGACCGTGCCGGAAGTCGAGTCCGTCTCCCACCCGTCCATCGAGGGCCGTCCGGACCACGCCCTGTACGAGAAGTACTTCCCGAACGGAGCCGGCTCCATCTTCACCTTCGACATCAAGGGTGGCAAGGACGCGGCTCGCGTGTTCATCGACAACCTGCACCTGTTCTCCCTGCTGGCCAACGTGGCCGACGCCAAGTCGCTGGTCATCCACCCGGCTTCCACCACCCACTCCCAGGAAACCCTGGAAGAGCTGGAGGACCAGGGCATCCACCAGGGCACCATCCGCCTGTCCATCGGCACCGAGAACATCGAGGACATCCTCGACGATCTGAAGGGCGGCTTCGAAGCCCTTCGCGCTTCCGGCCTGGCCAAGTGAGATGACGGAAAGGTGCTGAGGTAGGAAGGGGAGCGACACTTATGGAGTGTGCCGCACAATACCGAAGCACATGGGGTCTTTCCGCCAAATAACTTGACCCAAGGAGTGGAAAGCTCGCACTGACGTCATGCAGTGCGAGCTTTCTTGTGTTTGACTGCACAGCGAATGATCCTCAATAGGAAAAGTGTGAGTCAAACGCACATTATCAATCAATCGCACATATCGTCGAACCGCAACATAAGGCCGATTCCGGAAAACCCGTGTTCGTTTCTTTGCTAATAGGCTTCACAGTTTTTCTTATTGAGAACCATTCGCTGCGCATATAATCCCGTAATCCTCGAGGATGAGGATGAACCGATAATTCAGCCTGGCGCACGATGGGGAGCGCCGCCGTTTCTTCATAAGTTGGAATCATCATCCGGGCAATGGGCCCGGTCAAATTATGGAGAGACGTCATGAACGCACAAAACCCCGCCGCATCACACGGCATCGCCATTCAGGCCGTTGACCTCGTCAAGGACTACGGCACCGGAGACAACACGGTTCATGCTTTACGCAACGTGAACGTCAGCTTCGAACGCGGCAAATTCACCGCCATCATGGGCCCGTCCGGTTCCGGCAAATCCACGCTGATGCACACGCTCGCCGGCCTCGACTCCGCCACTTCCGGCCATATCCTGTTCGGCGGGGCAGACCTGACCCGTATGAACGACAAGCAGCTCACCCTGCTACGCCGCCACAAGATCGGCTTCATCTTCCAAAGCTTCAACCTGTTGCCCATGTTCACCGCCGAACAGAACATCCTCATGCCACTGACTCTCGCCGGAGACAAGCCCGACCGCGCCTGGTTCGACCTGCTCGTCGAAACCTTGGGACTCAAGCAGCGCCTGAACCACCGACCGAATGAACTGTCCGGCGGCCAGCAGCAGCGCGTGGCCATCGCCCGCGCGCTGATTACCAAGCCGAAGCTGGTGTTCGCCGACGAGCCGACCGGCAACCTCGACTCCGTTTCCAGCGCCGAAGTGCTCGGCTTCCTGAAGCGTTCGGTCAACGAACTCGGACAGACCATCGTCATGGTCACGCATGATGCGGTGGCAGCCTCCTACGCGGACCGTGCCATCGTGTTCTCCGACGGACGGATCGTGGCCGACGAACAGCATCCCAACGCCGAAGTCATGAATGAACTGCTTATGGCCGAGCGAGAGCGCACCACCCGCACCACTCTTACCGATACTCCTGCTGACCAGATGGCACAGATGGCAGGCGTGCGCAACGTGCCGGATCTGCCCATCACCGATGCGCCGCTGCCGCCGGCCGTTCCCACCTCTGGGCGTGAGGGAACGCTGCGCTACGCCCGTGCCGCCGCACGCCACGCCCGCTGACCCACGGGAAGCAAGAGAGTAGGACGAACCCATGTTTTCCATCACAGTGAAACTCATGAAGAAAAGCGCCAGAATGCTGATTCCGGCCGGCATCGCCATCCTGATCGGCACCGCGTTCATTGCGGCCACATTCCTGTTCGGCAACGCCATGAACGATTCCCTGGCCCGTCAGACCACCGCGCAGCTTGGCGGCGCGAACTATGTGATCAGCGTGGACTCCAGCGAGGGCCTGAACGAGCAGGAGCGGAATGACATCTACACTCGCACGGTGAACGACTTCCAACTCGACCGTATCCGCGCCACAGAAGGTGTCAAGGATGTGCGCGTCGAATCCTCGAGTTCCGTAACCGTGGCCAATGGCGATAAGCACGCCAGCAGCTATGCCATCACCACCGCCGCACAGCGTGATCTGCTGCCGGTCAGCATCATTCAAGGCGACCAGCCGGTCGATGGCAACGAAATAGCATTGACTAAGTCCGTGGCCGATCAGCTTGGTGTCAAGGTGGGGGATAGCGTGACCGTGAACTCCCGTACCGCGCAGGCCGTAGCTTCGACGGGCTACGGTTCCGCCGGCAACGACACTGCCGCTGATTCCGGTATGACCGTTCGCGTAGTGGGTATCACTGAAGATCCGAACGGCGCCTATGCGTACTACGGCGGAGCCTCAGTGCTTTCCGATAACGTGATCACCGCGATGAACGGTATCGACGATTTCGGCAAACTCAATGTCTATCTTGTCTACCTCGATATCGACGATGCCGATCAGCCGTCCGCCGACGCCACCGTGAAACAAATCGACAAGCTGCTGCCAAAACATTTCACCGTGCAATCCCGCGCAGCGATGGAAGAGGAATCCATCAAATCCGTGAGCAAGGGCGATACGAGTATCACCACCATCTTCCTGCTGAGCTTCGGCATCCTCGCCATGCTGGTCGCGGCGCTCGTCATCGCCAACACCTTCCAAGTGCTCGTCGCCCAACGCCGTCGCACGCTTGCCTTGCTGCGCACCATCGGCGCGAACAAAGGCCAGCTGTATGTCTCCGTACTGTTCGAGGCCGGTCTGCTGGGACTCATCGCCTCCATGCTGGGCGTGGGCCTCGGCATCGGACTGATGGCGGCGCTGTGCCAATCCGGCCTGATGAAAGCCACCGGCATGACCATGCGATTGGTGTTGTCCTGGCCGGCGTTCGTGGTGCCGATCGCTTTCGGCGTTGTTATGACCGTGATCGCCTCGCTCGGCTCCGCGCGCTCCGCCACCGCTGTGACCCCACTGGAGGCATTGCGGCCCATCGAACTGACCGATACCCGTCGGGCCGGTAAGATCCGTGCCATACTTGCGGGTCTGTTGGTGCTCGTCGGCATCGGGCTGGCCGCATTCTCCGCCTGGCAGATGAACGAAAAGATCGCCGGACATGATTCGCTGGCCGACAAGCAGTATCCGATGGTACTGCTCGCCGCCATCGCCGGCTGCGCGCTGATCTTCCTCGGACTGGTGCTGTCCGCCGCATTCTGGCTGCCGGTATTGATGCGCGGTGTGGGCGCGCTGGTTGCGTTTGCTGGGCCGTCCGCCAAGGTGGCGCATGCGAACATCCAGAAGAATCCGCGCCGCGTGGCCGCCACCGGTGCCGCACTGCTTATCGGCGTGACGCTGGTCTCCACCATTGCCACCGGTGCCGCCAGCGCCAAGCAAACCATGAACGAGGCGCTGACCACCCGCTACAGCGTCGACATGATCGCGGCCGGTGCTGATATGACCAGCAAACAGGCCGATGAGGTCGCCAAGATTAAGGGCATTAAGGATAGTATCTACGCGCCGACTCGCATGATGAGCATGAAGGATGCCAATGGCAAGGATCTGAACGTACTCATCGTTGGCGTGGATGGTGTTGACGCGCTGCGCAAAGTGGTGCGTGCCGACCTGTCCGGCGTGACCATCAGCGGTGACTCCGTACTTATGCCCAAGTATTCCGCTGCCACGGGCGAGGACATTCCGCTAGGTAAGAGCGTCACCTTCACCAGTGATGTATCCGGCTCGCAGACTGGTACAGCTGATGCTGCCGCGAGTGATACTGAGAACGATGGCGGACAATCCGATGGCGTGCAGACACTGACCCTCGCGCCGCAGAAGGTGGATTATCGTCGCATCTCAGCCAACTATGCCGCAGTCGCCTTCGTGGATGCCGGTCACTTCACCAACGGTGATGTAAAAGCGAACGGACATATCATGCTTATGCGTATCGACGCCGAAAGCGCGGACACCACGCTGAACGACGTATTCACCAACGTGCAGAATGCATTCTCCGCCAGTGCAGACATTGACGTGTCTGGTCCGGTGGCCGCACGCACGCAGTGGGAGACCATGATCAACGGCATGATGGCGTTGCTTGTCGGCTTGATTGCGGTGGCTGTGCTTATCGCACTGGTCGGTGTGGCGAACACGCTGAGTCTATCGGTGATCGAACGCACCCGCGAATCCGCCACCCTGCGTGCCATCGGTATGACGCGCGGCCAGCTGCGGCGTTCGCTGGCAGTGGAGGCTTTACTGCTGTCGCTCGTCTCCGGCGTGGTGGGTGTGGCGCTGGGCACCCTGTTCGGCTGGCTTGGGTCCTATATGGTGTTCAGCCTGTATGGTGACACTGTGTTCCCGTTCGAGTGGACCACCAATGGTGCAGTGCTTGGCGTGGCGGCGCTTGCCGCGCTGCTCGCCAGTGTTGCCCCCGCCCGCAGAGCCGTCAAGACGCCGCCCGTCGAGGCTTTGGCTGAGGCCTAGTGGCCCGGTCATAGTCTAAGAGCGAAGAGATAGGTCTATTCGTGTGCTGCGAATAGACCTATCTGCCTTGAAAGAGGTACATTCGTTCCTTTGCGGAAAGCTATCTGCTTTCAAAGGGGTACCGGATATACGAAAACGCGAGTACAACCGTTGGAATTGCAATGATCGTACTCGTGTTATCAGGTCTCGGATATCTCTGCTGAAAGCAGATAGCTTTCTGCAGAAAGGCGAATGTACCTCTTTCGAGGCGGATACCACTTGTTCTGCCGTATCGTGTGTATTGGGGAGGTCACACCAACCCGTTGTCGTACGCAAAGACCACAGCCTGGACGCGGTCTCGGGCATTGATTTTGGCCAGAATATGCGCTACATGGGTTTTGACCGTGGGCAAGGAGATGAAGAGCTTGTCCGCGATCTCCTGATTGCTCAGGCCATGGGCGATTTCCACCAGCACCTCACGTTCGCGATCTGTGAGCAGTTTCAGCTCGGGATCGGTATATGTGGGGCGTGCGGTGCCAATGCCGTTCGTCGAATCGGCACCCGTAGCTCCGACCGTTCCAGTAGTGTCGGCGACGCCGCCAGCATTGCCATTGAAACTTGCGTTCGAAACGCCGCCACTCAACGACCCATGCTGCGCATAGCCGTCCTGCATCATTTTCTCGATGAGACGCTTGGTGGCCGAAGGCGCGATGATCGCATTGCCCTGGAACACGGTGCGAATCGAATTGAGCAGCGTCTCCGGTTCGGTGTCTTTGAGCAGAAAACCCGAAGCGCCGGCATTGATGGCGGCCATCACATATTCATCCAAATCGAATGTGGTCAGGATGATCACACGGGTCGGCTGCGTGCCATCCGTGCCGGCGGTCAGCGAAGTAATACGGCGGGTGGCTTCGATGCCATCCATGCCCGGCATGCGCACGTCCATCAACACCACATCGGGGTGCAGGGTCTCCGCCATCGTCACGGCCTCGGCGCCATCGGACGCCTGAGCGACCACTTCCATATCTTGCTGCGAGCCGATTACCATGGCGAAGCCGGCCCTCACCAGCTCCTGGTCGTCCGCAATGATCACGCGAATGCTTCTGCTCTCGTTCATGCTCTCCACTGTATCCGATTCCTATTCGAGTGCCGCTCCATGGACACCCTGATTGTTCCCTGAGTTCATGTTCGTGGACGAATCCGTCTGAGATGTGGATTCCACCTGCCTCATCTGGCTGGACAGAGGAGCAGCCGGTCGCAGTTGCATGTCGGGTTGTGCGCCTTCATGCATCTCGTCGCTGAATCCGGTTTCGCGCAGCACCGTCAGCAATTGCCGCATGTGCGCCAGAGCCGCACGCCCGCGTTCCCCGATGACCGTGAACGCGGCGATGATCTGCTCGCTATCGGGAGCCGGTTCGGAGTTCAGCATGGCCAGCCCATCATCGGCTTGCGTGATCACCGATTCCAACGTATTCAATACCTCGGCCTGCATGGCCGTGCCGATGCGATTGCGCTCCAGATTGGCGGCCAGCACCTTCTGCCGCTCCTGCTCGGCCTTGAGCGCCTCCTCGCGTTGCATGAGCACCAGCGCGTTCGAGCCGCGTGAACGGCTCCACCGGGCCATCGCAATGCACGCAAAGCCAAACAGCATCACCACGCCACCCGGTATCAGGCCGGAAAGCACCAGTAGCCAGCGGGACATCGCCGATTCGCCGTTGAGGGGCAGCAGCATCTGAATCAGCATGTCATATCCGTTCCAGCCGGACATTACCTTGATGCCGGCCAGCCACGAATCCGCGACCAGCGCCACACTGACCCATTTCCATGCCTGTTCCCGTCCATACAGTGCGGCGGCGTGTACGGACACCAATGCAAACATGTTGACGGTCAGGATGGATGGCAGAAACAGCAGCTGCACGGTGGACAGAATCGCCATGACCAGTGCGCTGCCCTCCGGGAACCGACGTCGGAAAGCCAGAGGGGCAAGCATGATGATGGTCAGTGTCATGTTCAGCACAGTGTTGGGCTGAACTGGGTCATTGCTGACCGTCATCATCTGCAGCTCGCTGCGCGTCGCGGAACTGAACATCGCGATCAGCGCCACGGTGATGAGAATATCCACCAGCAGATAATGCCGTTCGGTCCATTGTGCGAAGCGGGCCACCCAATTCGACTCACCGGTATCTCCCTGATCGAGCGGCTTGGGGCGTATCGAATCCAGGAGTTTCCGTAGTCGTGTGATGGTGGAGGACAAAGCGTCAGACGGTTCGGCGTCGGTTTGCGCGATTTCGGGGGAGAGGGGAATCGTGGCCGCCACGATGAACCCGCCGTTCGGGCCAGGGCCGGCATAGACGCTGCCGCCCAACGATTCGATGCGCTCGTGCATGCCCATCAGCCCATAGCCGGGTGCGTGCCCGTCGGCGGCGGATGCCGCTCCCTGGCCGTTGTCGGACACGGTAATCGCAAGCCCGTCATCCGACCACACCTCATCGATGGAGGCCTTCGCGCCCTCGCCCGCATGCTTGCGCGTATTGGTCAGCGCCTCCTGTACCAAGCGGAACACGGCGGCATCCGCATCGGAGGTCAAACGATCCGGCCGTGACTTGCCGGTCACACGCCGGGATACGACCAGATGACCGTCGAACAGAGAATCGATGTCCGCATACCCGGCATCATCATCCGTGCCGAACACGCCGAACAGTCGCTGCATATCACGCTGCGCGCGTTCCGCTTCATGGCGAATCGTGCTCATCGTATGCTTGGCGACGGCCAGATCATGCGCGCCCGCATATCGGCCGCCATCCGACTGCACGATAATCGTCGACAGCGTATGGGCCACCACATCATGCATATCACGGGCAATGCGCGCGCGTTCGGCCAGCGCCGCGATATGTGTCTCCTCCGCTTCGCGGGCCACTATGGAAGCATTGCGTTCGCGCATGGCCGTGAGCGTGGCCTTGCGCGCACGCTGCCATAACGCCATGATGATAATGCTCAGCACGCTGATTTCCATGCACAGCGCCAGCACGCCCGTATCCCGCAGCATTTTGATTCCGCAGTTGGATACGCTCGGCTCGCTGATGAGACCGGGAGAGGCCGGGCATATGGGCATGGTCGCAGCGGTGGGCAGCCAGCTGATCCAGGCGGTCCAAGCATTGGAGGAACCGCTTTTGAACAGCGGGCCGACGTTCATTGACACCGCCCAGACCGCAGCCGCGGCCAATCCCATGGCAAAGGCGGTGATAATGAATCGCAAGGAATGCTTGGGATTGCCGTACACGAGCACCGAATACAGGATGATAAGCGTGTAGAAGTCGCCGTAGGTCATCGACGGGCCGAAGACGAGATGGGCGGCGGTCAGAGCCACGAACAACCAAGCGGCGATCTCCGGCTGGTATCGTCGCAGCATCAGCGGAACAAACGTCGGTAGCGACCAGAACAACAATGAATAATTGTTCGATACGAATAATAGTCCAGGAGTCGAAGAGGAACTGGTGGAACTGATGAGCGGGATGAGTCCGAATGTCAGTACTGCGGCGAGCAGGGTGTCCCATAGCAGGGTGTGACTCGGCTTCCGAGCGAACCATGCCCTCACGTGCGCGACCATTTCCATACGTCCCAAGGCTAGCGTGTCCGTTAACAAGCCGACATCACCCTTCAGACGGATTTGTGGGCTAGAGTTTGAGCCATGACATTGCTGAGCAAATACTATGTACCGGGCCTCGCCATCGAGGACCATTCCATTGACGTTCCTCTCGCTTGGTCCGGCCATGAGCCAGGCCAAGCATTCGACGGCGAAACCATCAAACTGTTCTACCGTGTGGTCACCACGCCCGAACACGTGCACGATGACCTGCCGCTGCTGATCTTCCTGCAGGGAGGTCCCGGCGGTGAGGGCCCGCGTCTGAACAGTCCCACCTCCGATGGCTGGATTGAAGAGGCCACCAAGCATTTTCGTGTGATTCTGCCCGACCAGCGTGGTGCTGGTCGTTCTTCGCGCGTGGACACGCACACCATGGCCCGTATTGCCGCCGCCCATGAAGGTGATGTCGCAGCCGGCGCTCGCGCCCAGGCCGATTACCTGAAGAAGTTCCTCGCCGATTCCATCGTGCGTGACTTCGAGCATCTGCGTTTGACCGAGTTCGGCGGGCGCAAGTGGGTGACAATGGGCCAAAGCTATGGCGGCTTCCTGACCCTGACCACGCTGTCCCTGTTCCCGGCCGGTGTGATCGCCAGCTTCACCACCGGCGGCATTCCGCACGTGCCCGCCTGCGCCACCGAGGTCTATGAGCACACCTTCCCGCGTGTGATTCGCAAGACCGCCCAGTTCTACGAGCGTTATCCGCAGGACAAGGAGCGTGTGGCGGCCATTGTGGAGAAGCTGCCGACCGCCGCGGAAGTCTCCGAGTTCGTGGGCAAGCTGACCGATTCCGTACTGAACCCGATGGCGGGAACCGAAGTCGAACATCGTCTCGGCGTGATCGCCGGCATGGCGGCCCACGGTTTCCCGATCATGCCCAACGGCGACCCGCTCACCGTGGAACGTCTGCAGTGCCTTGGCTCCGACTTCGGTAAGAAGCCGAGTTTCGAGCGAGTGCATTGGATCCTCGACAGCGCCTTCCTCGATGGCGACGGCTCCGTTTCCGCCGCATCGCCGTTGTCCGACGAATTCCTGACCAAGGTGATGAACGCCACCTCATCGCGTCCGCTGTACTGGCCGTTGCAGGAATTCATCTACGCCAACGGCGAGATGGACCAGCCGATTCGCTGGGCCGCCCAGCGTGTGCGCGACGGCAAGTCCGAGTTCGGTGCCGATGTGCGCCCGCTCAATTTCACCGGTGAGGCCATGTTCCCGTGGATGTTCGAGCAGGAGGCCGCGCTGCGCCCGTTCAAGCCCGCCATGGACCTGCTGATGGAAGACACGAGCTTCGGCGTGATCTATGACGAGGACCAGCTGGCACGCAACGAAGTGCCGCTGCAGGCCGGTGTCTACTTCGACGACATGTACGTCGACTCAGGCATGCAACTCGACACATTGAGCCGCGTGGGCAACAGCCATTATTGGACCACCAACGAGTTCGAGCACGACGGACTGCACGGTTCGGTGGTGTTCAAGCACCTCTACGACG
Source organism: Bifidobacterium sp. M3-N-101 (assembly GCF_023656805.1). Lineage (NCBI taxonomy): Bacteria > Bacillati > Actinomycetota > Actinomycetes > Bifidobacteriales > Bifidobacteriaceae > Bifidobacterium > Bifidobacterium sp. M3-N-101. Next base: position 69,490 of record NZ_JAMOKQ010000009.1, read on the forward strand.
AAGCCCTCAACCGAGGCGACCTCGAAGAACTGTTCTAACCTCTTTGGCTCCCCTCTTGGAGGGGAGCTGGCTCGCGGAGCGAGACTGAGGGGAGTATGTCAAGTGCGGAAAACTTCCCTCAGTCAGCTCCGCTGACAGCCCCCTTAGAGAGAGGGGAGCCCAAGTACGGACGAAAGGAAATCTTATGACCCGGAATCTCACCATTGGATTCATCGGATACGGCAACATGGCTCAGGCCATCGCCCGAGGCCTTGTCGACGCGGGCGTGGTCACCGGCGGCCAGATGGTCGCTTGCGCCGCCCGCTATGACAAACTCGAGAAGACCACTGCCGAGCTCGGCGTGCGCCCGTTGCACAATCCGCTGGAAGTGGTGGTGGCCGCCGACGTGGTCATCATCGCCATCAAGCCTTATCAGATTGACGCCGTCGTTAAGCCGCTCGCCAGCGAACTCGCCAAGCCTGGCAAAATCGTCGTCTCCATTGCGGCCGGCTGGAATCTCAAGAAATATCAGGATCTGTTCACCACCGAAGACGGCGAATCCGTCGACTCTCCGGACATCCACATTCAATGCACGATTCCGAATACGCCGATGGCTGTGGGCGAGGGCGTGCTCGTCACCGAATCCGTCAACACCCTGACCGATGAGGAGACCGAGACCTTCGAACAGGTGTTCGCGCCCATCAGCCTCATTGAGCGCGTGGATACCGCACACATGAACATCGCCATGGTGGTGGCCGGCTGCGCGCCCGCATTCACCGACATGTACATGGAGGCACTGGGCGATGCCGGTGTGCAGTACGGTCTGCAACGCGCCACCGCCTACCGCTTGGCGGCCAAGATGGTCGAGGGCGTCGGAGCGCTGTACATGGCCACCGAAACCCACCCTGGTGCCATGAAGGATGCTGTCTGCTCGCCTGGCGGCACCACTATCAAGGGCGTTGCCCAGCTCGAAAAAGACGGCTTCCGTGGCGCGGTCATTGACGCCGTCGACGCCATCGTCGGCTGACTGCACTCGGCAAAAAAATTGCCCCCGCCGGCGGGGGCTGTCGGCGGAAGCCGACTGGGGGTCTCCCGAATCACAGGACCACCCCCAGTCATGCTTCGCATGATAGCCCCCGCCAGCGGGAGCAGTATGAAGCAGACGAAACTACTCGATGATCACGTCTTCCGGCTTGATGTCGGAGGTGAAGCTCGGGGCGAGCTCGCTCTGGTAGGCGTCCTTGAAGAAGCCGTTGGAGGTCAGGGTCTTGATCTCCTTGTTGGTCCATTCGAGCAGGCTCTTGTTGCCCTTCTTCACGGCCGGGGCGATGGTGGACTCGTCACCGATGGTCTTGATACCCACGGTGTAGCCCGGGTTGTCCTTGGCCCACGCGTACAGGTAGGTGTTGTCGTCGGCGAGGGCGGCCACACGGCCATCCTTGAAGGCCTGGAACTGCTGGGTCTTGGAATCGAACTTCTGCAGCTGAACATCCGGGTACTTCTCAGTGAAGAAGGCCTCGGCGGTCGTGCCCTTGGTCACGGCCAGCTGCTTGCCCTTGAGCTGATCGGCGCTGGTGATCTTGGCGCTGTCGGGGGAGACCACGCCGATGGACACCTTCATGTACGGATCGGCGAAGTCGACCACCTGCTTGCGCTCGTCGGTCACGGTGAAGTTGGCCAGCACCAGGTCGACCTTGTCGGACTTCAGCGAGTCCACACGGCCATCGGCGTTCACCTGCACCCAGTCGACTTTGACGCCAAGGTCCTTACCGATCTGGTTGCCGAGCGCCACGTCATAGCCGGCGCGGGTGCCGTCGTTCTTCACATAGCCGTAGGGCGGCAGGTCGCCGAAGGTGGCGATACGAATCTTGCCGGTCTTCTTGATCTGCTCGACGGTCTGGCCCTGCTGAGAGGAGGAGCCGCCGGCAGCCGGATCCGGGCCATTGCCGCAAGCCGCGACGGAAATTAGCGTGACGCCGGCGAGCACACCGGCCAAAGCTTTCTTGACATTGAACATAATTCTTTCCCCTTTATCCTTTTCTTGTTGGTTATTGCAAATCTTGATGATTCGGCATGAACGGAGTACTCATGCCTCACCGCCGACCGGAGCCATGCTCTCTAGGAAGTTCCTGGCACGGTCAGTTTCGGGATTCGTGAAGAACTCGTCGCCGGGCTGACGTTCCAAGATCACGCCGTTCTCCAGGAACATCACCGTGTCGGCCACGCGCCGGGCGAACTCCATCTCATGGGTCACCACGATCATCGTCATATGGCGCTTGGCGAGACGAAGCATAAGCTCCAGCACCTCACGCACCATTTCCGGATCGAGTGATGCGGTGACTTCGTCGAACAGCATGAGCTCGGGGTTCATCGCAAGCGCACGCACAACGGCGATGCGCTGTTTCTGGCCTCCTGACAGTTCGCGCGGGTACGAGTTCTTGTATTCGGTGAGCTGCACGTCGGCCAGCAGCTGATCCATCTGCTTGGCGACCTCGGCCTTCGGGCGCTTCTGCACCTTGGTGGGGCCCAGTTCGATGTTCTTGGCCACGGTCAGATTCGGAAACAGATCGTAGCTCTGGAACACCATGCCGATTTCGGCACGCAGCTTGCGCCAGGTCTTCTCGCTGTTATTCGCGATCTTCTGGCCCTTGAACCAGATTTCACCGCCCTGAATGGTCTCCAAACCGTTCAGGCAACGAATCAGTGTGGACTTGCCGGAACCTGAGGGACCGAGCAGCACCAGCACCTGGCCGCGCTTGACGTCGAAACTGACATCCTTGAGCACTTCGTGATCGCCATAGGATTTGCGCAGATGACGGACGGACAGCAGCGGTTCGGAGTCGTTGGACACGGACACTTCTTCTGAATCAGCCATTGTTACGCTCCTTGGCTCGCTTCTCCAGGGCCTTGGCGATCATCGCCAGCGGCCAGCAAATGATGAAATACAGCAGGAAAATGAATCCGTACACCCAGAATGCGGCGTCCGGGTGGGTCATACGGTTGGCCTCCATGATCTGCTGGCCCACCGTGATCACGTCGATCACGCTGATGAGCAGCAGCAGGGACGTGGTCATGATGACGCGCGCCGCCAGATTGATGGTGGCCGGAACCATCAGGTTGATGGACTGGGGGATACGCACGTACCACAGCACCTGCAGTCCGTTCATGCCCAGCGCCTTGCCGGCATCGACCTGATGATCGGATACGGAAATCAACGAGCCTCGTACGATATCGCTGATTTCGGCCGCGACCCATAGGCCGAACGTCACGACTGCCACGGTCACGCCGTCGACCTGCACGCCAAGTTCGCGCGGCAGGATGTAATAGGTGAGGAACAGCAGTACCAGCGTGGGCACGATGCGGAAGAACTCGAGGTACAGCCTCAGCACCGCGCGCAGTACCGGATTGCGCAGGATACGCAGTGCGCCGAGGATGATGCCCAGGGGAATGCCCACCAGCAGGGCCAGTCCGGCCACCGTGATGGAGGTGCCGAGTCCGCCCAGCAGACGGGTGAAGTTGTCGCCGGTGAACAGCACGCTGGCGCCGGAGGCCTCAGTTATCGCCGAAAGTACCACGACGGACCCTCCTTTCCAGCAGTGTGAGGATGACGGACAACGGGATAAGAATGATTGCGTAGGCGATGACCAGCTCCAGCAGGTATTCGTCGCTGCGGTAGTACATGCCGATCAAGTCGCGTGCGGTGTTGGTCAGTTCCGGTACCGCGATAACGGTGAACACGGAGGTCTCCTTGACCATGAAAATCACGTTCGCGGCGACGGCCGGCACGCTGCGCGTGAGTCCCTGCGGCAGGGTCACGTGACGAATCATCTGCAAAGGCGAGAGTCCCAGCGCGCGTGCAGACTCGTTCTGCACCTGCGGAATACCACTGAAGCCGCCTTGGAATGCGCCGGACATGTATGCGGAGCCCAGAATGGACATACCGACGACAGCGCAGATCTCGGCGCTCCATTTGATGCCGATGGACGGGAATCCGTAATACAGGAAGAACAATTGAATCAGCAAAGGGGTGTTGCGGAACAGCTCCTCGAATACGGTACTGATTTGGGCGAGCACAGGCACGCGGTATTCGCGCAGCAATGCCAGCACCAATCCCAGAAGGGTAGCCAGCACCACGCTGATTGCGGAAAGACGTAACGTCAAGACGAACGCCCTCCCGAACAGTGGAAGACTTGCTTGGATGACTTCCCAGCTCACAGCCGGCCCTCCTTCCGTATACGTAGTAATGCTTGTTGCATGGTCTCTCTCAATGGTTGCGGGCCGCATGTATGGGGTAAAACGTAGCGGCTCCGTGTGCTACCCCATAAGGATAACGGGTGGCGGGGGTGTATTTCGCCAAGAAAAGAACGTTCGACGAGTGCGGATAAAGGTATTGACTTGGAGGTCGGGGTGGTGTATTGCAAGAGCCGTTGCTCGAACTCGCAGCCGGCTGATGCGCAAAACCCAGTAGTCGCAACCGATGGCATGTGATTGATGAGCTTCGCAATATGCATTGATGATGTGCCGGCCGGGTTTTGCGTTATGAACGCCGTTTATACCCTGCTATCGGATACTCCGAAATGGGGATGTTCATATTGTGCGAGTCGAGCATTTCGCGGTTCCCGTGCGCTTGTCGCTTGGCTCTTTAGACTTAAAGGCATGTCTCTTACTATCGGAATCGTCGGACTGCCCAACGTCGGCAAGTCCACCATGTTCAACGCACTGACCCGCAACAACGTGCTGGCCGAAAACTATCCGTTCGCCACCATCGAACCGAACACTGGCATCGTACCGTTGCCGGACAAGCGCCTGCCGGTGCTGGCCAAGCTGGTCCACACCGAAAAGGTCGTGCCCGCCACGGTGACCTTCGTGGACATCGCCGGCATCGTCAAGGGCGCCTCCGAGGGCGAAGGCCTGGGCAACAAGTTCCTGGCCAACATCCGCGAGGCCGACGCGATCTGCGAGGTTGTGCGCGCCTTCGAGGACGACGACATCGTCCACGTCAACGGCAAGGTGGATCCGGCCGACGACATCGACACCATCAACACCGAGCTGATCCTCGCCGACCTGCAGACCATCGAAAACGCGCTGCCCAAGCTGGAGAAGGATCTGCGCGGCAAGAAGATCGAGCCGGCCTACATGGACGCTGTCAAGCAGGCAAAGACCATCCTTGAAGCCGGCGAGACGCTCGACAAGGCCGCACGCGAAGGCCGCTTCGACAAGGATTCCGTCTACGACCTGCATCTGATGACCGCCAAGCCGTTCATCTACGTGTTCAACGTGGACGACAACGAGCTGGCCAACAAGAACCTGCAGGCAAAGCTCGCCGCATCCGTGGCCCCGGCTCCGGCCGTGTTCCTCAACGCTCAGTTCGAGGCGGACCTGACCGAGCTCGACGAGGCGGACGCCCGCGAAATGCTGGCCGACGCTGGCTTGAGCGAGTCCGGTCTCGACCAACTGGCCCGCGTGGGCTTCGACATCCTCGGACTGCAGACCTTCCTGACTGCAGGCGTCAAGGAGGTGCGTGCTTGGCAGATCCACAAGGGCTGGACCGCCCCGCAGGCCGCCGGCGTGATTCACACCGACTTCGAAAAGGGCTTCATCAAGGCTGACATCGTCTCCTACGACGATTTCGTGGCCGCCGACGGCTCCATGGCCAAGATCAAGGAGGAAGGCAAGCTCCGTCAGGAGGGCCGCGACTACGTCATGGCCGACGGAGATATTGTGGAGTTCAAGTTCTCCCCAACGTCTAAGAAGTGACCGTTTGGTAGTGCTGAAAATCTGGGAATTCTAGGGTGTGTTTACATTATCTAGGTTTTGTGTGATATCTGGCGTACACACACGATAATTATCACACAAAACCTAGATAGTGTAAACACACCCTAAATACCCGGTGATATGTAAAACACCGTCAGCGCCCGTGCGCAAAATGGTGTCCTGTCATTTGATAGGAATAAAAATTTTAACTTCATTATCTGGATCATCAAAGGATAGAATTTCATGCTCATAAACTTCAAAATCTTCCCTGTCATCCAGTTCTTCCCTTGTGGTCTGCAACCATGTTCCGAAGATATACTGATATGTTTTATATAAAGTTTCCAAGTGTGCCCCGGTGGGTGAAAACAGCGTATCTTCCTGCACGCAGCGTCTTTTTTGCCAGTTCCAGCGGCAGGCAATCAAAATCCTTCACCGGACCGCCGATCATGACGGAATATAACGCGTCGCCGTCTTTTGTATAAGCCGTCTTCTGCGTTTCACAGATGCCATATCCCGCAGATGTGGTGAAAAAATCTTTGTTAAGACCATGGAACTGTTCCCACAGTCCGGGCAGCTGATTGTCGGACAGGGAAGTAGTCCCCCGAAGCCCAGCTACTTCTGTCTCACCTAGCAGGATGATCTTGGGAGCGTGTGAAATATGATTGGCAATATGGCACACATCTTCCGGCGCCAGTTCTTTTTTTGCTTTTATCACCAAATCAAGTCCGGCTTTCCGGTAAGCTACAGGACTGTATCCAAAAACAGCTTTAAAGGCCCTGCTGAACGCCTCTGACGATTCATAACCACAGTCAAGTGCAATATCAATGACCTTCTGGTCGGAATGAATCAGTTTTTCGGACGCATTGTAAAGCCTCCGACGGTTGATATAGTGTCCCACGGATTCACCTAAAACAGAAGAAAACAGGCGGGTCATGTAGTAGTAGGAGTAGCCGGTTTCTCTTGATACTTCATTCAGACCGATATATTCATTTAGATGTGCTTCGATATAGGTAATGGCCCTTTCTAAAGGGGGATATCGTTTCAAACAGGCACCTCCATCCGTTTTTACTATTACTTTTTATATCTGTTATAAAATTCTCTTAATGCTTCTTTTCTTTCGTTTGGCAATAAAGTTTTTTTTATGCCTAAGATTGCACCCTCTAATGCGTAGAGTTTATTGATACACGCTGTTTTATCAATTTGCTGTATTTTCAGCCATGCTTGTTCTGCTCCTATGGATTTCAAATCGTCTTCATCTAAAATACCAACTTGTTTTAATTGATTAGCTACAGCGTTTCCTATGTTAGGTAATTCCGATAAATTCTTCATATTGCCTCCCAGATGTTCACAGTTTTTCCTATCCACATTATATCAGTTCTATTTAAACCAAACAATGCCCCCAGGAATGGAAGAGTTTCGGATATCTGAAGCCACCTGGTGCATGGTAACAGCAGATCCATGCTGCCATGTGACTTCCGATAATATGTTCCGGTATCTGCATTTAGAAGTTCTGCCATCATCAGGCCTTTTTTATGCAGAGCTGCCGGATATCGAGGTATACCCTATAGAAGGCGGGGGCATGGAGACGCCGATTCAGGAGGCATGGTTTGCCGTCAGGCCTTCGGATGAAAAAACCGCAAAAAGTATCATGAATGGTTTGCGCTCCTTTGATACGCTAATCCAGCGTAAATGATGAAAAAACCAAAGGAGAAAAAGAGATGGACAAGACTATTAAAACAGTGAGGGGAAACCCTCTTGCAGCCGAACCTCTCGGCAGGCTGCTCATAAAATTTGCAATCCCATCTGTCTTATCCATGCTGGTGGATGCACTTTACAACATCGTAGACCAGATATTCATTGGGCGTGGGGTGGGATATCTTGGCATTGCTGCAACCACGGTTACTTTTCCTTTCGTCACGATTCTTTTATCCATCGCCACCCTGCTGGGGATTGGCGGCAGTGTCTATACGTCCATGAACTTAGGGGCAGGAAAAGAAGCAGAAGCCGAAAAAACCCTTGGAACGGTATTCACTCTGTCTGTTGCCATAGGTATTCTTTTTACCGTTATATGCCTTACTTTCCTGAAACCGCTGGCACTAGCTTTTGGGGCTACGAAGGGGGCGCAGGGCTCATTGTCCTATGTGTTGGATTATGTCCCCATCATTTTACTTGGTGCACCCTTTAGTATGGCAGCTATTGCCCTGTCCAGTATGGCCAGAGCGTGTGGCAGCCCCATCCTGGCTATGGGATGCTTCCTGGTCGGAGCGGTAATCAACCTGGTTTTGGATCCAATCTATATATTTGTTTTTAACTGGGGAGTGAAAGGTGCAGCAATCGCTACCGTAACCTCGCAGATCATGTCCGCGGTCATACTGTTGGTTTACTTTTTAAAGAAAGGGCATATCCGGTTAAGAAGAAAAAATATCTGCCCTACATTACCCATCTGCGGTCAGATATTTGCGTTTGGGCTTCCATCCTGCATGATTCAGGTGGCGGTAACAATTCTGCAGATTGAACTGAACAAAGCGGTGGTGAGCTGTGAAATGGCAGGCGTTGGCAGCGAAGCGGCACTTAGCAGTCTTGGGATTGTGCTTCGGATCAGTTCTGTAGTGGTTGCTATCTGTGTGGGGATTGCACTTGGGATGCAGCCCATCATCGGATTTAACAAAGGCGCTGGTTTCGAACACCGGGTCAAAGAAACCTATAAAAAGGCGGTTGGCGCAGCTACGGTGGTTTCTGTGATTGGCTGGCTTATCTGTGAGTTATTCCCGGCGGAGATTCTGTAGATTTTTGGGATGAATGAGCCAGCATCTATGGCATTTGGTATCAAGTGTATGCGCATTTCCCTGTTCGGACTGGCGTTTACTGGATTTCAGGTGGTGTCAGCCCAGTATTATCTGGCAGCCGGACAGGCAGTGAAAGCGATGCTGCTTTCCATCCTCCGGCCACTTCTGCTGATGGTACCGCTCATCCATATTTTCTCGGGTATCTGGGGAATGGACGGGATTCTGTACGCAGGTCCCACCGCAGACATCCTTACGGCTCTGATTGCAGCAGGTTTGGTTGGATATGACAGCAGGAAAAAGAGAAAAGGAGTGTGATCAGATGGCAGACATTATGGTGTATGGGCTTACCCAGAATAACTTGAAACACGTTACATTCAGAATCCCGAAGGAAAAAATCACAGTATTTACCGGGGTGTCCGGGTCCGGGAAATCCAGTATTGTCTTTGACACGATTGCAGCGGAATCCCAGCGGCAGATGAACTTAACCTACCCGGCATTTGTACGGTCCAGGCTTCCCAAATACCCCAGACCGGCAGTGGAGCGCATTGACAATCTGACACCGTCCGTTGTGGTGGACCAGTCCTCCTTAGGGGGAAATGCACGCTCCACAGTAGGGACCATCAGCGGACTGTATGCCAGCCTGCGGCTGTTGTTTTCCAGGATTGGGCAGCCCTTTGTGGGAACTGCGTCCTATTTCTCTTTTAATGACCCCAACGGGATGTGCAAGACCTGTTCCGGTCTCGGAAAAGTTACAAAAGTGGATATGGAAGCAGTCCTGGACCGGAATAAATCCTGGAACCAGGGCTGTGTGAAGGATTCCCTGTACCGTCCGGGATCCTGGTATTGGAAGCAGTATGCTGAGTCAGGGCTGTTCGACCTTGATAAACCCATCCGGGATTACACAAAAGAAGAATACAACCTTCTTGTCTATGGTGCCCGTGATGGTAAGGGAGAGCCGGAGAACCCGAAAGTAACTGGACTGTACCATAAGTATACGAAGGCCCTCTTAAACCGGGATATCAGCAGCAAAAGCAGACACACCAAAGAGAAGTCAAAAAAGCTGATTACGGAAATAGAATGTAGTGACTGTCATGGAAGAAGGCTGAATGAGGCGGCTTTGAACTGTAGAATAAACGGGTATTCTATTGCAGACATGTGCGAGATGGAGCTGACTCTCCTGCGGGAAGTCCTGACACAGATCACGGACCAGACAGTGGGTCTGCTGGTTCATACCATCCTGGAGGGATTGGACCGGATGATCGAGATTGGACTCCCTTATCTGCATCTGAACCGGGAAACACCCTCCCTGTCCGGCGGGGAGGCCCAGAGGCTGAAGCTGGTCCGGTATATGGGAAGCAGTCTGACCGGGATGACCTATATCTTTGACGAACCCAGTGCCGGGATGCATCCACGGGATGTCTACCGTATGAATCATCTTCTCAAGAAGCTTCGGGATAAAGGAAATACAGTCCTTGTGGTGGAACACGATAAAGACGTAATCTCCATCGCAGACCATGTCATTGACGTGGGGCCTGCGGCAGGACAAAACGGCGGTGAAATCGTGTTTGAGGGAAGCTATCCGGAACTACTTAGGACAGATACCCTGACGGGAAAATCCATGCAAAAGTTGTTCCCCATAAAACAGACGCCACGTAAAGCCGCAGGCAGCCTGCCGGTAAGGGATGCCTGCCTTCATAACCTAAAGCATGTGGATGTGGATATCCCTCTGGGGGTCATGACGGTGGTGACTGGTGTGGCTGGTTCGGGAAAGAGTACCCTCATTTCCCAGGTATTTGCGAGAGCGTATGAGAATGAAGTGGTGATGGTGGACCAGGGGCCGATTACAGCTACCAGCCGCTCTACACCAGCTTCCTACCTGGGCTTCTTTGATGAGATACGAAAACTTCTGGCAAGGGAGAACAATCAGCCGGAAAGCCTGTTCAGTTTTAATTCCGCCGGAGCCTGCCCAATCTGCGGCGGCAAAGGTGTTCTCGTTACGGAACTTGCCTTTATGGACCCGATTGTTACAGAATGCGAGGCATGCGGCGGTGTGCGGTATAACAGGGAGGCCCTTGCCTGTACCTACAAGGGGAGGAATATTGTCCAATTGCTGGGGCTTACCGCTTCCCAGGCACTGGAATTATTTGAGGATACCAGGATCAGGAAACGCCTGAGCGTAATGCAGCAGGTGGGATTATCCTATCTGACGCTGGGGCAGCCCTTTAGTACCCTGTCCGGGGGAGAGCGGCAGCGGATTAAGCTGGCAAAGAACCTGGGGAAGAGCGGTAGCATCATTGTCATGGATGAGCCGACCACAGGCCTTCACAGGTCCGATGTAGATAATCTGTTGAAGCTGTTTGATGGGATTGTATCCAGCGGAAATACGCTGGTAGTGATTGAGCATAACCTGGACGTGATGAAGCAGGCGGACTGGATTATTGACATCGGCCCCGATGGAGGGAAGAACGGGGGAGAAGTGGTATTTACAGGGACACCGGAGGAGATGCTTCAAAATGCAAAGACACTGACAGCGGACTGTCTGCGTGCATCCAGTATTTCATAGGCGAATTCCTGTTTTCCCTGCTCCTGATTAGAAAATTAAGGGTTATAGGTCAAAATGTGTGTCCGGCGCTCGAGTCGTTCGTCGGTCATCGCGTTGGCCGCGAGCCCCTCGTCGAGGAACGCGAACGGCTGGCCCTCCCGGATGCGCCTGGGATCATGCGCCGCGCCTTGACGAGCCTTTGGTGCATGCCGTTCACGCTGCCGTCGGCGTATTCGCTCTTCTCGTCGAGGAACGAGGCAAAGTCCTGCTCCCACCGGCTGTAGGAGACGAGCCACGCCGTGGCGGAGTCCCGGTCCTTGACGCGTGCCGGGCGGCGGCAATCGCGCGCAGCCGTCTGCCGGCCTCCAGGCGGGGCCGCCTGCCGGTCAGTTCGAGGATGTTGGCCTGCACGTGGTGTGTACTGCTTCAATATTTGTTGGGCGGGTTCGGCAGTGTTTTTCCGCAGTGTGGGCTGATGGTTTTCCCGGTGTCGTCATCGTTTCCCGGTGATGTGAGAGGCATCGGTGCCGCCGCCTGTATATTCCCGAGTTGCGATTCGAATTGGATTCGGCCGCATGCCTTTCAAAGACACAAACGTGGTAATTCATGAAACGAATTCTGGTGCTCGTGAATGAGTGATCCGAGCTCATTAGATTCTGTATTCGGTGACGGCTTATTCCCAATGCAATGGATGATGTATGCCGTCGTCGTAGTGATGATGTTCAGAAAGAAAGTTTTTTTCCGTGGCTTCCCCTCGGCGAGGGAAGTTATCGCTGAAGGCGACTGAGGAAAGCGATGAAAGAGAGGTCCGAGCAGTGTTGGCTGCCTGGGCCTTTCCACGTAGTATGGGCCTCGTTGAGATGTTTGCGTCCACCTTTCTTCATTTAGGCTTCCGCGTTCTCGTCGACTCCTGTGACGAGAACATTCCTCAATGATTTCGATACCTGTATTTTCAGCGGGCGTTTTCCGGTCTGTACGACCAGCCCCGCGGCCAAGAGCTCTTCCACGTATTTCCTTGCGCTCTGTTTGGACAGTCCGATGTGATGGGCCACTTCGTCCAACGACATGGATTTGGACGAGTCGAACAGCTCTTCCTGAATCACGCCATAGAGCACCGAGACGGCATTGCGCGATAGGCCATGCCTCTTTTCAAGCTGTGTACAGAGTATCCGACCTTTGTCGAGCTGATCGACCTTGATACTGAGTTCGTCAATCAGCTCATCCTGGGCTTGTTGGATGAATCCGAGGATGGTGTTCACGAAGAGCGTGAGTTCGCCGCAGTTCAGCTTGTCTTCCGCTTCCATGAATGCTTTGTAGTAGGCGTTCTTGTTCTCCGCGATGGTGCGGGACAGGGATAGCACGGTGGGCATAGTCAGGTCATGGTTCAGGTACAGGGCCAGGAGATACCGGCCGGTTCTGCCGTTGCCGTCGTAGAACGGGTGGACGTATTCGAACAGGAAGTGCGACATGATGGCCGACTGCAGCCGGGGAATCTCGTCGGAGGTCGCGAGATGGATCATATCGGTGAGGAGTGCGCCGATGTTGCCTTCGCCTTTGACTCCGTTATGGATCGCGAGGCCGTGCGGCCCCTGTATTTCCACATCGCCTTTCCGGAACAGGTCGCCGTCCGGCTGATCGCTCTCATCGATTTCGTCGAGCACGACCTTGTCATAGATGTCGCGGATGTCGGCGATGCCCGCCGGCAACGCGGAGTCCTTGTCCGTGAGGTTCAGGTACAGCTTGGCAAATTCGCTGAACCGCGCCTTGGAGTCGTCGCCGTCCCTCCTTGCCTTGTCGGCCGCGTCCACGGCGTCCTGGGTTTCCTTGCGGGTGCTGCGCACGCCTTCCATCTCGTTGGTGGCGAACAGTTCCTCACTGATGGAATGCCGTATGTAGTCCCAGCGCATGACGCCGGGAATCTGGTTCCAGAGCCGTGATACGCGCCTTTCGGCGAGAAGTATATTTTCCGTGAGCAGGGTCGTCTCGCGTGGCGTGGCGGAGAACAGCTCGCCCAATGGCGTGATGACCCCGGTCCTGAATGTGGAATCTGCCTCAAGCCGCTGCCGTGCGAGTGCCGCATGGTTATTGAAGGAATCGACTGACCTGTCGGCATGGAACAGCCTTGCCAAACTTCTATACTTCATATCCATGAGAGAGACTCGCTTCCCAAAGAGCATCCTTGATTGTAGAAAGTATAAGATAGAGAAGGAAATGAGTCAATAAACAACTATAAAATCATGGATGATACAAAAATATAGTTGTGCGCATGACTGCGTGTGAGTGACATATGTAGTGCCCGAAATGCGTGTCAGTAGTGAAATACTTCATGATCTGTTGTTCTTTCTGAATATGTGATGGTATGCAATGGGTTTTGCCGCGGTGCATTGCGTTGCGACGATGCCAAGAACGCATACTCGTATAGGTACGTTTATGGGGCATGGTGCGAACGAGTCGGCTCGATATCACCGGCAATGATTCAGCTATGCGTCAATGAGAGGTGTACTGATCAGATGACGTGTTCGTTCACGCCGTTGCTGCTTAATGCGATGTGTTGAATCATGGTTCGCGCACTATAAGGCATTGCATCCAAATCCGTCAAATCACGCGGTGTGTGAAATGCCCGTTGTATATAAAAAAGTCCGGTGCAACGCACGATGATAATGCGTTGCACCGGACTTACTGCAGAAACAATTGTTACAGACTGTAGATCTGTGCGCCGAACGGCCAGAGCGCGAGCTTGGCCATTTTGAACGACTGGAGGCCGAACGGGATGCCGATGATGGTGATGCAGTTGAGCACGCCTGCACCCAGATAGCCGAGTGCCATCCACCAGCCGACCAGCACCACCCAGAGGATATTGGCCAGCGTGGAGCCAACGCCGCCACCGTATTGCACGGTTTTGCCGAACGGTGTCAAGGTAAGGCCCGCCATTTTGAACGCCTGAACTCCTAGTGGAATACCGATAATGGTGATGCACAGAAACAGTCCGATCAGTGTCCAGCTGATGGCGATTGCCAGTCCGCCCAGAATGATCCACAGAATATTGCCGATGACCCTCATCGTAAGTTCCTCACATTTGCCGGCATTGCGCCGGATACCGAATCGAATTCTGGATTCCATTCTATTAGGCGAACGCGGGCGATATGTGGGGAATCGGTGACGGGACCCCTGAGCATCCCCTGAATCGTCCCTGAGCCGCATGCTCAGGCGCCTACTCGGGTGAGCATTCTCACATTCGGCTGATTTCTAGCGAAAAACCCTTGTGCGGGCGGGCTGTGGACTATAGCATCACGACACATGACCACTACACCGCAGCCTTCTCAGGCATTTCAGTCCACTGCCACCAAACCCGCCACCAACCGCGAGCTGCCCCTGCCGCAGTCCGACCGAGACCCCGCGCACCTGCAGGGCCATTGGCTTCTGGCCCGCATCGGTAAGCACGTGCTGCGCCCCGGCGGCAAGAAACTCACCGAACGCATGCTCGCCAACGCGGACATCGCCGGCAAGGATGTCGTCGAATTCGCCCCGGGGCTGGGCCTGACCACTAGGGCGATTCTCGAGCGCGACCCCAAGAGCTACCGTGGCGTGGACCGCGATCCGCAGGTCGTGGACATCATCTCCAAACTCACCAGTGAGAAGGCCACGATTCCGGCAAGCTGCGTGCAGCGCGACGCCGCCGACACCGGTCTGGAATCCAACAGCGCCGACGTGGTGATCGGCGAAGCCATGCTTACCATGCAGACCGAGCGTGGCAAGCAGGCGATTATCGGCGAGGCCTTCCGACTACTGCGCGCCGGCGGCACCTACTCGATTCACGAACTCGGCCTGCAGCCGGACAACCTGGACGAATCCGTCAAGGATGAGGTGCGCAAGGCCCTGGCTCGCAGCATCAAGGTGAACGCGCGCCCGCTCACCGAGCAGGAATGGCGCGAGCTGCTGGAAGCCGAAGGCTTCGAGGTGCTGTGGAGAGGCAAGGAGCCGATGGCCTTGCTGGACATGAAGCGCAATATCGCCGATGAAGGTATCGGCGGTGTGCTGCGCATCCTGCGCAACGTTCTGGGCAACAAGGACATCCGCGCCCGCGTGCTCAACATGAAGCACACCTTCGACAAGTACAGCAACGAACTTACCGGTATCGCGTTCGTGGTACGCAAGCCCGAAGCGTAACAGCGGTGTGCCGGCCCACGATGGCCGGATAATGGAAAACGACCAAAAGCGATGACGCGTATGTGAGGTACGCGCGACGAATAGGAGAACATCATGGCCGATGAGAACGAGCAGCAGACCGCATGCAAGGCAGGACGCGACGAGCAGCATTGCAAGTGCAAGCAGCGTAGGGAAGCCGCCGCGGCAGCCGAGGCGGCTGCCGCCAACGGCGAACACCACTGCGCCTGCAAGCACGAGCACGCCGAGGGCGCGGCCGCGGAGCCGGGCGCGAAGAAGGAGTGCCACTGCAAGCATGGCGAAGTCGCGGCCGCTGAAGCGGGTGAGGCCAAGCACTGCGCCTGCAAGCACGACGCCCACGACGCCGAAGGCCACGCCATTTCGACCGAGCCGCATCTTGGATTCATCGAAGACTTGGCCTCGTTGATCGATATTCAGGAGGAGGCCACTGTCTCCCGTACGGTGCTGCGCGAGGACGGCCTGCGCGCCGTGCTGTTCGGCTTCGACAAGGACCAGGCACTGAGCGAGCACACCGCGGCCATGCCCGTGATCATCCAGGTGCTGGAAGGCAAGCTGCGCGTCGGCGGCGAAGGCCGTGAAGTCGAGCTTACGGCCGGCGGCATCGTCTACCTGAGCGCCCGTCTGCCGCACACCGTCTATGCCGTCGAACCCAGCAAGATGCTGCTGCAGATGTTCGACAACCGCGGTTGATTCGGTGAATGACTGGCAATCACGTATGAGAAGCTGATTGCCGTTAGACCATTCATGATGGCTTCCTTCATATGGTGTTGGTCGTATGACCGTAATATGAAGGAAGCCATTTCTTAGACGTTGGGGAGAGCTTGAATTCGACGCCATCATCATACGGCCTCAAGGGTGCATAAACGATGTCACAAGTAGACGCACGCCCGCCAGCCATCCCAAACGTCACAGCAAACCTAGAACCCGCATGAGCTGACGGCCGATATTCGCCATGGCTGCATCATCAACCACGCCGACTTGGTATCCCAGCAGTTTGCGGTCGACGGTGACGATCTTGTCCGTCATCACGTAACTCACTTTGTTCAGGCCGTTCTCCGGACTTGGTTCCAATCGGACCCGCGTGTCGATGTCGGAGGAATCGTATGAGGTCAGCAGACAAGTGATGACGGAATCGAACCGATCGACGGCATCGCTCTGCACGATGACAACCGGCCGTGGCTTGCTGGCGTAGCCATCGGCCTGCAACGTCCAAATCTCACCTCGTTTCATCGGACATCCTCAAGGCGAGACGACTGGCATACTCAGTAGCGTCCCGCTCGGACGCAAACGGCTCCACGTCATTTCGTGGCAAACGCACCTCATAGGGGAACCCACGGTAATCATTGAACGCGCTGATGAACATACGCAGGGCATCGGCCGGGGTGGTACCCAGCTGTCGGGTCGTCTCCTTAAACAACGCAGCCTGCTCGTCATCAACTCGCGTGGCAATCTGCATGCTCATAGCCACTCCTTATTGCTATTTGCTATCTTTTTGCACCAAATTGTATCAAATACTTGACTTCAGAGTGAAGCCCCCGCGTTCCAAGGCCCTCGTCTATACTGTAGACAGTTGTTCTTCATATGTGAATCGCCCGATATGACTTTGGAGCGGGCTTGATTGGAGGGGCCGGATATGACGAGTTACGTGCTGCGGCTCTATGATGATCCGCTGCTCCGGTTCGATGCGTCGTATGGCGAGGGCCTGCTGGCGGGCAAGATCGAGGCGCATGTCCGCTGGTTCGATGAGTCGAAGCGCGCGTTGCTGCCATTTCCGTTGGCTCCGGAGCCGGATAATGCGAAGCTGACGACGTGGCTGGAGCGGCGCACGATTCCGAAGAATCGTGAGTTCGCCACGCAGGTTCTCGCGCAGGCGGGGTTGAACATTGCGGATACGCTGGGGATCATCGACCTGTGCAAGGGGCTGTCGGTCAACGATTCGTTCTGGGCGGAACGCGACGGTGAGAACCTCAAGTTCGCGGACATCAACCTGTATGACAATCCATTGGACGAGACGCTCGCCATCGTGGCCTACACGGGGTATACGTCGAGCGAGAAGCATGCGATCGGCCTGTCGAGCGAGTGGACGACGGACGGCCAGTTCCCGAAGGCATGGCGGCATACGGAACGTGGGCTGGAACTGTGGAAGGCGGGTTCCGAAGGGTATGCGAACGCCGGTTTGGAACCGTATTCCGAGTATCTCGCCTCGCAGCTGGCGCGCAGGCTCGGTGTGAACGCGGTCGACTACCGCATCGCCCGTTGGAAGGGCAAGCTCGCGTCGGTGTGCGGTTCGATGAACTCAAAGGACGTGTCGTTCGTGCCGTTCTATGCGGCGACGCAGCTGGCGTCGTTCCCGGAGATCCTCGCCGCCGCACGCGCCGTGTCCGAGGAATCGTTCGAGGCGATGCGCACGATGCTAGTGTTCGACGCGCTCATCGTCAATCAGGACCGTCACGCCAACAACCACGGGTTCCTGCGCGACAACCGTACCGGCCGGATTCTGGGTCCGGCGCCGTTGTTCGACCATAACATGTCGCTGTTCAAGAACGACATGCGCGCCGACTGGGAGGGCGGCGCGTGGATTCCGCAGGTACTGTCCGAACGTCAGCCGGCAAATTCTCGTATGACGTTCCGCGACCAGTGCGCGGCCATCATGGGCAGCGCGCAGCATGAGATGTTGCGCAAAACGTTGGACGTCACCTTGGAGAACGACCCGGCTTACCCGCTGGAGCCGGGCCGCATCGAGGCGTTGAACGACTACCTGCACGCGGCCGCACGATCCCTGCTCGAACTGCCGGTGGTCGACGAGTCGAAGCTGTCCGACCAGCTCGATGCGTTGCAGCCGTCAATCGAACACGCTCCTGTCATCCTCAACGAACGACTGTTGCGATAGGCCAAACCGGTCGAGTTCGCCAATAAAAAGGACCTTCCGGGTTGCGCACTGTGAGGAGGCGTGGAAGGCTGCTATTGACTTGAATCCTATTATGCAACCGTGACTGCGTGCCTGTTCATGTTCCAGTCCAGTTGTGTGATGGACAAGTGCGGTATGAAGGCCGTTTCCGAATCAAAGTCCGATTGCTTCGCTCATCGGCGCATATCATATCTGGGACGTCTGGCAGGTCCACACCCACCTCGACGGGTACGGCAAAGCACGCCGATGTCGCCGATCGGCGAGATCGTCAATGGCAGGCGGCGCATCACCACCCCATGGCATGGCGGCTCGGCATGGCGGCTCGGCAAGGCGCTCGACACCACGCCCGAGTTCTGGGCGAACCTTCAGGCCGACCACGATCTGCTGACCTTCGACCCCAGCACCTTGGACGACATCCGCCCGCTCGTGCAGGCCTGACGCCGGGGCGATTGATCCAATGACCACCATCGTCGTATGTGCGATTACAGTGGTCATTTTCATATCTACGGTACGGGGATGACGTGAACGGCCAACATCACCATGATTGATGGCGGCCGTTTGCATATCCGCACATGGCTTTGATGTCTCAGCTGTCCAGAGCGAAGGTGATGGAATCCCGTCCTAGAACCGCCGCGTTACGTGCGCGACTGGCGGCAGCATCGCGGTGGCCAGGGCGAACGTCACCGCCAGGACCGCGCCCGCCGGGTAGACGCTGTACGCCCAGCCGTATGCGATCTGTCCGAGGGGCTGGGCGCACATGCTCGCGGAGAGCGCGAGCGACATCACCTTGCCGGTCATGTTCTCGGGGCAGCCCATCTGGATCGCCGGCACGGCGATGAGGTTCGCGAGGGTGATGGCGATCATGGTTCCGCAGGTGCTCGCCGTGAGCACCGCGAGTCGCATCACTCCACCTGCGGGAATCGTCATGACAAGCGCTTGGGGCAGGATGGTGAGCGAGAAGGCGGCGATCGCCATCGGGAATCGCCGCATGGACAGCGACCTCGCGACCCGTCCACCGACGAGCGCGCCGAGCAGTCCGGATGCTCCCACGAGACCATATGCAAGGCCGTACGCCGTGGAGCCGAACCCCAGTACGGTCCGCACCATGTAGGGGAAGCCGACCTCCGCATACCCCGTCACCAGGAAGTTGAGCGCGGCGCAGATCAACACCAGATGCAGCACATGAGGACGTTCGCGGGTGAGGAAACGTCCGGCCGCGCGCAGGTCGTCGACCGCGGTGACGCGGCCGGCGTCGCCGCGGTCGGGAGCGCCGAGCCGGATGAAACACTCCACGACGGCGGCCGCACCGAACCCCACGATCGTGAGGCCCATCATGGGCATCGCACCAACCGCCGCGTACAGCACGCCGCCGAGCACGGCGGGAACGAGCGTGCTCGTCTGGTTCACTACGTTCACCACGGCCATCGCGCGACGCATCACATCCTCGCCATGGGAGCGGAACATCTGCGGCAGCGCCGCCTGCACCGTAGGCGTCTCCATCGCGTCAAGCACGGCGAGCACCACCTGCATCACGGCTATCGCCGCCAGATTGAAACCGGCGGCCGAAAAGATCGCCACGCAGACGAGCACCGTCACGGCGGAAAGCGCGTCAAGCGCCACCATGACGGTCCGACGGTTCGTACGATCCGCCATCACGCCGCCAAGGGGCGAGAGCAGAATCGTGGGCAGGATGCTCGCAGTAAGAATGGAGGCGAACGCCGCCGCCGAGCCGGTCTTGTCAAGCACCCACATGGACATGGCAAACCGCAGCATAAGGTTGGCGAAGAGCGATATTCCGAGACCCGCGACGAGCAGGCGGAAGTCGCGTGTGCGAAGAGGATCAGCGGCTTGGCTTCTTTGTGGTTGGGTCGTGCATTCGTATGCGTTCGTCATCGTGGATTCCTTTCTTGTGATTGGCCACGGCCATTTATACAAACCGACCGTCGGTCTGTTATGGTGATAACAATACGCCCAAGGAAAAGGGCGCGGAAGCGCTTCGACATCTGTGGCATCAGGATGTGCAAGATGCGGCGCACCCGGGCGCGTCTCCTATGCGGACGCCGTATCCTCTTCCGGCGTCAGGGCCGTGAGCTCTTCGGTCGTCCGCAGGATGAGCGTCTCGTCGAACACTGGCGCGCCGATGGCGTCGAGCATCGTGGCGAGGCAGCGGATGCGGTGTTCCATGCCGGCATGATCGGCGGGGTAGAAGCAGGGCATGAGCCAGTAGTTGCCGAGGAGCGAGAGCAGTTGCGCCGCCTCCTCGGGGTATGCCGTGGGAATGGAGCCGTCCTGCACGCCCATATCGATGAGCGAGCGGAAGGACTCCGGCAGTCTCGTCGACCAGAAGCGCATGTTCGCCGTAAAGAACGCAGGATCCTTGAGCAGCGCCAGCTGGGAACGGACCAGGTCCAGATGATCGGGGGCGTCCACAGCGGAAACGATGAGCGCGCGCAGCTTCTCAAGCGCACTCATGTCCTTGCGCTCGATGAGTTTGTCGAGAAGACGCGCGGTTACGGCCCACTCGTCGGCGTTCAGCCGGTCGAGAATCGCCTCCTTCGATTTGAAGTGGTGGTAGAGCCCGCCCTTGGACAGTCCCAGGTCGTTCAGGATGTCCTGGATGGACGTCTTCTCGTAGCCCTTTTCAGCGAAGAGCCTGCGGGCGGAATCGAGGATTCGTCGTTCGGTGTCTCCGGAATGTATATCGTGCGCCATGCGGATGGCCTGCCTTTCGTTCATGTCCCCGTCAAGCATACAGACCGTCGGTCGGTCTGTCAAATGATCGAGGAAGTCACCCCTGCGATGCGATTGAATATCCGCGGCAAGGCGGGACGAAGAAGACCGGTAAGACGCCGAGTTCAAGTTCAACGTCTCCAAGTAAGTGTTTCTCTGGCTCCCCTCTTCGAGGGGAGCTGTCGCTACAAGCGACTGGGGGAGCGGTACGGATAAGGCCTGAGAAGTCGTCTTCTCAGGCCTTTGTCATGACATTGTTCTGCAAGGACTGGCTGCTGCAGCAGCATAATGTGTGTTCTATTATGAGTCTTCGCCAGACATCATGACGGAAACACGAGACGCAACCCCTAGCTCGCCCCTGATTCATCCCCGGACCGTTATTCAGGCGGAGCGTATGCGTAAGCCCAATCCTCTTGTGAAGATTTTGTGTATTGTCGAGCATGCGTGGGTTTCACCGTCGATTTGAATGATGATAGGCTTCTCGATGCCTGCCGTACGAAGACCCATCAAGGAGATGCCATGAACCTGTATCGCTACGCGATGTTCATCGCACGCGCCTGCCGTGGGTCGTTCGTCGGCAATGTTCTGTTTGCCAATCCACAAATGGCCCTATTCTCGATGCTGGTGTAGCGGGGACACGCCTTATGCCGGGATGTACCGATGGCCCATCCGCAGTCGACGTCGCATGAATCGCTCACCATAGCCATCAACTTACGCAAAGCCGCGAATCGTTTGCCGTATATGAATGCGGAACAGATGGCGGCTTTTCCTTTACGCCCGGACTCATCGGTGTCCCCGCGTCTTGACACAAGCATGGGGCCGGATCGCCCACACATGCCGTTACCAACAGAAGGAAATGCTGTGACCTCACAGAAAACCGCGGAACTCGGGTCCGCCACCAGTTCCGTAAAGCCTATTGATCCGCACACCCGATTCATCGTCGTGGGTGTGATCGTCGTCGGCTCGTTCATCGCGCTGCTCAACCAGACCGTCATGTCACCGGCCTTGCCGGCACTGATGCATGATTTCAATATCACCACCGGCACCGTGCAGTGGGTGACCAGCGTCTACATGCTGGTCTCGGGCATCATGGTGCCGATTTCAGGCTATCTGATTGATAAATTCTCCACCCGAAAGCTCTTCGCCGGAGCTCTTGCCGCTTTCATGGTCGGCACACTGCTGTGTGCCGTCGCGCCGAATTTCATGCTGTTGCTCGTCGGACGCATACTGCAATCCGTCGGCTCCGGCGTGCTGTTGCCATTGGTCGCCGTAGTGCCGATGCTCGTCTATCCGCCGGATAAGCGCGGCACCGCCATGGGCATGGCCGGTATCGTCATGGCCGCCGGCCCGGCTATCGGCCCGGTTGTCGGTGGTCTGGTGATTGACAGTTTCGGATGGCGCCCGATGTTCATTGGCATCGCAGTCGTGGCACTGGTCATCCTTGTCGGAGGCACGATGATGCTCAAGAACGTCAGCGAGTTGAAGAACCCAAAGCTCAACATCCTGTCCGTGATCCTTTCGACCATCGCGTTCGGTGGCCTGCTCTATGGCTTCTCGTCCGCTTCCACGATGGGATGGGCCAGTCCGGTCGTCATTACCTCAATCGTCGTTGGTCTTGTGGCCTTCGTCGCATTCGTATACAAGCAAGTCAAGCTCGATGAGCCATTGTTGCGCGTTGACACCCTTGCCACCCGCAACTTCCGCAACTCCGCGATTCTGGTCACTCTGATCAACGCCGCAGTCGCCGCAACCAACGTGACGTTGCCTATCTTCATCCAGAATGTGCTCGGCCAATCCGCCACCGTCACCGGCATGGTCATGCTGCCCGCCGCGGCGGTCGGCATCATCCTGAGTCCGGTCGCCGGTGCCGCATTCGACAAATTCGGCCCGCGCGGCGTGGGTCTCGGCGGCCTTGCGCTCATGACCATCTCTCTTGGTCTTCTCGGCACCATCAACACCAGGACATCAGTGCTGTTTGTCGCCGTGTTCTGCGCATTGCAGGCATCCGGTCAGGCTATCGCCAACATGCCGATCAACACTTGGGGCGTCAACGCTTTGCCGAACGACATGATCGCCCATGGCAACGCCATCGCCAACACCGGCCGCCAGATCGCGGCAGCCATTGCGACCTCGCTTCTGGTCACCGCAGAAACATCCGTGACCGCCTCGCACATGTCCCAGGGTGTGAAGTCCGCCACGGCCAGCGGCATCGCGTTCTCCTACCTGCTGTGCGCCGCCATCTCGCTGGTCGCCCTGATCATCTGCATCTTCACCGTCACCAGCCGTGCCAAGGAGAAGGCCGCACGCAACGCCAAGGCCTACGAGGCGCAAGCCTCCGCCGAAGTCGCGGCCGAAACCACTGAAGGTCAGCCCGCCGAGCATCACTACGCCGGCGCATACGTGGCCCCCGCCGCCTCCCTATTCAAGCAGGCCCAGGAACAGTCCATCGGCGGGATCATGGACGATCAGCCCTACAGCTGCCTGGACAGCGATGACATCACGCATGTGGTGCGCGAGTTCATCCGCCTCAACGTCTCCAGCCTTCCCGTGGTGAACGGCGATGGCAGGCTCGTCGGCTTCGTCAGCGACGGCGATGTCCTGAAATCGATTGCCACCTATGAATCCCGTACGGTTTCCACCGGCACCGGTTCGACGATGGTGGTGTTCGACGACGAAACCGTGGCCTCCAAGGTGCAGGCGCTCTCCGGCAAGAAGGTGATGGACATCGCCACGCGTAAGGTCGTTGCCGCCACGCCCGACCAGCATGTTGGAGAGGTGGCCCGAATCCTCGCCAAGAAGCAGTTCAAGAAACTGCCGGTGGTGGATGGTGATGGCAGACTCGTCGGTGTGATCCGCCGTAAGTCCGTGATGGAACATGCCTTCGACGCGCTGTTCCCAAAGGATGATCGGTGATTAGGCGCCATCATCGCTGAATAGAATGAATGGACCATGAGGCTTCCCTTCTCGCGGGGGAAGCCTCATTGCTTTGTCCGCGGAGTCTTACGGCACCTGCGCAAGGGCAACGTCACGCCTTCATGATTATACTATCGAATAGTGGTTCCTATCGTTGCATGGTGACGCTAACGCATGGCGTCACGATACTGAAGCCTGCCATCTAACGGCGGGTACGGCTCGTTGCTGGAGTCGTGCACGCATACGCGCGTCGGCGTGCGTATGCCGTGATGTGACCTTTGTAGTGGAATTGAAGAATTGAGAACACTCGTATGTCTTCTAGTAGTACAACAACTGAACCAACTGTGCGCGAAACACCCGAGGTTTCCGGCGATGACAATGCGAATGCGCGCGCAGCGGTCCATAGCGCGAACAAACCCGGTGCCGCCTATGCCGCAGCAGTGGCCAACGGGGAATCCGAGCGTGCGTGGATCCGCCGTGTAGTGCTTCTACTCACCGGCCAGGCGTTCTCGCTGCTGGGCTCCAATATTGTGCAATATGCCATCTGGTGGTGGATCGTATTGCAGACTAAAACCGGTTCGGCCATGCTGCTGGCCACGTTGTTTGGCGTGGTGCCGCAGGCCATCGTCTCGATTTGCGGCGGCTCCTGGGCCGACCGTCACAGTCGCAAGTTGCTGATTATGCTGCCGGATATGGTGATTGCTGTGGTCACCGTCGTGCTGTCGCTGAGCTTCGCGATGGGATGGGCGAGTCTGACCATGATTTTCGTGGTGCTGTTCATTCGTTCGGCGGGAGGCGGGGTGCAGACGCCCGCTGTGCAGTCGTTCATACCGGATGTTGTTCCCTCGGGCAAACTATTGCGCGTCAACTCAATATACGGCGTGATTAATTCGGTGAATATGATTGTGGCACCTGCGGTGGCTGCTGTGCTTATCAACACAGTGCCGCTGTGGTCGATTCTGTTAGTCGATGTGACCACGGCCATTATCGGCGTCGGCTTTGTGGCGTTGATCAAAGCGCCGAAGAAGAGCACGGAACATGTTGCGAGGCGTATGGCTGAAGCGGAGAATAGCGGGCAACCCACACTCGAACCGATGTCGGATGCCAATGCTGATCGTTCGCTGATTGCCAGCGTCCGTCGTGTGTTTGCTGACTTGAAAGATGGTTTCAGCTACACATGGCGCCGGGCGAACCTGCGCAACGTGGTGCTCGGTGACGCCTTGGTGTGCTTCGTGGCCGTGGCGCCGATGAACCTTACGCTGTTGCTCATGACCCGCGAATATGAGGGCATCGATTTGAATCTCGGATTCATCAACCTGACCACCGCCTCCGATAAACTCGCCGCCAACGAGCTGGGATGGAGCATCGGTATGCTGCTCGGCGGCGCGCTGATGTCTACCATCGGTGCCAAGCTCATCCGCAACAACATGCGCGTGGTCGCCTTCGGCATCGCTCTGGTGGGCGTCTCCGTCGTTGGTCTTGGCGTGGTTCACAATCTGCTGGCGTATTTGCTGATTGATGTGGTGAACGGTTTGGCTTCGGCCATCTGCATGGGCCCGATGCGCACCATCATCCAGACCGAGGCCGATGAGAAGATGGTGGGCCGTGTATTCGGCCTTGACACCACCCTGAGCACGCTCGGAATGCCGCTCGGCATGTTGATCTTCGCGCCACTGGCCGACGTGATCCCGATTTCGCTGGTGTTCATCATCGGCGGTGTTCTGACCCTGCCCATCGGCATCTATCTGTTCGGCCAGGCGCGCCGTAACGTCAGTGCGCAGGTGACGCGAACAGCGGCCTGACAGGCACCTGACGGCCACCTGCCAGACGTAAAGTCAACTACCAGATTTGCGCATACAGATCGTAAGACACATACTTCGGCAGATCGTAGACGGTAATCGAGAATGGCGTGGATCGGCCATTGCCCGGCCAATCCACGAATGCGATATCTCCATAGATGATTGCGTTCTGTGCGTTACGCAGTACTAGGGAAATCTTGATTTGCTGTCCATCAGATGGCTTGAATCCATCTGCCACGGCGCGGACCTCGCCATTGAACGTCGTGCCGCCGTCCCTGTTGTCTATTTTGGATGTTCCGCTGATGGGGAAGGTAGCGGTTCCTTGAGCCTCGGTGACGTTGTACGTATCAGGGCTAAGCACAACGAAATCTACGGTGGCCGGGGCCGTGCCCTCGCCCGCTTGGCCGGCGTCATATACAGTCTGATTCGGGAATGCCATATTCAGTGCTTGCGTCTGCGAGAACACGATGGAACCGTCTTTGGCCCGCCCCGTAATGGTAATCTGCGGATACTGCACCTGCTGGGTCGTACTGGTGTTGCGCAGGGCGAAAGCGTAGTGGACATACCCTTGCTGGTCCGCCGACCAGCCGGATTCCACTATTTTCAGAGGATTGTCGGTGACGGTGTCTTGATTGTCTCCATCAGCGCCGTCAGTGCCGACTACTCCGCCCGTGCCATTGGCATTGTCGGTTCCTGACCCGTTCGAGGAGTGCCCGCCATCGGCCTTATCGGTTGATTGGCTGCTGGATTGTGTCGAGGAATCGGGTGATGTTGCCGACCCGATAATGCCAAGTTGGCCTGCCAACACAATGCCTCCCGCAATGGCGGCGATTATCAGTGCCGCTCCGGCAATGGACCACAGCACGATGGCGCGTTTGCTCAAGTGCAGACGCCGGAATAGTCGAGACGCCGACGCGCTGCCGTTCGTTGTTCTCGTTGATGGCGGATTTGCCGATGATGCGTTCGGTATGGGCGGATTGGACTGGGAGAACAGCGCCTGGCGAAACTCTTGGACGCTCTGTGGCCGTTTGCTGGGCTCGAATGCGCACGCATAGCCGATGACGGCGCGTAGTCGAGCCGGTACTGCGGCATCATCGGCAAGTCGCTGCTCGTAGTCGCTGGCATCGGGATATACGCCGGTCAGCATGAATCCGAGTAGCCGGCCCAGCGAGAATACGTCGGAACGCGCGTCGGTTTTGGCAAAGCCATATTGCTCAGGCGAGGCGAATCCGTAGGTGCCAAGCGCCGTGGTATCCCGTGAACGGTTGCTTGCCTCTGACCGGATGCGCGCGATGCCGAAATCGATGAGATGCGCGCCATCCTGGGCCACGATGACGTTGGCCGGCGTGATGTCGCGGTGGATAACGCCGTGCTGGTGAAGCTCCTGCACGGCTTCGCAAATTTGGTCGATAAGCTGCACGGCCACATTCGGTGCAAGCCGCCCGTTTTCCTCCGCAATTTGCGCAAGCGTGCTGCCCGGCACGTAATCGTAGACGATGACGAACCGGTCGGGCAGCTCGTACGTCGCTTCCACACGCGGCAGACGATTACTCTGGCAGGCGCTGAGCGCCGCCCACACATTGCGTTGCGCTAGGGGAGAGGGAATCTTCTTGCGTACGAACGGGCCGTTGCCGTCAATGCTCACCAGTTCGGTGACGCCGGAAGGTCCGCGAGCGAGCGTACGCTCGACATGGTACGCATCGTCGATGCTCATCGCATGCATCGCCTGCTTATCGTCCATGTCTCTCCTTGATGCCCTCTTACTTGCGTCTCACTGGTGAGTGTTGTTGGGCCGAATGTCGTCAATCGGCCGGTAGCAACGTCGCCTCTCCCATACGATACAACTCGTCGCCCGTGGCAATGCGGTCGAATCCATTGCGTATACACCAGATGATAATCGCGTCGCGTCGCTGTTTGCACCACAGTTCGGAAACGCCTGCAAGACGAAGTAGCCGTTGGGTTTCACGTAATGTGCACTTGAGACCAAAAGCCAGCATAATGGCGTGATCTCGGCCGGGGCGGCTTTTGCCGGAGAAAATGTCATAAACCACTGTGGCGTTGAGGCCGGATGCCCGCACCACGTCGGCTCGTCTCAGGTCATGGGCTTCCATACGGTCGAACAGATAGTCGGTCAGCGTGCGTGCGCTGACGAGTCCCTCATCGAGATACTGCTCAATGCTGGCGCTGGCGAGCAGCCGATCCAACAGTTCCTCGGTCAAATGTTCTTCGGGGATGTCTGCCATTGCCCATGCTCCTTGTCGCTGTGTTGCGGGTGCTGTGCTGCGCCAGCGTACGCGGTTGCTCGATTCCCAGCGTACAGGACGCCGACTTTTCGGAAACACGCCGAAAAATTCAGTTGTCAGCTGATGTATGGCCCGCGCGTGTCGCCGACAATGGTCGATGCCATCCGTGTAGGTGCGGTGGCGGAAAGGATGTTCATGCGCGGTATCAAGCATCGACAATAAAGCTAACATGCATACAAAATGCTAATTTGCGTACATAATAACAACGCCATACACTGGTTTCGATGTATCGCAGAGCAAAGCGAGCAATAAGAAGGGACGCAATGATGAGCGAACGATACCGGCTTGCCATGGCAGTCGGATTGACCGTAACGGTTGCCGGGCTTGCCTCTTCTGTGCTGGTAATGCTGCTGCTTAAGGAAAGAAGGGCATCATGACAACGCCATTTGATCAACAACCTCAGCCGGTTCCACCGTCCGAAGGCACGAATGACGCACCGGAAGATCGCGCGAATGCGCCTACCGTGCCGAATACTGTACCGGCTGGCCAACCGAACGTAGCGTCTGATGGTGCTACCACTACTCCGATGACTCCGGCTACGGCATCGCAGCGGCCCGCCGGCGCGCCATTTGATCGTGTATATGCGGTCAGTCCGCAACAGCTGTTCCAAGTTATTCACGACCAGCTGACTACTGGCGCCACGTTTACCTTGGATAACGAAAACACCCAGACCGGAGCGTTTTCCTTCCACTCCTATGATGGGGTGAACTGCACGCTAACCGTAGTCCCGCAGGGTGCGGCAGGGGCCGCCATTCGTCTGGAGGCGACTGGAAACGAAAGCGCCAAGCGCGTTGATGAGTTCCTCGCCGCTCTGGACAAGCGTATTGGTGTGGCTCCTGCACCCGCCACACATGGTGCCGGTGCTGCCACTGGTTTTGCTGGTGCCGCTGCGCCTGCCGTGCTTGCTCCGAATGCACAAGGGGTGAAGAAGACTTCCAAGCTGGCTGTGTTCGCCATTATTTGGGGAGTGTTGTTCGTACTCGCCCAATTTGTGGATGTTTCTGGCCGATCCTGGGGCGGACTGCTGTTCGCCACGGTGATTCCGGCACTGCTCTCAGGCTTCGCCGTATACGTGACCCGCCCGAGTGGCAAGTTGCAAGGCCGAGTGCTGGCCTGGGTGGCAGTCGGTATCACCGTTGTGGGTCTGGTAATCGGTGGCGTGTTCGTAATTCGTGACGGTGCGAAGGCCAAGGCTGATCGGGCGGAATTGGAAGCATCGCTCGCCACCAAGTGCGAAGCATATTCATGGCCGGAGTCGGATATCGCGGCGCTGCTGCCGCAGCCGAAATCCACAAAGGGTGAAATTAAAAGCGAGTCTTCGGACTACTTCTCCATCGAGGTGTGCGATACCGACGCCAAGCAGTATGCCGACTACGTCAAGTCCGTGCAAGACAACGGTTTCACCGTGGACTATAACAAGTCCGCTGACAGTTTCAATGCCAAGAACGCCGATGGATACAGTGTGAGCGTTTCTCGTGACACTGACGACGAAACCATCATGTCCATCACTATCCAGGTTCCGGAGAAGAAGGAAGATACGTCTACGGACGGCGACGCCGCGAAGCAGGATGATAAGAGCACTGATACGGGCGCTGATTCCAGCGATGCCAACAAGCAGAGCGACCAGTCTTCGGATCAGAAGGCGCAGCAGAACACCAATGACAGTGCTGACTTCAAGTCCACGATGGACAGCTACGAGGCCTTTATCGATGAGTATGTTGCCTTCATGAACAAATATCAGAAATCCGATAACGTGGTCAGCATGGCTACCGACTATGCCAGCATGATGAAGCGTTACTCTGAGTTCTCCCAGAAGGTAGACGCCATTGACGAAAACTCCCTCAGCAGTGAGGATTTGGCCTACTACACCGAGGTCATGACTCGATGCACGCAGAAGCTCGCATCGGTGGGCCAGTGATCAGACTGGCGTATCGAGGTAACGGTTTTCCAAGAAAGGGACGATGACGGTATATGGGTATACGCGGCAGACAGTATACGCCAATGGATGAGCCGGCCTTCAACAAGGCCATCCCCGGAACGGAGGCTCTGGCCGGGACACTGAAAGACACTTTTAGCGCATTCCGTAGTGGGCTTGGGATTACCGAACCCGTGGTTTCGGTGAATTGTGAAGGTTGTGGCGCTCCGCTTTCCGGTCATCGCAAAGAAGTCGTTCGATGCGAATACTGCGATCGCGAAACGCAGCTATAGCCAACATGCCAGCATAACGGCCGGTCTTGCGATTGCATAGTCGCAAGACCGGCCATGTGCATTGAGATATCGAGGAAAACAGATGGCAGTTATTAAGGCGTTCGCCGGCGCGCTCGGCGGTACATTCGCGGACCTGTGGCGTGATATCATCACCGCTGGTCCGTTCACGGAACACACCGTCGTTGTGCCGGGCATTCCCCGCGGAAGCAACAACGATCGCGGTTCGAATGAATACGGTTCCGAGGGAATAATCACCAATGGTTCGCGTATCTATGTGCCAGAGAATACTGCGGCGTTCATTTTCTCTGAAACAGGTATCGAAAACGTCATCACCGAGTCGGGCGGTTATGAATATCGCAACGGGGAACAGAGCGTGCTCGCCGGAGACGGCATCGGATCGTTCTTCAACCAGGTCGCCGATCGATTCACCTTCGGAGGTCAGCCTGGCCGCACCAAATATGTGGCCTTCGTCAACCTGCGTGAGATTCGTGGCATCAAATTCGGCACTTCTGCGCCGCTGGTGTATAACGACCGGTTCTATGGCGTCGATTTGGAAATTCGCGCACGCGGATCCATGTCGCTAAAGGTCACTGATCCAGTTCGATTCGTTCGTAACTTTGTGCCTGCCACTACCGTGTCGTATTCATTCGATGATGAAGGGCCACGTAGGCAGATTCTGTCCGAATTCGTACAGTCGTTTATTGTGGCCATCAATTCGTTGTCCAATGAATATCGTATTTCGCAATTGCCCGGCAAGGCGAATGACATCGCAGCATGCGTGCGTGGCGATCGAGCCAATGCCGGTACATGGAATGATCGTTTTGGCTTTGAAGTGTCCAGCGTGGGCATCGAAAGCATCGAGTTCACCGAGCAATCACGTCAGCTCGTGCAGCAGTTCGCCTCGAATAAGATGAATGTTGCCGCATACGAGGGCGTTTCCCAACAAGCTGGCAATATGGCTGCCCAGCAGCGCATTGCGCAAGGTATTCAAGACAACGGCTTTGGCGATGGCGGCATGTTGCTTGGTATGAATATGGCGCAAGCCATCAATCCTATGACTGCCGCCCCGGTTCAAGCGCCGGCACCTGCGCCGGCACCGGAAGCCGCTGCTCCCGCCTCTCACACGGCATCCATGTCTGTGGAAGAACAAGTCGAGGCGATGAAGAAATTGAAGGAATTGGTTGATATCGGCATTCTCTCCCAAGAAGAATTTGATGCAAAAAAGCACGAAATTCTCGGCCTATAAACGGTGCATTCATGCAACTCGAAACAGCTGATAATGAGGGAAACGCTGGTGCGACACGGACAAAATGGTGCTCAGGGCTTCGAACTGGGTTGTTCAATCCGTTTCGATATTTCGGCGACTCAGCGCTTGTTCGGGCCGCCGTCCGGGAACATCAAGTAAGTGATGATGCCGGCGGCGGTTCCACTGGCCAATGCGCCGGTGATGACGGCAAGAGCCTGCATCGCCGTGCTGAGCGTGGGCTTGCCCGTTGCGGCAGTCTTTGAAGCCTTCAATGTGGCGGCACTGGGCTTGCGTTTCTCGGTGGCGGCGTTGTCGGCAACGTTGCCACCGTCCGTATTGACTGGGGCATTGTCGGCAACGGCCTCGCCGTCCTGCTCTTGAGCGCGCCGTTCGCGAATGCGTTGCTCAATGGGATCGTCGACCAAAGTCTTGATGATGCGTGCCAGATCGCGGTCTTCACGACGTGCGATTTCGGCGCTGAACACCGTACGTAAAGCGAGATACTGCAGTTTGGTCATCGGGCTTTTGCCGGTCTCCAAGTTAGACACCGTCTGTCGCGCGACTCCCAGCTCGTCGGCCAGTTGCTGAGTCGTCCATCCGGCTACCTTGCGAATCGGACCCAGGTTCTCCTGAAACTTATCAATCCACCATTGTTCGATTTCAGACGCCGCCATTACGCACCTCCTTCCACGCTGTCACCAGTGTACGTTACCTGTACCGAAATCAATCCAAAAAACAGTGTTCATGTGAAATTCACTGCGTATTTGCGCTTTCGCCGGCTTACCGAGATTAGCCTTAAACAAGGAATAACAGAGTAGAAGCAGAAGGTATGCGCGTATTCGATTTCGACGGAACCATCTATGATGGCGAAAGCCTGTTCGACTTGTACCTGTATTCCGCCCGGCACGACCCGAAAGTGTTCCGCTACATCGCCCCCGTGCTGCGGTACGCAGTCAAATACAAGCTTGGCCGGGCCACGCTTGAACAAATGGAATACGGCGTGGGCAAGATGACCGAAGGCTATCTCACGGAACTGAGCCGATCCAAACGGGTGGCGAGCGTCGAACAGCTCGTGGACGACTTCTGGGACCGATATTACGCACGTATCAAGCCTTGGTACCAGCCTGAGTCGGACGATGTGATCCTCACCGCATCCTTCGATCTGACGGTGGGGGAGGCCTGCCGCAGACTCGGCGTGAGGAATCTCGTGGCCAGCGAGGTGGATGTGGGGACGATGAAGGTCACGTACCTCAACTTCAGCACCAACAAGGCCAAACGGTTCCGCGAACTGTACGGTCCGGACGTCGTCATCGACGAGTTCTACACCGACTCCAAATTCGATCAGCCGATGATCGACATGGCCCGGCACGCGTTCATGGTCAAGGGGAACACCATCACGCAAATCAAGTAGGAAACAACAGAAAACAACACAACGTAACCAATAACGAAAGGGGAACATATATGAGCATGCCGCTCGATCTATACGTAATCCGGCATGGCGAATCCGAAGCGAACGTCATCGTCCAGGCGGGCGAGCAGGGCGACAATTCCCTGTACACGCAGGACAACGTCACTGTGCCCGATCGCTCCTGGAGACTCACCGCCACCGGGCGCAAGCAGGCCGACTGCATCGGTCGCTGGCTGGTCAGCCAGCAGCAGCTGTTCGACCGCTACATGGTCTCGCCATACGTGCGCACCCGCGAAACCGCAGCCACCATGGCCCTGCCCAAGGCCAAATGGGAGGAGAACCGTGTGCTGCGTGAACGTTCTTGGGGTGAGATCAACACCATCACCAAGGACGAATTCAAAAACAACTACGCGCGCAACTGGAACTTCAAGAACACCGATCCGCTGTACTGGCGTCCGCCGGCAGGCGAGTCGATTGCCGATGTGGCCGAGGACCGTGTGCACAACATCCTGACCTCGCTGAGCCGCAAATCCGATTCGGAATCCGTGGTCATGGTCACCCACGGCGACTTCATGCTCGCCCTGATGCTCACCATCGAGGATCTGGCCGACGAGGAATTCCTGCATCGCGCCGACTCGGACGACTGGAAGATCACCAACTGCACGTGCCTGCATTACACGCGCCGAGACCCCGAAACCGGTCGCACGTCCAAGCGTGTGCGTTGGGAGCAGACCGCCCGGCCCGTGCTTGACGAGGCGAGCGGACGCTGGGAGGTCAAAGTGGAGCCGTGGCGCGAATTCAAGCGCCCGTACCTGTCCAACGGCGATCTGGTCGATGTGGTGCAGGCCGTCGACCCGCACCTGCTGGAGTATTACGGCAAATAGCTTGCGCAAAGTGCGTCTTCGCAAAATCTCTATGAGATACAATGGCGCACAGCGCGGTCGGATGTGTGTGTATGCCGTGCCTGACGCCGAGAGCGAGGAGAGTAGTAATGTCCAATATCTTCCAGTGGCAATTGCATGGCGACGGCAAGACGTTGCAGCCCGGCGAGGTGGTCGAGCCTGATGAACGTCTGACTTGGACGCGTACCGCCGGCATCGGCGCGCAGCACGTCATCGCCATGTTCGGCGCCACCTTCCTGGTGCCGATTCTCACGGGCTTTGATCCGTCCGCCACCCTGTTCTTTACCGCCATGTCCACCGCACTGTTCTTGCTCATCAACAAGAACGTGCTGCCAAGCTATTTGGGCTCGTCCTTCGGCTTCATCGCCCCGATCACCGCAGTCACCACCGCCAACAAGGGCATCGCGGTCGCCAGCTTCGGCATCATGTGCACCGGTATCCTGCTGGCTTTGGTCGGTGTGCTCGTGCATTACGCCGGTGCCAAGTGGATCGACATCATCATGCCGCCGGTGGTCAACGGTGCGATCGTGGCCATTATCGGCTTCAATCTGGCGCCCTCCGTATGGACCAATTTCAAGGCCGCGCCTGATACCGCAGTCGTGACTTTGCTGGCCGTGCTGCTTATCGCCGTGCTGTTCAAGGGACTGCTTGGTCGACTCAATATTCTGGTCGGCGTGATCATCGGCTACGTTTATGCCTGCTTCCGCGGCCAGGTCGACTTCTCCGCCATTAATGACGCCGCATGGATCGGCTTCCCGAAGTTCCACCTGCCGCAGGCCGACTTCTCCATCCTGCCTATGTTCCTGCCCGTCGTGCTCGTGCTTGTGGCCGAGAATGTCGGCCACGTCAAGTCCGTGGCCCAGATGACCGGCCGTGACTACGACAACCAGATCGGCACCGCCCTGATGGCCGACGGTCTTGGCACCATGCTCGCCGGCTTCGGCGGCGGCTCCGGCACCACTACCTACGGCGAGAACATCGGCGTTATGGCCGCCACCAAGGTCTACTCCACCGCCGCCTACTGGTGCGCTGCCGCCTTCGCCCTGATTCTGAGCCTGTGCCCGAAGTTCGGCGCCGTGATCAACACGATTCCCGCCGGCGTGCTCGGTGGTGTGACCACACTGCTCTACGGCATGATCGGCATGATTGGTATTCGCATCTGGGTGGAGAACAAGGTCAACTTCGACAAGCCGATTAACATCATGGTCGCTGCCATTACTATGATCATCGCCATCGGCCAGTTCGCATTCACCATCGGCGGCACGTCGTTCAACGGCATTGCCATCGGTACGATTGTGATTCTTGTGGCCTACCACGGCCTCAAGGCCATCGGCAAGGCCACCGGCACCATCGCCAAGGACGATCCGGACGTGCTGTAGTTGCCCGATCGACCGTCTTATCTTCATCAGCGACAGAAATTCAGGAAAAGAGTGGCTTCGTCCTGAATTTCTGTCGCTGAGTCATAGTGAGCGACAGAATTTTAGGAAATCCCCCCATGCTCCTGAATTTCTGTCACTGAGGGTGTCTCAACGACAGGATTTTAGGATGAGTGGGGTTATTTCCTGATTTCCTGACGCTAAAGAAGACATATGACGCGGGCTAAAAAGTGATTCATGAAACGTTGAAAGCAAGATGTGC
The DNA here is from genome assembly GCF_023656805.1 of Bifidobacterium sp. M3-N-101. Classification (NCBI taxonomy): domain Bacteria; kingdom Bacillati; phylum Actinomycetota; class Actinomycetes; order Bifidobacteriales; family Bifidobacteriaceae; genus Bifidobacterium; species Bifidobacterium sp. M3-N-101. The sequence goes on from NZ_JAMOKQ010000009.1 coordinate 104,791, forward strand.
GAGTAGCGTCGTGAAATAGCAAGATCTGTGGTATTCACAAGCAAAGTAGGGGCCTTACGCTAGGTTTGGAAAGCTTGCGTAATTTGCGCAACCTTTGACATGAAAGGCCATTGTGCCCCGTAACGATTTTGATGATTTCGAGGATTCCGCCGATTTCCCGATGAATGACGGCGAGGAATCCAAACCCATTACCTTTGGTGAACTTGGAGTACCCGGACCGTTGGTACGCGTGCTCGCGGCGGACGGAAAAAAGACCGCGTTCCCCATTCAGGCCGATACTTTGCCCGACTCGTTGGCCGGGCGCGACGTTCTCGGCCGAGGCCGTACCGGTTCCGGCAAGACCCTCGCCTTTTCGATTCCTCTGGTCACTCGTCTTGGATCCTATGATTCGCTTGGCCAAACCGCGATGAAGGAATTCCGCGATGAAATCAAGCGTCGCAAGAAGGCAAGTCTTGAGGAGCGCCGCTCCGATGATTTCCTGCCCCATCCGCGCGGACTCGTGCTGGCCCCCACCCGTGAGCTGGCCAACCAGATCAATGACGTGCTGATGCCGTTGGCGCGCACATTTGGCATGAATACCACCACGATTTACGGCGGTGTCAAGTACATCCATCAGGTGCGTGATTTGAAGGCCGGCGCCGATATCGTGGTCGCCTGCCCGGGCCGTCTTGAGGATTTGCTGCGTCAGAAAGCGCTCACGCTTTCGTCCGTCGAAGTCGTGGTAATCGACGAGGCCGACGAAATGGCCGACATGGGCTTCCTGCCGCCGGTCAAGCGACTGCTTGAGCAGATTTCTCCCAACGCCCAGCATATGCTGTTCTCCGCCACGCTCGATCATGGCGTGGATGAAGTGGTGAACACATTCCTGCATGATCCCAAGGTGCACGAGGTCGATTCGGCCACCGCCGAACCTGACCTGATGACCCACCATGTGTTTGAAACCACGCGCGGTGACAAGCATGAGCTTGTACGTACGTTGGCCTCCGGTACTGGCCGTCGTATCCTGTTTACCCGCACCAAGTTCCAGGCCAAGAAGCTCGCCAAGAACCTGACTCAGAACGGCATTCCGGCCGCCGAACTGCATGGCAATTTGAGCCAGAACCAGCGCGACCGCAATCTCGCCGCCTTCGACTCCGGTGATGTGCGCGTCATGGTGGCCACCGACGTGGCCGCCCGTGGTATCGACGTCGGCGGCGTGGAGCTTGTGGTGCAGGTCGAGCCGCCGGCCGACCCGAAGTCGTTCGTGCACCGCTCCGGTCGTACCGCCCGCGCCGGCAAGGCCGGCGACGTGGTCACCCTGGTGCTGCCAGAACAGCGTCGTGAAACGCGCCGACTGCTGAATCAGGCCGGTATCAAAACCAAGATGATTGAGGTCACTCACGATTCGCCCGAAGTGCTTGAGCTTGTGGGCAACCGAGCCGAGCGCGTGGACGGCTGGAGTCTCGACAAGTCGCAGCCCGTCGGCAACCCGCGCAAGGGCAAGAATAAGGGTGCCAAGAACGCGGCGAGCAGCGAGTCCGGCCGCGGCGGCAAGCGCAAGCGTAACCGCAATCGCAACCGTGACGAGCAGAACGTCATCGAGACCGAGTCCCGGTACGAGACCGCCGGCGATGAGTTCGCTGCCGATGACAAGTCGCAGCGCAAGCACGGCGGCAAGGCCAACAAGAAGAACCGCAACCGTGCGGAACGCCGCGCCGGCATGAGCAACCCCGAGGCCGAGCGTCGCGATTATCTGTTCGAGCATGGCGATGAGCGTCGTGGCAATCGACGCGAGGATCGTGCCGACACTCGATATGAGGATCGCCGTGATCGCCGTCGCGGTAAGAAATCTGATGACCGTTATGATGGCCGTCGCGGCGATAAGTACTCCAAGAACGGCAAGTCCGATCGGCGAGACAGATTCGATTACGATCGAAGCGATGAGTTCGGCTCGCGTAAGCATGAAGGCAGCAAGCGTATCCACCGCAAGAACGAGAACCGCATCGTGCGTGATGAGCGTTCCGAGGGAGCCAAGCGTCATGAGCGCCGTATGATCGCCAAATACGGTAATACACAAGGCCCGAAGCGTCACCATTCCAAGAAGAACAGCTCGCCATTCCGCTCGTCCGGTACCCGCAACGGACGTCGATGACGTTCCTTGGCTCCCTTCAGGGAGGGGGCCAAACGCTGGTTAATATTGGTACGCTACGGAGCCGTCGGCGTTGCGGATGGTGAAGGTGGGAGTGTGCTCGATGTTGAGGGCCACGGTCAGGGAGTGTTGCGCGTCGGCGCTCACGGAACGATAGATGAAGTGCTTGTTTTCCAGCTTCACGGCCTCGGTTCGTGCGTCAATCAGCCATGGGTTGCGGCGGCGCAGCGCGATCAGTGCCTGATGCAGCCGGTAGGTTGGCTCGCCCAATGTGGAGAGCTCGGCAGGGGAGTCGGGGAACTTCGGACGGATATCATCGTCGCCACCGAACCGCTCCTGCTTGACGCCCACATAGCCCTGTTCGTCGCCGTAATAGATGCTCGGCACGCCGCCGACCGTCAGCAACACCACCACCGCCAACGCCGCCTTGGCCGGGCCTATCTGCGAGGCGATGCGCGTCACATCATGATTGCCGATGAACGTCTGTGGCACGAAGGAATCCAGGAACGCATTATGCCGCTTGAGGTTCCAATCCAGTTCGAAGAAGTTCTCCGTCTCCAGCGCATGCTGAATCGACTTCCACAGCTCATACTGCGTGACTGAATCCATCGTGGATTCCTCGATGATGCGCGGGTAATCGCCATGGATCACCTCGCCGAAAACCCACGAATCCGGATGCGTGGGTTTGACCTGCGGCAACACTCGCGCCCAGAACGCGCTCGGCACCGCATACGCGGCGTCAAGTCGCCAACCGGCAGCCCCGCGATCCAGCCAGTAGTTCATCACACGGGCCACATAGTCAACGGTCTTATCGGACGAATGGTCCAGCGCTACCAGATCGTCGTGCCCCTCGAACACATCCAAAGTGGGTTCGCCATTATCGCCGACATGCGTGCGGACCAGACCGTGCCACGGGTTATCGGCCGGATCCAAGCGGCCGGCGGCTTCGTCAAGCGACGCCTGAACGGCAGGATGATTACGGCTTACATGGTTGAACACGCCATCCAATATCACTTGCAAACCCATATCCCGGCAGGCAGTGATCAGCCGGTCGAATGCAGCATCTCCTCCCAGCCGCACATCGATGTGCATATGGTCAAGCGTGTCATACCCGTGCGTCGCCGATTCGAATATTGGACCGAGCAGCAGACCGGAAGCGCCCAAGTCACGGGCATATTCCAGCCAAGGAATCAGCGCGTCAAGGCCACGGCCATGGAATTCGCGCGGGCCGGCGGGACGGATATCGGCGCCGCAGAATCCCAACGGGTACACGTGCCAGAACATCCCGTACTTCACCCATTCGGGTAGCTCATGAGCCGAATCTGCGCTTACCGCCACCGTGCACCTCCTGATTGACGCCGCGTCCATTTTCGCACACGCATGACCGAATCCTCGGTAGATGACGAGAGTTGTCGATGCAGGCGCCGAATCGAAGCGTACGACTGTCCCGCTCTGTTTTCACGAAAGGATGCGCGGCGCGCAACATAACAACACCATAAAATCCGCGCGCCACGGAAACTACGTAGCCATTCTTCCGCTACAATCAGTGTGACGGCTTCCGCCCCCGAAGAAGAAGGTGTTGATTTCCTTGGACGTCTCCCTGGCGAATTTCATTCAGCAGGTGTTCTCGAACCCGGCTCTGTTCGTGACGACATTGCTGACACTGGGGGTTATCTTCGTCAACGGCTGGACCGACGCGCCCAACGCCATCGCCACCTGCGTGACCACGCGATGCATGCGCGTACGTTCCGCCGTGATCATGGCGGCCATCTTCAACTTCCTCGGCGTCTTCATCATGACGCAGCTCAACGCCTCCGTGGCCTCCACCATCAGCAATATGGTCGATTTCGGAGGTGATACGAATGCGGCACTGATCGCCTTATGCGCGGCGCTCTTCTCCATCGTCGTATACAGCGTGGGAGCCTCGTTGCTGGGTATTCCGACTTCGGAAAGCCACAGTCTGATCGCCGGCCTGTCCGGTGCGGCCATCGCCATCCAGGGCGGTATCGACGGCATCAACATGGGCGAATGGGTCAAGGTGCTGTACGGTCTGGTGGCCAGCCTTCTGTTCGGCTTCGCCATCGGCTGGCTGGTGTGCAAGGTCGTGACGCTGATCTGCGCTGGCATGGACCGCCGCCGCACCAACGGATTCTTTACGTACGCGCAGATTGTGGGCGCGGCCGCCATGAGCTTCATGCACGGCGCGCAGGACGGCCAGAAATTCATCGGCGTGCTGTTTCTTGGCATGGCGTTCTGCAACGGTCAGCCCAGTGTGGTGGGCGTGATGATCCCGGTCTGGCTGATGATTCTGTGCAGCACCATTATGGGCGTGGGTACGTCCGTGGGCGGCGAGCGCATCATCAAATCCGTGGGCCAGGACATGGTCAAACTCGAGAAATACCAGGGCTTCTCCGCCGACCTGTCGAGCGCACTGTGTCTGCTCGTTATGACCGTGCTCGGCATTCCCGTCTCCACCACGCACACCAAGACCAGCGCCATTATGGGCGTGGGCGCGGTACGCCGCATTTCCGCCATCAACTTCGGCGTGGTGCGCGACATGATGCTCACCTGGGTGTTCACGTTCCCCGGCTGCGGTCTTATCAGCTTCGTAATGGCCAAACTGTTCATGGTCGTGTTCTAGAAAGGAATCCCCTCATCATGGCGAGACAAAAAGATGCGTTCTACTTTGACGGATTCCGTCGCGGTGCGGACTACGCATGTCAGGCCGCGAAACTGTTGTCCGAAGTGATGCACGATTTCAATCCCGATCAGCTGCGCGAGCGCATGGACGGCATGCATGCGCTCGAAAAGGCCGCAGACGGGGTTCGTCATGACATGATGGACGAGCTGGTGACCGCCTTCATCACGCCGTTCGACCGTGAAGACATCGATGAGCTCGGCCGTGTGCTCGATGACGTGACCGACAGCATTGAAGGCGTGCTCAACCGCATGTATTACGACAATGTGACCGATATGCGTGATGACGCCGTGCAGATGTCGGACATGGTAGTGCGTGCCACGGAAAGCATCCGCGAACTGGTAGACGAGCTGCCGCGATTCAGGCGTTCCAAGACGCTGCGCGAACTGGTGTTTGCCATCAACAACATCGAGACGGAGGCAGATCACCTGTTCATTGAATCAATGCGCACGCTGCACACCACCTGCACCGATCCGTTGCAGGTGTTCGCCTGGCATGATGTGTATCGTCACCTTGAACAGTGCTCCGACGACTGCGAGCGCGTGGCCAACACCATCGACAGCATCGTCATGAAGAACAGCTGACCGAATTACCGGCACTGCACGTAGATTTATTGGTGCGCGTTCAGCCATATGATGGCGAGCTGCGTGCGGTTGGTCAGTCCAAGCTTGTCCAATATCACGCTGATTCGATTGCGGACGGTGCCTTCGCTCAAAAACAGTTTGGCGGCGATGTCGCGGTTATCAAGCCCCTTGGCAACGAGCATGGCGATTTCACGTTCGCGGTCGTTCAGAAGTTTGGTGGCGGAATCGTTGGCATTTCCGGAATTGCTGGAATCTGCAGGATTCGTAGTCCGTTCGGTGAGTTTGCCGAGGATTTCCGCACCGAGCACCACCTGACCGGCCATGACCGCCTGCAATGCAGGGCCCACGGCGGCCACATCCTGTTTGATGAGGTAGCCTTTGGCGCCAAGCGCCATCGCCTGCGCAATGTAATCCTTATCCGCAAACGTGGTCAAAAACAGGATGCGCGCCGCCGGATCCTTGGGCAGAATCTCACGCGCGGCATCCAGCCCATCCTTGCCGGGCATCTGAATGTCGATGAGCAGAATATCCGGGTGATTGGCCGGTGAGGCAAAATACTGTTGCACGGCGGCACCGCCATCATTCGCCGTCCACAGCACGTCGGCCGTACCGGTGGCGGTCAGAATCGTCTCCAATGACTGGCAGACGATCTGATCATCATCCACGATTGCGATTCTCATTGTTCCCTCGATTCCATGGTCCAACGCTGCTTCGGCACGGATATGAACACGCGCCAGCCGCCCTCATATGGCCCGCAAACCGCAGTGCCGCCAAGGGCACGCACGCGTGATTCGATATCCGCCAAACCCATGCCGCGCATCGGTTCATCGGCCGAACCACGCATGTCGGCAGCGCCATCGGCGGCGAGTCGTGAGCCGACACGCGTGGCGCGCATCGTACGTGGCTGGGTTGCGGTCGTCTGGGACTCATCGGACTTGGGCATAGACGGTCCCGGATCCTGAATGACCAACTGCCAGAACGCGGGGAAGTCACGTAACGTCACACTCGCCTCATGCGCCGCACTATGGTGCACCACGTTCGACAATGCCTCTCGAATCACGGTCGCGAAGCAGCGTGAGACCGGCGCTGGTGCCTTGGCGATATCGTTGGCCAGCGTCACGGCGAAACCGGGGGAGATGCCATCAAATGAGGTAACGGCATCATTGATTTGCGCGGCGAAATCAGTGCCATCATCCTCAAGGTCGTGCACTGACCGGCGTACCATCGTCATCGCATCATCCAAGGTCGTGCCCAATGTGGCGAAACCCTGTGCGGCGACCGTATCATTTGTCGCCTCGGCCACTGTTTTGCCGGCCTGCGCCTGCATGATTGCGCGGGTCAACAGATGGCCTACATTGTCGTGGATTTCCCGGGCGATACGTGTGCGTTCACCGAGTATTGCCATACGAACGGATTGGGCGCGTTTCTCATCGATGTCGGCAATGCGCAAACGATTCGAACGAGTGGACTCTCGAGCCATATCCTGCGCTCGCAGCAGCGCGCACCGCGCCACATCCGACGAGACTCGGGCCCGTCCCAGGACGAATCCGAGCAGTGCAACCAGCGCCATCGCCAGCGTTTGGAGGCAGTCGGAGCCACGGGTGAACCAAAGCGTGAGTAGCGGCAACACCCATATCCAGCGTACGGCGGCAGGGAGCCATGGGACTGTGCGCACAGCGTCGGCAAACGAACGACGAGAGGCCGGGGATTGTGAGGCACTGGGGAAGCGGTCGCTTGCCGCGGCTCGGGTTTCGGATGAGGCAACGGCTGGCAAACGTGCCATATCGTAGGCGATGAGCGGCATGAACGCACACCATGACGGCACCGTCACAGCGATGGCGAGAAACGCCGCGCACAATACCCAAGACCATTGCGCAGCGGGGCGCAGCCATTCCACCAATCCGGCGATGGACACAGCCAGCAACAGGCCGGCGATGAAGAAGCCATCGAACCGCGTTCCAACGAGCGAAGCCAGTGTCGGGCCTAACACGAGCAGCGAGACCTTTTCGGCCAACACACGCATGGCACCTCCCTGGCTTGATGCTCTTCCACCCACCAGTCTAGCGGTGGGCGGAACATGACGAACTTGACGGGCGTGCGGAATTATTCGCATGACGGTCCAAGACAACGGGTCACACTTCCCGAATAGATGAGGCACAAGCGTCGGATGTTGTCGACACAACCGTAAAGGGATGATACCGATGATTGCGCAAAGCCACAGGGCGTCCAACTATTCGATGGACGAGATCAGCCTGATGCCGGTCGATAAGGTGTACAAGGCCATGCAGACCGACGCCGAAGGGCTGTAATGACAAATGTCACGCCTGTACGGCCAAGTCGTGACGTTTGCTTGTGGCGGCGTCCGGCCCCTTCTTGGGATGATGGAATCACCAAGGAAGGGAGTGGCTATGGCAACCGACAACAGAGCTTCCGAACACGACTCGACAACCAACCCGGCTCTGGCCGTGCACGTCAGCCAATTGGTCAAAAGATACGGCGACATGGTGGCGCTCGACTACTTCGACCTCGACGTGGCGCAAGGCGAGATCTTTGGTCTGCTTGGGCCGAATGGCTCCGGCAAAACCACCGCAATCAACTGTATTTTGGCGCTGCTCACTTACGATTCGGGCACTGTTCGCGTGTTTGGTCAGCCGATGACGCCGACCTCATACGCGCTGAAACGTCGCATCGGCATCGTGCCGCAGAACGTGGCCGTATTCAACGAGCTGACCGTCACCGAAAACATCGACTACTTCTGCTCGCTGTACGTGCCGAACAAGGCCGACCGTGCACCTTTGGTCGAAGAAGCGATTGAATTCGTCGGATTGCAGGACTTTCGTAAGGTCCGGCCCGGCAAACTGTCCGGCGGTCTGCTGCGGCGATTGAACATCGCCTGCGGCATCGCACACAAGCCTGACCTGATCTTCTTCGACGAACCTACGGTGGCCGTCGACCCGCAGAGCCGCAACGCAATTCTCGAGGGCATCCAGCGGCTCAATCAGGCCGGTGCCACGGTGATTTACACCAGCCATTACATGGAGGAAGTCGAGCAGATCTGCGACCGCATCCTCATCATGGATCATGGTCGACATCTGGCGCTCGGCACCGCCGACGAGCTCAAGAACATGATTGACACGGGTGAACGCATCACCATAGAAACGCTTGATTTGGCGGATTCGGCGCTGGCCTCGGTTCGTGCGCTGCCGTGCGCCATCGAAGCCACCTATGACGGCAAGGAACTCGATGTGCGATGCCGACGCGGCGAACACAACCTGACCGACGTGCTCGACACGGTCAAACGCTCCGGCGCCAACATCGGACACCTGACCAGTCGCCCGCCCACCCTGAATGACGTATTCCTGGAACTCACCGGCAAGGCGCTAAGGGACTAACAATCTTGCCCCCGCTGGCGGGGTTCCCGCGAAGCGGGTGGGGTGGTCCCGTAGTAACCACCCTCAGTCGGCTTCGTCGACAGCTCCCGTCAGCGGGAGCAGGTAAGGAGACATCATGTGGACCACATTTCTGGTCGAATTGAAAGCGAACCTGCGCAATCGTCAGGCACTGTTCTGGATGATTGTGTTTCCGATCGTGCTGGCAACCATGTTCAACGGGTTCTTCGGCGGACTGTCCGAGGGATACGAGCTCAAACCGGTGCCAGTGGCCGTCGTCGAAGATAGCCGCTGGCAGCAGGCGGACGGAGCGCGTTCGTTTGTGGATGCCTTGTCTGGAGAGACGGCCTCATCGTCGGAGTCTTTGGACGGCACGGCATACGCCGATATCAATCAGCAATTGCTGACCATCACCGCAGCCGACACCGTGCGGAAAGCCGAACAGCTGCTCGCCGATGGCACAGTCCGCGGCTACCTGGCTGCTGACGGCAACGGGCGTTTGGCGATAACCATCAGTCGGGAAACGGTGACCGCGGCCAATGACACCACAGGAAGCGTCGGACTGGATATCAGCCTATCGGCATTGCGCAGCGCCATCGACCTGTACAACCGCACCGACGCCGTCATCCGACAAACCATCGCCGACAATCCACAGGCTGCGCTCAGCCGCAACTTCTGGAATAGCGTCGGGCAAAGCGTCGATGTGACTCACGAAACAACGCTCACGCATTTCCAGCCCAATGCCATCGCCAGATACTATTGCGCGTTGCTGGCCATGTCCTGCATGATGGCCATGGGATACTCAATCAGCACGGTCTCCACAGCGCAAGCCAACCTGTCCGCATTGGGCATTCGCCGCACCGTGGCGCCATTGAGCCATGCCAGACAGCTTATTGCCGGTTTACTTGCCTGCTGGTTGTGCGCATCGGTCGCATTGCTCATCGCATTGGCCTATGTTCGCTTCATTTGCGACATTTCGTTTGGAGGGCGAGAACCGGTGACGGTGGTCGCGGTAATCATCGCCGCATTCATGACCAGTTCAGCCGGTACTTTGCTCGGCGCGGTACCGAAGCTTTCCTACGACACGAAATACGGTTTGTCGAGCGGAATCGCCTGCATATTGTCGCTGTTCACCGGACTGTACGGCGGCTTCGCCATGCAGATCAGTGACTGGATAGCACGCAACGCGCCCATCCTCGGCACCATCAACCCCGCGCAACAGGTGACGAACCTGTTTTACGACATTTTGTACTACGACAGCTACCAGCCGTTCATCACCACTTGTGCCATTTTGCTGGCGATGAGCGCGGTATTCCTCTTGGCCGGCATCGCAATGCTGAGGAGGCAACGCTATGAACACCTGTAAAGCCACATTGCGTGTACTGTTCTCGCACAGGGTCTACCTGTTGATTTACCTCGTGTTCGTAGGCATCATGATAATGTCTATCAGCTGGTCGATGCTGTCTGGCACATCCGATTCCGCAGTCGCGGCATTTGAGCCGGCCAAAATGCGTGTCGCCATCATCGATCGAGACTCGGACAGGGGCGGAATCGCGTCATCGATGCGCACATACCTGTCGGATTCCAGCGAACTGGTGAACGTTGACGATGCTAGTGAAACTCTGCAACAAGCCGTCGCCTCGAACTGGGTGGATCTGATCGTCATCATCCCCGATGGTTTCGCCGACGATTTCATTGATGCCGCGGCGACAGGCGAGAATCCACCAAGCGTGGACACGGTCACCAGCTATACGTCCGGCGCAGGCTCGATGGCCCGGATGAACGTCATCGGGTTCCTTTCACTCACGCGTACGGCACTGATTGGCTCGCATACGACGGTCGATAGTGCGGCGCTCGCAGCTATGGCCGGTATCGACATTGGAGACACTGCAGGTGATTCGTCTGAAGATGGCATGGGCGGGTTTGGTGAATTCTCGAATCAGGACATGCTTGATATGCTGCCGGCCGGTCAGATTGAGAAACCCAGCGTCGGCGATCTGTTCGAGGCATCGAAAGTGGCTGCCGCGTCGGCGAGTGACATGGATGCGAACCATAAGGTCGCTGTGATCGACACGGCGAGCGCGGACGCGGAAAGTGCTTCGGACACGGCGGCCAGCGGATTCGGCAACACCATGAAAACCGCGCTGTATCCGCTGTTTTTGGCGATGACCGTCTGCGGATCAATGATTCTGGGCACATTCACCACCGGGGAGGTTCGCCGTCGTCTCACCGCATCCCCGCAACGTATGTCGTCGATGGGACTCCAGCGGTTGCTGACGCTCAGCGGATTCGCGCTCGTCGTATGCGTCGGTTATCTGGTGCTGGCGGTCGGTCTGATGGTCGCGGCAGGACTTGATCCGTTGACATTGAGCGCCGAAGAAGTGCTGATGACGTTCTGCGCAACCTGCGTATATGCGCTGATGACCGTCGCCTGTGGATTCATGCTCAGCGAATTCGGGCTTTCGGAGGTGGCTGCCAACGGATTCGCCAATATCTTCGGCCTGCTCATCATGTTCACGTCGGGAGTTGCGTTGCCGATCGACATGATGCCCGCCGTGATGGTGACTATGGCCAAGTTCCTGCCTGGCTGGTGGTATTGCCGAGCAATCGACAGTGCGCTCGGCTCCGGCACGGCGGAGGAGACCGGCATAAGCGTCGCCGGCTGGGCCGGCTCGCTGGGATTGGTCGCACTGTTCGGCGTGATGTTCATCTGCATCGGCCTGGCCGCCGGCCGGTTCCGCCGCTCCCGCCCCGCCCTGGCCGCGCCCGCCACCACGCAGCTGGCCGAGTGAGAAATCAGCCTTTCAACCGATACCGCTGTACCGAGTCGTCGGCGAACTTGACTCGGGCGACCCGCCCTTCCTTCATCAACTCGCGCATACCGGATGTGGCGGCCAGCGGCGTCAACTGCAGTTCGCGCATGATCTCCTTGACACTCATCGCCGAATGCCGCTCCAGTACGGTCATAATCGCCTTGACCACGTCGCCCGGCGAACTGTTCTCCATCGTGCGTTGCTTGGTGATGGTCATCGTGAACGTGTTGATGTCGTTGCGCGTGGTCGCCGGCTCGATGCCGGCCTCGCGCAACGCGGCGGCGATACGCTGGTAGCCGTCGCCGCCTTCTGGGTTCACAAACCCGCCGCCCGGATACGGCGTGGACTCCAGCAGCGTGAACAGGAACTGGTTTCGGGTGGAGACGAACGGTGCACCCGTCACCGGATGCGGGCTCGCCAGCACATCATGTGTCACCATGCCGTACAGGCCACCCGGATTGGTGATCTCGATGCGATCGGTGAACACGCTGATATGCACCTGCGTGCCGCGCGCATCGGGTGAATAATCACGGTGGGTGAGCGCGTTCGCAATCGCCTCGCGCAACACGAGCGGCGGATAATCGGGCTTCTTCGCGCCAATCCAACGCATCAGCGAGTCGACCGCATCGTCGATCATCACCGGAATCGAACCGACCACCGACTTCGAGGTGACCAATCGTTCGTCGCCCCGGAACACATCGTCCCGGCTCGTCCCCGGAAACACGGCTATCGAAATGCCGAGCCGCGGATAGAACTTCTGCGGATAGCGGCCCAACGCCAGCAGTCCGGCCAAGGTGGGACGCAGTATTCCGCCGACCTCCGACTCGTCGGAATCATCATGGCGCAACACCTGCAGATCCAGCAGCACATCGATGCCGTCCCGGTCGGCGAACACGCGCGGATGCTGTTCGCGCACGCGCTCCAACAATCCGGCAACAAGCTGCGGGTCGAGGTCATCGGTCGTGGCGCCGGGCACGATATCCAAATCGTACGTGGGCTGCAGATGCTCCTCGATGAGCCGGTCGACCTCATAGGAGGTCATGCGCCGGTCGCCGTCGCCGGTGCGGATGAACGAGCCGCCGTGCGGTCCGAGCGCGGTGGTGAAGCAGGGCTTGTCGCGCGGCAGCATCTCGTCGATGCGCGCGAACACCAGATTCGCGCCTTCGAACGGGCAGGTGACGATCACGGGCCGCACCACCGGCGTCATCTTCTCACACGCCTGGCTCAGCGCCTCCTGCATGGCGCGCGCGTCGAATCCCTCGACCGGCGTGAACCCGTTCTTTTCAGACAGGCCCAGGATGATCCAGCCGCCGGAGCCATTGGAGAACGCGGACAGCGTATCGGTGATGGTCGAGGAGATCTTGCGCTTGCATTCCTTGACCTCGCACTGCTGCGTATCGTTGCCGATCAGACGCATGAGTTCGATCAGCTCAGTCATTTTGGCAGTATAGTCATCGACCATGGCGGCCTCCTTGACACCATTGTGCCCTATAATCCGCCGCCCGCTCGCCTCCAGCCCCGCCGGTTCACCCCAATTCATCCAGAATTCATGAGCCAAACCAGACGAAACGAACGTCGATGTAGGGTTCGATTCCGCGTGTTCACTGACGAGATCGGCCGGTCGAGGCGGGCGGACTATGTTGGGTGGCGTGGACGGCCAGTCGAAAGGCATCATGCCGTTGCTCGCCGCGCGCGTCGCCAAGCGTACCGGTCGGCCGGTGGCCTGGCGTACGGTCGGCAAGCTCGGCGCGACCGCCCGGCGCGTGCGCTACCGGATGATTGGCGATATCAACGACCGGCCGGACGTGCTGATCGTGTGCGTGGGCAGCAACGACATGCTCGCCGGACGTTCGGTGCGTGAAAATGGGCCGCTGACATCACCCCGGTGCTGGACGCGGCCAAGAACAAGGCCGGCAAGGTGGTGCACTCTTTTGCTGGTCACTCCATCCACCACTGCCGCGAAACCATCGGTGATGATCAGCCCGTCCTCATTGAGCGACTGGTCAGACCTCTTGCCTTGGCAGTGCTGTTCTGTGATGTGCATAGCGATTTTCGATTCCATGGTTGTCAGAACGCTTAAAGGCGTCTACTGGCTCATTATGATAGCAGCAGTGACATGCGGATATGGGGGGCGCTGTCTAAATGAAAGTGCAACACCCTTTAGATTGGAGATTGTCCAGATAACCAGTGAAAGGGTGTTGCACTTTCATTTAGACAACGGGGGACGATTGAGAAGTCATAATTCCGTTACACTAGCAAGGACGAGGAATTAGGGTATGCGAGGATTATCGGTATTGAGCAGGGCGTTGCGATGGGCGTTGGTGGGTATGACGTTTTCGATGCTGTCCAACGCGATTTTCGAGGGGTCGGTGATTCCTTCGATTCTGATCGTCGGACTGCCGGCATGGGTGATCGCGTTCCGCAAGACGTTCAATCTGGTCATCGACTTCGCTTCTCCGATATCCGCATGGATCGTGCAGCGGTTCGGCTCGTTCCGTTCGCTTGCGACCACGGAGGGCGTGGAAGGCGTACTGTGCCTGGCGGTCGCGCTGGTGCCCAACGGTTGGACGTATTGGAAGTGGCTGCTGCTGGCCCTGTCATGCCTGCTGCTGATGACCGGGCAGGTCATCGACGTGGCCTCCGAAGTGTTCGAGGTGGATGCGGCCGGCGACGACGATGACATGCTCGTCAAGTACAGCGGCTACGTCGCCGTGATTGCCAGCGTGGCCGGTACGTTGCTGGGCCAGGTTGCCGGATCGGCCTTGGCCAACGCCTCCATCATGGCCATGCTGCTCACCTCGTCGGCACTGTCATTTGCCTGCGCGCTGACGCGATTCCGCACCCGCGAGTTCATGCCGGGATTCGGCAACGATGGTGCGGGCGGCGATGACGGCGACGGCTCCGCCGACGAATCCACGGCGGCCGACACGTCACACGCGCCGCAGCGCACTCCGGTCACCCGCTTGACCCGGGTCAGACTGCTGATCGCATCGCTGCTGCTTGCGCTGATTCCGTCGCTGTGGGCAAGCTATGCGTTGCTGGGCATCGGCTCCCGGTACGGCAGCGATATGCTGACCGTGGTCTACGCATTCGGCGGCGTGGGCAGCATCATCGGATCGTTTGTCTACATGCGGCTCTCCGCAAAACTCGGCATGCGCGCCGTGTCCGCCATCGGGGCAATCGCCACGGCGATTTCCCTTGCCGCCGTACTGGTTCCCGAGTTTGCCGCGGTGTGCGTCGGATGGCTCATCAACAACCTCGGCTATGGCCTGCTGGCGCATGGCGTGATCGTATCGCGACAACTGCTGCTGAGCGGTGGTGACCTGGCCAAATTTAGCGGCCGTGCCAGGTTCGCGTATGCGATCGGCGGTGCCGTCGGCACGTGGGGCGGCTGTCTCGGCTCCGCCCACTGGCAGATACTCGCCGTCGTTGCCCTGGTACTGTGCGCCGGATTCATCCCGTTGCTCAAGGCCATGCCTGGCCCGGTACGGCACTGAGGTGACGGATGGGGCCGGCTGGCATCTCGTGCGCCGGGCGTTTTTCGGCAGATTTTGCCGTGCTGATGTACGCAGGTGTTGACGTTCGGCGAGGTTCCCAGCCACATTGCTGTGTGATTGATGCCGCTCGATAGGCATATCAGGCCGGACACACCACGGCGATGCCGAATGGGCGACGGGCCGACGACCCGCATCATCGCAGCAACCGGGTTCTGCCATCCTTGACGAGCAGGGCCTGCCGGTTGGTAAGAGGCTTGAGACTGAGATCGGCGCCATACCGGTCGAGAATGCGTTGTGCGGCGTGACCCATGGCCGCTGCATGATGGTGGGGGACCACGTGGAAATCAGCCAGGCCCAATCCTGCGTAATCGGTGAGATCGGGGGCTTTGTCCGTGCGGTCCATGAGCTTGATGTAGCCGATGTCGAGTGCCGTGATGACCGAGCCTGCGGACTCGCCGATATACGGCGTGCCGGCGCGCACCTGATTGATGATGGCCCGGTCGGCACCGGTGCGGCGCAACTCCTGCAGGAGAAAGAACGTGTTGCCGCCGCCCACATAGATGCAATCAGCCTCGGTGATTTTGTGGGTGATGTCCTCGGCGGAGTCGCTCGGCATGTTTTCCACATCCAGTTGTTCGACCTCGAAGCCGAGCCGTTGTAGCGCGTGTTTGCTCAATGCCGTACGAGCCGGTCCCCACGGTTCCACGGCGCTCGCCGTTGGAATGAAGACGACCCGTTTGCCCTGTGGCCGCGGCTCGATTTCATGCACGGTGGGCGAGACGTTATGGAACATCGAAGTCAGCAGCATCGTAACCATAATCGCCTTCCTTACACATCGACTATGCGGCAGTGTAAGTCCTGAATATGTGGAAACAGCTATGCGTTCGCTGCGGGTATATCCGAATCGATCAGCGCGACTCGACCAGCGCGATGCCGGCTGCCGCCATCTGTTTGCGGGCCGCGACACCGAGCTCCTCGCTGACCGGTACGGTCAGGTCCTCGAACACGGTGACCTCGAAACCGAGCTTCCTGGCATCGAGCGCGGTGTCCTTGACGCAATGCGATTCGGCGATGCCCACCACATCCACGCGACTCACGCCGGCCGTCTTCAGCGCGTCGGCTAGTGTCTTGCCGGCGGCCTGTTCAGCCGAGACCTCCTCACGGGTCTGGATGCGGTCAGTATTGTCCTCGATACCCTCAAACCCGGAATATGCCGCCGAATACTGGCCCTTCTTGAAATGATGCTCGACGCCCAGCGCCTTGATCGCCGGATGCAGTTCGGCGTTCGACGTACCGGCCGCGCCATGCTTCGGCCATGTATCCACGAAATCCGGCTCAGCCGACCAGTGCGCGCCCGGCTCGATATGCCAATCCTGCGTGGTGGCGATATACGCGTATTCGCCACGATGCGCATTCACATAATCGGCGATGCGCTCGGCGACCGCGTTGCCACCTTCAACACCCAATTCGCCGCCCTCGCAAAATGTCGGCTGCACATCCACCGCAATCAACGCCTTGCTCATAGATTCCCCATTTCTTTTGAATAGGCCTGTAATGTGCTTTTATCTTAGTGGTTTATTGCTGAATAGGGGAGTGCCGGATTCATCAAAAGTTAGACGTTTGATTGCCTGATTAGACCAATGTGACGGTGATGGTCTGCTCGACGGTTTCGTTTCCTGTCCAAACACCGTCTTTGCGATTCCATTCCATGCCGTTCGCATGCAATGCGTCGATGCCGTATTGGCGTGCGTGCGTGACCAGCCAGCCCGTAACCTGCCAGCACAGGCGATTGTGGTCGTCTGCGGACAGGCCGTCGGGCAGAGCTACGGTGATTGTCGTACCGTTTGATGAATTATTACCGTTTCCCTCGGCAGTTGCAGGCGCAGTAGCGGCGGTAACACTCGGATAGGCAACAGGAAGCGCAGCGATAAGCCCATCGGCATCCGACGATGTTGCCGGCTCCAGCGCGCATGAAATAGTCGCTCCGAATTCACCGGTCAGTCCCGCAGCCCAAGCATGCGCCATGGCGTCCCATGTGGCGTACAGATCCGGGTATCCTGAACGCTGCACTTCCTGGGCCGCGTCCTCGATGGGAATCGTCTCCCAGTCCGGCACCTGCATCAGATGGTCGTAGAAGATGTTCGTGGCATACGTCATGTCGGACACCTGTTCCACGGTTCCCCAACCTTGGCTCGGCCGCTGTTGGAAGAGTCCGATGGAATCCAGATCGCCATAGGAAAGGTTCGTGATTCGCGATTCCTGCATGGCCGTGGCGATGGCCACCGTCGCCGCATGATCCGGCAGTCCGCGATTGATGGCGATGTTGGCGATGAGCTCCGCGTTCTGGGCCTGTTCCGGCATGAGGGAATAGCTTGGGCCGTCGGCTGGTTTCGCCGAACAATAGGCGTCGTCGGAGGCGCGGGAAGGGGTGCCGGAGGAAAAGAAAATGCGTGGCAGATAGATGAGCGCGGCCAGAATCGCGACGATGACGCAAGCGACGATAAACACCAGCACCCATCTGCCGCCCGAGCGGCGACGAGCCCGGTATCGCGTTCGCCGAACCATCTCGCCTCCTTCCTGGCCTTATCGGTCTTCGCCTGATTGCGCGTCTATGTCATATCGTCACGTCAATCTGATCACCACCAGTCAGAGTGTCATATCTGCCTGATGAATGCTCATAGCACCGATGACTTTGCCATAATTCTTCACGCCCTTTGACTCTCGCACAAGCCGAACCGAGAAGAATGTTCCAATGTCCGTGTTTCAGCGTGGCCAAGATCGATAATCTGGGTTGCAATCGTCTATTTCCGCTTCGAGGGGCTGATTCGCCATTTCCAGAACATCTACTTCCGTTTCAAGGGGCGGATGGTTAAGTAGACAGATCATAAAAATGGCGGGATGGCGTTGTCGTTACGCCGTTTCTACTTTTGGTTTGAGCTTCGACCAGCCCCTCGAAGTGGAAGTAGATGTTCCCGGATAACAGAATCAGCCCCTTGAAACCGAGAATGCCGTTCGAAACTGTTTCGGCGGCGAAGGAACCGTAGACGCTATTGTGTGAAATACACCCAGTCCCGGTTTGAGAGAGGAACGTATGACACAGCCGCAGCCGTATTACGCCATCGAGGGCAATGATAATGGATTGTCCGTCGTGTTTGTGCATGGCATGGGTGTGGACCATCGTTCGCTGATGATGCTCGATGAAGCATTCGACGGCAATGATTCGATTCGCCGCATATATCTGGACCTGCCCGGCTTTGGGCGTACGCCGGCACTGCCCGAGAATGCCTGTGGACTGCCGGAAATGGCTGATTGGCTGCAAACGGTCATTGACGGCCTTGTCGGCAAAGCAACCCCATTCGCCATGGTCGGCAACTCGATGGGCGGTGCGCTTGTACGTGAAGTATTGGCGCGCGAACCTCGCCGAGTGGCCGGCATGGCGCTGATCGCGCCGGTTGTGGACCCGCAGCATGCCGGCCGGCATGTGGCCGAACACGTGGTTGCGAATCCCAATCCCAGACTGACGCACTCCCTGCCACAGGAACAGGTGTTCGACTTCATTACCATGGGCGTCAACCAGTCATTCGATGCATGGCGGCGCTACCAGCGGTTCATCTTGCCTGGTGTGGCGTTGTGTGACCGTGCGGCGTGCGAACGACTGGATCAACGCTATTGGCTGGATGACGACCCCGAGGAAACACTCGGCACATATGCAGGTCCGGTGCTCATCGTCACCGGCAAACAAGACCAGATCGTCGGATACGAAGACCAGCAAGCCCTGTTGCCGCACTATCCCAACGCCACCTTCGTGACGCTAGACAATGCCGGTCACAACGCGCACATCGACCAACCCGAAGCCGTCGTAGCTCTCGTACGCGAATGGGTGGCTCATATGGCGTTCGCTCCGTTGAGCTGACGGTCTGCCGAAGCCTATATGTATACGAGCGACCAATGCCAGTTGACGCAATACACCTTGCATGGTATATCGTTTTTCGATATAGTCATATCGATGTTCGCGGTGTCGTCAAAAACGTCGGCACCTGAAAGGACCGGGCTATGAAAAACTACATGAACCGATGGGTGTTGCTCGCGTTGAAAGCCATCGTGATTCTGGTCTGGCTGGCCTGCCTATGGGGCCAACTACTCGCTGTACCGGGATTGAGCGGCGCGCTGGCCGGCCTCTACCCGAGCCAGACGTCGATGCACTGGCCATATCTCATTATGGGCGTGCTGTTCCTGCTCTGCATCGAAGCGGCGTTCGTGGCCGTATGGAAACTGTTCTCCTTGTCCGGCTCAGGAGCGAACTCGAGCAGGTGATTTGAGATGACGATTCGCATCAATCTCGACGTCATGATGGCCAAACGCAAGATTGGCGTCGGCGAGCTCGCCGAACAAATTGGCATCACGCCCGCCAACGTGTCCATTCTGAAGAACGGACGTGCCAAAGCCGTCCGCTTCACCACATTGGACGCCATCTGCAAGGCGCTCGACTGTCAACCCGGAGACATCCTCGAATGGGAAGATGACGATTGATCGACACGCCACCGGCTCGAACTCATGGTTCAACTTGTAGTCTCTCCCAAAATCAATGATGCCCTATCATCCTGCAAGACGATAGGGCATCATCATGTGATTATGCGCAGCTGATATGTTGCGTTGTTATCACTCGGCGTCCGCGGCCGGTGCCTCCTTGGGCGCGGAGAGGAAATGCTCCTCACTGGGCAGCACGGCGTTCAGGATCACGGCCACCACGAACGCCACGGCGATGCAGTTCGAGGCGAAGATCTGCTGGAACAGGGCCGGGAACTGCGCGAAGATGTCGCTCACCTGGGTGAAGCCGATGCCGATGGTCAGCGAGAGCGCCGCAATCGTGATGTTGCGCTGCGTGAAGCCCGCTTCGGCGATCATCTGGAAGCCGGAAAGAATGATATTGCCGAACATCATGATGGTGCAGCCGCCGAGCACCGCCTGCGGCAGCGAGTTGAACACCTCGGCGATGGCCGGCACGAAGCTCGCCAAAATCAGGATTACGCCACCGGAAAGAATGACCTTACGATTGACGACCTTGGTCATGGCCACGAGTCCGATGTTCTGCGCGAAGGAGGTCAGCGGCAGGCAGCCGAACAGGCCGGAGACGGTGGAGATAAGGCCGTCACCGGCGATGGCGCCAGCAGTCTCACGTTCGGTTGGCGTACGGTTCAGACCCACTTTGGTCAGCGCGGCGGTGTCGCCCAGCACCTCAACAGAGGAGACGACATAGAGCAGGCCGATGGAGATGATCGAACCCCAGTCGAACTCGGGCTTGAATGGCATGATCTGCGGCACAGACACAATGGCAAGGTTCTGGAAACCGGAGAAATCGACCTTGCCCATGCAGATGGCCACCACGTAACCGACCACCAGACCGAATAGCACGGACAGCTGCTTGGCCGTGCCCTTCATCAACAGCTGGAATGCCAAGCAGGCGACCAAAGATATAAGCCCGAGCGTCAGATTTTGCCAGTTGCCGAAGTCCTTGGCGCCGCTGCCGCCGCCGAAGCTCGTGGCGCCCACGTTGAGCAGGGAGAAACCGATGGAGGTGACCACGATGGCGGAGACGATTGGCGGCACGAACCGACGCCAATATTTGGCCGTTAAGCCCAGCACGAGTTCCAGCAGGCCGCCGACCATGACCGCGCCGACCACGGCGCCATAGCCCTTGTCCGCGCAAATCGCCACGGCGGCCGCCACGTAGGTGAAGGAGATGCCGGTGACCATCGGTAGCCGGGAGCCGATGAGCCACGCGCCATACAGTTGCAGACAGGTACCGAGACCTGCCACCAGCAGACCGGACTGAATGATTGTGGCCGACTGGGCCGGCGTCATCTTCGCGGCGGATGCGACGATGAAGATCGGGGCAAGGTTGGCCACGAACATGGCCATCACATGCTGCAGGCCGAACGGAATGCCCTTCCAGAAGGATACGGGCGCGTCCAGCGAGGACAATGCCTCAAATGATATGGAATTCTTGGTTTTCTTCTCTGACATGATTCTCTTTTCTCTGTTCCCTTTTTGTTTGCTCCCGCTGGCGGGAGCTGGCGGCGTAGCCGACTGAGGGTGGTCTGCGGTCAAGATGAACCAACCTCAGTCACTGTCGTGACAGCTCCCGCCAGCGGGAGCGGGCAATAGTCCTCAGTGCCTAAAGGTGATCTCGCCGGTTCCGGGATCCATGGATTCGACAATGGCCAATGAATCTACGTCGTAACCATCGGCGCGCAGCGCGTCGCCGCCGCCCTGGAAGCCCTTCTCCACGGCGATACCAATGCCCTCGACCGTGGCGCCGGCCGCCTTGCACAGATCAATCAGGCCGCGCAGCGCCTTACCGTTGGCCAGGAAATCGTCGATCAGCAGCACATGGTCGCCCGCATTCAGATACTTCTTGGCCACGATCACCGGAAATTCCTTCTGCTTGGTGAAGGAATACACGGTGGTGGTGTACTGGTCGCCGTCCAGATTGATGGACTGCGCTTTCTTGGCGAACACCACCGGCACATTGCCGAAATGCTGGGCGGCCACGCATGCGATGCCAATGCCGGACGCTTCGATGGTCAGAATTTTGGTGATGTGCTTGCCGGCGAAATGCTTGGCCCACGCGGCTCCCATACGGTCGAACAGACGTACGTCGCACTGGTGGTTCAGGAACGCGTCCACCTTGAGCACGTCACCTGCCTTTACCGTTCCCTCGCTCTGGATTCGTTCCTCAAGTTCCTGCATCGGACCTCCTGTCATCGTGTGCCACAACCGATATGGATGATATGGATATCTGCAAGTGTACGTTGTCCGATGCGAGGGGCGGTGCGGCGGCGGTTCTTCGCCACATGATGAGTCGGCTGCCGGAACACCAGGAGCCCGTGACAATTCGGGTGCCAGACGCCCACCCCCGAGCCGGTTCTTCAGCTGCCGCTGACCCGTGCATGTGGTAAACATGATTGTCGCGATTCAAAGGGAGGCAACAGTGTACGACGAGCCGGAAGTCATCGCCCGCAGCGCGCAGGAACTCGTAGGCGACCTGAACCCGCAGCAGGCCGAAGCCGTGCAATACCGCGGCCAGGCGCTACTGATCGGAGCCGGCGCCGGTTCCGGCAAAACCCGAGTCCTCACCCGACGCATCGCATGGATCCTGAGCCAGTTCGGCGCATGGCCCAGCCAGATCCTGGCCATCACCTTCACCAACAAAGCCGCCGCCGAGATGCGCGAACGTCTGGGCGCACTTATCGGTCCGGTGGCCCAGCGCATGTGGGTCTCCACCTTCCACTCCGCCTGCGTGAGGATTCTGCGCCGCGACGGCAAATCCATCGGTCTCAAGTCCGGCTTCTCTATTTATGATTCCGCCGATTCCGAGCGACTCGTCAAGATCATCGCCACCGAATTCAACCTCGATATCAAGCGCTACACGCCGCGCTCCATCCTCGGCCACATCTCCGACCTGAAAAACAACCTGACCGGCTGGAAGGAAAACCTCGCCGTCCATGCGCCCGACTTCACGCCCGGCCAGCGCGGCTACCAGTTCGGCACGGTGGGCGACCTTGAAGCCATCTACGCGGTGATATACGCCGAATACGAGCACAGGCTCGCCCTGGCCAACGCCGTCGACTTCGATGATCTGATTGGGCGCACGGTCGAACTGCTGCGCACCGACCCGGCCGTCGCCGAGTACTACCATCACCGTTTCCGTTACATTCTGGTCGACGAGTATCAGGACACCAACCACGCCCAGTATGTGCTCGTACGCGAGCTGGCCGGCGTGGACACAGGGGAGGAGGCCATTCCGGGCGCGCCGAACGCCGGCAAGGCGGGCCCTGCTTGGATCACCGTCGTGGGCGATTCCGACCAGTCCATCTATGCCTTCCGCGGCGCCGACATCCGCAACATCCAGGATTTCGAACAGGACTTCCCGAACGCCAAGACCATCATGCTCGAACAGAACTATCGTTCGACGCAGACCATTTTGGACGCGGCCAACGCGGTGATCAGCAACAACGAGGGACGCAAGCCCAAGAAACTGTGGACAGCACTCGGCAAAGGCGAGCCAATCGTCGGCTACGCGGCGGATAACGCCCAGCAGGAGGCCCAGTGGGTGGCCACCGAAATCGCCCGACTGCACGCCGAAGAAGATATCGCCTACTCTGACATGGCGATTATGTATCGCGCCAACGCGCAGTCCCGCTCGCTCGAAGAGGCGTTAATCAACGCAGGGCTGCCGTACCAGCTCGTCGGCGGCACCAAGTTCTACGAACGCCGTGAAATCAAGGACGCGCTGGCCTACCTGCAGGCGCTGGTCAACCCGGATGATGACGTGAACCTGCGTCGAATTTTGAACGTGCCCAAGCGCGGGCTCGGCGATCGTGCCGAGGGCATCCTGCTCGCCTATGCGCGCGAACGTGGCACCAGCTTCTTCTATGCACTCATGCATTTGGATGAAATTCAGGACGTGCCCACACGTACCGCCACGCAGCTCAAGGCCTTCCGTGATTTGATGGGTGAGCTCTCGCAATTCACGCGAGCACATGACGCCAAGCCCAGCGAGATTGTGGCCGAAGTGCTGGAGAAGTCCGGCTTGCGTGCAGAGCTGGAAAAGTCCGTGGACCCGCAGGACGCCTCCCGTTTGGAAAACCTCTCCCAGCTGCAGTCCACCGCAGCCGAGTTCGAGCAGAACACGCCCGACGCCACGCTATCCGCATTCCTGGAGACCACCGCGCTCGTGGCCGATTCCGACCAGCTGCCCGGCGAGGCGGAGGATTCCGGCAAAGTGACGCTGATGACCTTGCACACGGCCAAGGGCCTCGAATACCCGGTGGTGTTCCTGACCGGCATGGAACAGGGCACGTTCCCGCATTCGCGTTCGATGGAGGACACCACCGAACTGCAGGAGGAACGCCGACTTGCCTATGTGGGCATCACCCGCGCCAAGCAGCGCCTGTATGTCACGCGCGCAGCCGTACGCTCCCAGTGGGGGCAGGCCGCCGACATGATGCCCAGCCAGTTCCTCGACGAGATCCCCGATTCGCTCATCGATTGGAAACGCCGCGAGGCCGGCATGGAACGCATGCGCGCCAACTGGGAATCCGACGGCTTCGATGACGAGTTCGGTGGCTGGGACGACGACGATTTTGGCGGTACGACGTTCGGTGGGTCCTCGACATTCGGCTCTCGCGGTTCGGGTTCGTCGTATGGCTCGAGATCTCATTACGGCTCGTCAAGCTATGGATCTGGCTCGTCCTATGGCTCCCGTTCGGGCGGTTCATCGTATGGCTCACGTTCCGGCTCCTCCTACGGTTCCCGCTCGCGCTCGGGTTCGTCCTATGGTTCGGGTTCCGGCTCTTCATATGGTTCTCGTTCCCGTTCTAGTTCGGCGTCCGGCGGCACTCGTGGCGGCAAGGTCACTACGCGCCACACCACGCCGAAGTCCGGTTCCGCCGGATCTTCCATGCCAAGTTCCAAGCTCGCTAAAGATAATGGACTGAATATCTCTGACTTTGCTGTGGGCGACATGATCAGCCACGATCAGTACGGTCTCGGCAAGGTCACCGACGCGCAGGACAAGGGCCGCAATTCGGTCATCACCGTGGACTTCGGGTCAGCCGGCGTCAAACGCCTCATGCTCCGCGTGGCACCGATCGAAAAGCTGTGAGCTGAAAGCTCATACCAGATAATTTCATAAAAAACAAGACTTGTGTTCCTCATCACACTGTGGGCATAATGCGGAGGTTGTGCTCACGAACCCCTGATAACAGGGGAGAGGAAGGAAGTTATGAAGAACAAGCTGTTCGCATCCGTGCCCAATATTCTGTTCGGTGCGCTTATTGCCATCGCACCCCAGACCTTTGCTCACGCTTGCTCCGGCCATGACATGCCAGGCGCCTGCCACTACTCGCAGCAGGCCGCCACCGGCATCGGCGTCGTGATTCTTGTGCTCGGCGTCGTGGCCTTGTTCGTCAACGCCCAGGTCCGTATTGGTCTGAACATCGCCGCCATCGCTAACGCGTTGCTGCTGCTTGCCGTGCCCACCTTCCTGATCGGCATCTGCAAGGGCGCCATGATGCACTGCCGCATGGTCATGCTGCCCACGCTTATCGTGCTCGGCGTACTCACTCTCGTATTCGCCGCTGTCGCCATCTGGCTCGATTCCCGAGCGGCCAAGCACTGAACTTGACCTTGTGTGACTGGGGTCCGATTTCATTCCAGGAGTCGGGTTCCGGTCTCGCTTATTGCAACCGCACCATAAATCAATAAAGGACCCCCATCGTGCCATCGCATATCGCATTGCGCGGCCTGCCGCTTGAAAATCTCAAGCGTAAGCCATTCCGCACCGGCGCCCTGCTCGCCGTCGTCACCATTCTTGCGCTGACGTTCTTCGGCGGCACCATGCTGACCATGAACCTCAACACCGGTATGACCAGCATGGAGAAGCGCCTGGGCGCCGACCTGATGGTTGTGCCTCAGGACACCGCGCAGAAAGCCGAAGCGCTGTTGACCAACGGTAACCCCAGCACGTTCTATTTCACCAGAGACATCGCCACTGAGGTCAAGCAAACGGATGGCATCGAACAAGCCAGCGAACAAACCTACATATCGTCACTGGCCGCCGCCTGCTGTGACGAGAAATTGCAGATCATCGGCTACGACCCGTCCACCGATTTCGTTATCGAGCCATGGGTTGCCTCCCAATTCAAAGGCACCCTCGAAGACGGCAAGATGATCGCCGGCGCGAACGTCAATGTGTCCACCGATGGCACCATTGAGCTATACGGCCGTAAATGGCCGGTGGTCGCTCAGCTGGCCAATACCGGCACCAGCCTCGACAATTCGGTGTTCATCAACCAGGCCACTGTGCCCGACATGGTCGCCGCATCGTCCAAGGTCTCCAAGCAGGTCATGCCCATGGAATATGCGGGCAAGGCCGTCTCCACCGTGATGATCAAGGTCAAGCAGGGGTATGAGGCGCAAACCGTGGCCGAAAACATCAAACGCATTGACTCCCGATTCGCCGATCTGGGCTACGTGTATCCCGGCGGCATCACCGCCAATACCAAGACCTCGCTGACCGCATTGGTCACCTACCTCAAGGTGTTCGTGGCCGTGATCTGGGTGATGGGTGTGATCGTGCTGCTCGCCGTATTCGCCTCTTCGGTGAACGAACGCAAGCGCGAGTTCGCGTCTCTGCGCATTATGGGAGCCACGCGTGGCATGTTGGATGTCATCATTCTCAAGGAATCGGCCATTATCGGACTGATTGGCGGCGTAATCGGCGTAGGCGTGGCGAGCCTCGTGCTCTTCCCATTCAGCTCGCTGATCGGCAAACAATTGCAATTGCCATATTTGCAAGCCGGACCGGCCGCCGTTATCGGATTCATTGCCATAACTATTGTGTGCTCAACCGCCATCGGCATTGTCGGCTCGTTGCTGACCATGTGGCGACTTGGCCGCCCCGAAGCCTATCTGACCCTGCGAGAAGGGGAGTGACATGACCGAAACTGCATCTCATCTGCTGGAATTGGTGGATTTGACCCGCCAGTTCGTCCGTCGCGGCACGCCGTTTGACGCGGTCAGTCACGTCGATCTCACGATTGACGCTGGGAAATTCGTCGCCATCGTCGGTCGCTCAGGTAACGGTAAAAGCACCCTGATTAATATGGTCGCCGGATTGGTGCGCCCAAGTTCGGGAACCGTGCGTGTGGATGGGCGCGAAGTGACTGAGCTGAGCGATAAGGAACTGTCCCTACTGCGCAACCGAACCATCGGTTTCGTGACCCAAAGCCAGACCCTGCTCGGCAATCTCACGGTGCTCGACAATGTGATTCTGCCCGCGACGATGTTCCCGGATGCTCTGCCGTTCAGGGAGGCTGAGAATAAGGACGATGCAGCCGTGCAAAAACAGAACAATATGGCCGAGACCGAGCCTTGCATCGAATCTGAGGCCGATAACGGTTCCGCATCCGATGAGAACAGTACCGAGTCTTCCACCGAGCCGGATCCGTTTATGCCGGATGTCATCGCGCCAATCACAGGCACCGACCAATCCTTATACTCAGCGCTCGGACAGCCTGATGTGCTTACCGAGCGCGCCAAGCATCTGCTCACCCAGCTCGGTGCCGCCGATTTGGCAGACAGCTATCCGCGCGAACTATCCGGTGGTGAGATGCGGCGTGTCTCCATCGCCCGCGCCCTGATGAATCAGCCCAAATTGCTTATCGCGGACGAACCGACCGGCGATCTCGACCAAGAGAGCACTGACATCGTGATGCAACTGCTGAGAAGCCAAGCCGATAACGGTACGGCGATCCTCATGGTCACGCATGATCCGGATGCGCTGGAGTATGCGGACAAGGTATACCGCATGGATGCCGGAGTGCTGTCCATGGCTGCGGTGTAATATTGTTCGCTGGTGTCTGCCGACTGGTAGATGCCGTCTGGAGTCATAGCCCGTCAACGGGTCGGCGGTAGGCGATCGCAAGAACGTCAACCCGCTCGTGAGCAATCACGACGAAGCGTTGGAGAGGCCCGACTCAGCGTTTGGAATCATACGAAACCAAACGTTCCGTTCAGATAACGACAGAAGGAATAATCCAATGACGAACGTTCAGCGTTCTCGCCGTCAGGTGCGCCTGTCCCGCGCCCTCGGCATCGCACTGACCCCCAAGGCTCAGCGCATTTTCGAAAAGCGTCCGTACGCTCCTGGCGAGCACGGTCGCGACCGTCGCCGCACCGAATCCGATTACGCGGTGCGTATGCGCGAGAAGCAGCGTCTGCGCGCTCAGTACGGCATCTCCGAGAAGCAGCTCCGCGCCGCTTACGAGAAGGCTACCCGTACCGCCGGCCAGACCGGTAACGCCATGCTGACCGACCTCGAGACCCGTCTCGACAACCTGGTTCTGCGTGCCGGCATCGCCCGCACCACCGCCCAGGCCCGTCAGTTCGTGGTGCACCGTCACATCCTCGTTGACGGCAACGTGGTGGACCGTCCGTCCTACCGCGTCAAGCCCGGCCAGACCATCCAGGTGAAGGCCAAGAGCCAGACCATGGTTCCGTTCCAGATCGCCGCCGAAGGCGTGCACCGTGATGTGCTGCCCGCGGTTCCCGGTTACCTCGACGTGAACCTTGCCTCCCTGAAGGCCACCCTGACCCGCAAGCCCGAGGTCGAAGAGATTCCGGTGCAGGTCAACATCCAGTACGTGGTCGAATTCTACGCCCGCTGATTCGGGCCCCCTTATCTGAAACATCAGAATCAAGGACATACCGCTTGGACCCCGCTCCCGCAAGGGACGCGGGGTTCTCGCGTTCCGGGGTGCGGGCGTTTTCCCGGAGACTGAATGAACGGAATCCGTCCACCCCGGGCATTGGGAGGAGCGTGCCCGTGACGAGGTGTTCGTCCCGATCGACGACTGTATCCGCTGGCACGACCACGGGCGCATCAAAACGGCGTGATTCCGACGGCTCCGGTTGCCGGAGCACTGGAATCACGCCGTTCTGCGCAGGAGGAATGGGGCGGACTTTGGGCTTGAGCTGCGGCGCCGGGCGCTCATCTCGGTCTTGTCACCTGCATTGTGGGTGATCTGGATGTTGTTGTTGCGATGAGTCCGTTCGGCACATTGATTGAATATCTGCTGGTCTACGGATGCGGGCAAGCCATTTCCTGGAAGGCGTTTCGTCGAGATTGGCGGGAGCTTGCGTCAGCAGGCGTCGATGAAGGCGCTGAGGATGCGGCGTTGGTTGCTATCGGCGCGGTGGGAGAACTCAGGATGCCATTGGACGGCCCAGACGAAACGCTTGGCAGACATCCGGACGGCCTCCACGATGCCGTCCGGCGCGGTGGCCATCGGTTCCAGTCCCTGGCCCAGCGTACGAATCGCCTGATGGTGATAGCTGTTGACGCCCAGCGTATAGGCGCGCGGATGATACGGCCTGCCGAAGGAATCGACCTCATCGGCCTCCGCCTCACTCGGGCCGTTGTCTCCCAGCGGCCACAACGCGCGGGCCAATGGCGAATTGGGCGCGATCGACACTTCGTGGACCACCGGGTCATACGGCGGCTTGTCGCCATGATGCACGACCGGGCTGGGATGTTCGTCCGGCAGATCCTGCCACAGCGTGCCACCCAAGGCGACGTTGAGGCTCTGGATGCCGCGGCAGATGCCCAGCAATGGCTTGTCCGCCGCGATGACGGAGGGGATCAGGCGCTCCTCCATCCGGTCGCGGGCCTTGCATAGTTTGACCGTCTTGGGGCCGGCCGCCTCGCCATACCGTTCCGGATCCACGTCGTGGCCGCCGGTGACCAGGAATCCGTCGCATTGGCCGACCAGCTGTTCGATTGCAGCTTCATCGTCGGTCAGCGGCAGCATCACCGGGATGCCGCCGGCTTCGGCGATGCCGTCGAAATAGCCGGGCAGCATCCACAGGCTGTTCAATTTGTCGTCCCACAACGGGACCACGCCGATAAGCGGACGATGGGCCATCGATACCTCCAAATACAGACTTACTGATAAAGCGACTCAACTTGCTACAGTCTCAAACCTGAAAATTGTACCAGTGTGACTTGCGGGCGGAGCCTACTGCATAGCTTAGGGAGGTAGGGATTTCAATCGAGGGCGGCTTATCGCTCGTAGTGTTCCAATTCGGCGAGTGGGTACACCTGAGTCCAATGGTGCGGCTGCAGGTCGCGCAGCGGCACGAACACGGATGCTCTCCCTGATTGTTGTCTGAAACGGCGCACATCACGTCGTCGCCCCAATAGCGCAGCCGTTCCTGACAGATGCCGCATGGAGACAACACGGTGAACGGGGCGTGTTCGTCATCGCGTACGACGCAGATGGTGTGGGTGACACGGCGTTCAAGCTTCATCGCCTCGCACATCGCTCCGACCTCGATGCATAGCGAAGCGGCGGCATTGGGTGTCTCAATCGCCACGCTCGTGACGATAAGTGCCTCCGAGCCGTTGCTTCCGTCATGTTTACCGTTGTCTTTGCCGGCGAGTCGCATCGCCGCCGCGCCTCCCCATCCTGTCGGATACCTTCGCTCGATCAGTTCCACGGCACTGCGATACAGCGTTTCCTCGATATGACGCTCCACTGGAGCCATATGGTCACCTCGCGTAATCGACCTGCCATCGGTGGGCAGGCGGGATTCAAACCATTACTAGTCTAGGGGGGGGGAGATATCCTTGACGCATGCTTATCGTCGAAGTAGTTGTGGCCGTGGTCGTCGGCGTGTTTTTGGTCGGGGTCTATCGTGATGCAAAGAACGGAACGTTGCCTTTGCAGAATTCGGTAGGCATCAAAACGCCGGCAACAATGTCATCCGAAGACACATGGAATCGGATTCACAAGCAGTACGCTCCGATATTCCTCGTTGATGCATGTGCCCTGTTCCTCATCGCCCTTGAAATCATCATTGGCGGGGCCATGGAGAAGAGCTTCAATAACATGGCATCGGAGGCATTGATTGCGTTGGTGGCCACGCTTGTTGTCATGGTGCTGGCCAATCTGGTCGTCGTTGTTGTGGCAGATCGGTCTGCACGAAAATGAGATAGCTTGGTGAGAAGCCGCTATGTCGGACTTGCTGAAACAACCAACCTCGCAACGGGGTAAAAAGTAAGAGAGCGACGAATCGGGATTCTCGGAGGTGTTATATGTTGGATATTCAAGATGATATCAGTAGCTACCTTGCCTTTTCGCACTATATCGATTGGAATGAACCGAGTGTGCAAAGAAAAGCCAAGGAACTAAAAGACTCCACTGAAGGCGAAATCGAACTGGCAAAAGCCGCCTACTATTTTGTTAGAGATGAAATCAAGCATTCATGGGATGTCCAAGACAAAAGAGTCACGGCAACAGCCTCAGACGCATTAAGGGAGGGCGTCGGTATTTGTTGGGCAAAATCTAATTTATTGGCCGCCCTATTAAGGGCAAATGGCATTCCTGCCGGAATATGCTATCAAAGGCTTACGTTAGGCAGTACGCCTGAAAGCGGATACTGCATCCATGCCTTGAATGCCATTTATCTGAGATCCATTGACCGATGGATTCGTGTAGATGCAAGAGGGAATAAAGAGGGTGTACAAGCAGACTTTTCTGTTGACGATGAACGTTTGGCTTTCCCCATTCGGAAAGAGTACGATGAGGTGGATTATAAAACTGTGTATGCCGAACCGTTGCCGCAGACAATGAGCATTCTTGAAAATAGTACAGATGCTCTATACATGTATCTGCATTCGCTGCCCGAAAGAATTTGACGGATTCATTTTTATCGGGAGGCAGGAGGCAGCGGCTGGTTCGGACTGCATTAGCGGTTAGCGGGGAACGATTCGCCCGCGACAACAGCCCATCACGCCAAACTTGACAAGAGTGACGTCGGTGACCCGTGCTGCGGCAAGCACCTCGACAGGGATGGTGACGGTATCGGTTGCTCTCAGGCTAGTAGGCCCGGATAGAGTTCGTTGATCGCCCAGGTGACGCGGCCGGCATCATATGCCGAAAGTCTTCCTGTCGGGCCGTCGTCGAGGAAAAGATTGCTTGGCAGCCGCAGCAGTTGCGAGCATCGCACGGCGCCGGGCTTGCTCAGTCCCGCGTCCTGCCAGTCACGCAGCACCACATAGCCCGGTTCGTCGCGCCAGGTGTTGCCGGTGACCTTGGTCACCAAGGCGATGCGGGTACCGTCGTCCCATTGGAGGATCACGCTGGGACGGTTCTTCGCTTTGCCTGGCTTGTCGGGAAAAGTGAACGGCACCCACCATATCTCGAACTGGTGCGGATCAGTCTTCATCATCGTCCCAACCCTCCGGCAGGATCACGGCACCATCACGTATCTGGGGCGTCACGATGCGGGGATCATCCATGTTCGCTTTGAACAGGGGATATCCCTCGTTGTCTTTTTCGAATGAAGGGCGGACGCTTGGCGTGAATGGCAGACGCCCGTCGCGTACCAATTGTCTGAGAGACATTTCGGCAAACGTGCTCAGGTTCAACCCCATGGCGTCAAGTATGGCGATGCCGTCACGCTTGGTCTGCGCATCCAGACTGATCGTGGTCTTCTCCTTGATAGCCATCATTACTCCTTATAACAGTGGTGTGACATACGTATATCATACCTCAAATCAGTCATGTCAGCTGGGGCCCCGTTGGCTAAATGAAAGTGCAACACCCGTTAGATTGGAGATTGTCCGGATAACCAGTCCGAAGGGATGTTGCACCTATGGGAGAAGTATATTCGCACCTGTCGGAAGAGGAACGCCGGGTCATCCGGATCGAGATCGGCAACGGCATCAGCATCCGCAGGATCGGTCTGATGCTCGGTCGCAACGTCTCGACGGTCGGCAGGGAGATCGAACGCGACACGTGGTTCCCGTCCAACGAGAACGAGTCCTGACGGCCGTACCGGCCGAAACGGCTGAAGACGGGCCCGTGGACGGGCGGATACTACATCGCCGGCCCCGCCCGGCGCAAGGCCGGCCGCAGGCGCGCCGAACCGCGCAAGCGCTACCGCCTGTCATGCGAACGCCTGTGGGCGCGGGTGGCCGATCATCGGCGGCGGGCTGCGCGTCCTGTTCCCCGACGGCTCCGCCATGCGCGTGTGCCCGCAGACCGTCTACCGTTGGATCTACGCCGACCGCCATTGCCGTGAACGCTGGGCGCGCTGCCTTCCACGCGGCCACGGGAGGCGGCGCAGGCGTGGCGGCGGGAGGACGTCGCGTTTCCCGATTCCCGGACGGTCTCCCATCTCCGAGCGTCCGCCGGAGGCCGGCGACCGCAGCGGTTTCGGCCATTGGGAGGCCGACAGCGTGATCGGCGCCGGACGCAACCTGCACACCGAGGTCGAGAGGAAGACCAGGTTCCTCATGGCCGGGATCGTGCCCGGCAAGACCGCCGGGGAAAGCGTCGGGGCGCAGCTGGCGATGTCCTCCCCGCTGCCGGCCGGCGCGCGCGTCGGCGTCACGCACGACAACGGCACCGGGTTCGCCCGCCACACGCGCCTGCGCGACGAGCTGGGCATGGACACGTACTTCGCCGACCCGTACTCCAGCTGGCAGCGGGGAAGCAACGAGAACGGGAACGGCATCATCCGCCGGTATCTGCCCAAACGCAGCGAGATCCGGATGGACATGGCCGGGGGACTGCGGGAGATCGTCGACGAGGCCGACAACCGTCCCATGCGCGTGCTGGGCTACCGGACGCCCGCCGAGGCATTCGCCGACGAACTGCTAGAATTGCAGGACCAACAGGGGTGTTGCACCTCTAAATAGACATCGGGGGCCTCGGACGCATAGACCCCGCGTGATAAGCTGCGATAGTCCTAGACAAAGGGACATTGCATCGCAGTCGCCCGCCACCGTTCACGGTCGGCGGGCGACTGTCGTTTAAGGTCACTCTTTGTGACCCATCTGCTCGACGGCATCGAGATATGCGCGGATCGCCTCATGCGTGCCGTATTCGCGAAGCAGACATTCGTATGCGTTGTTATGCCTATCGTCGCCATCGGAAAGCCGGGGCCTGGCCATGAGCTGGTTGAGGATCTCCTGCAACAGTTCCTTCAGAAAGGCGTCGATTTCGTCGTCTTGTCCTGTCTCCGAGAGCATCCAGCGCAGCCGGTCCACGTAGCGCGCGTCCTCGGCAAGCTTGCCCCGGGCGATGTAGATGGCATAGAGCCGTGCCAGCTTCTCGAAGTCATGGGATTTCTCGTACATGGCCTCCAGCAGAGTGAACTATCCGTGGGGCAGGTCCGCGGTCAGGTCCGGCGCCTTGGGGTCGGGCCAATGGTCCGTGTCCATGTCGATTTCCTCTTCGACGGAGGGAATGCAGTTGCCGAGTATTTCTCCGAAATGCGTGCCGTCCAGCCAACGCTGGTACCTGTACTCTTCAGCCAAGCCGATGAGGTGCTCCAATCCGAGTGCTGTCTCCCGCGCGGCATCCTCGCCATACACCCACGCGCCCAATCGCCTGGCGCCACAACGGTCGACCATTTCCGACAC
This sequence comes from Bifidobacterium sp. M3-N-101, assembly GCF_023656805.1. NCBI lineage: Bacteria > Bacillati > Actinomycetota > Actinomycetes > Bifidobacteriales > Bifidobacteriaceae > Bifidobacterium > Bifidobacterium sp. M3-N-101. The sequence goes on from NZ_JAMOKQ010000009.1 coordinate 138,897, forward strand.
CTCGCACGGGATGACGATTTTGCCATTGAGCTTCGATGAATACCGGTTGCGGTAGAACAGGCGGAAGCACACGGCGCACGCATGCACGCAACGCGGTGCCTCGCCCTGTGCACACGTGCAACCGATGCCGGTGATCGTCCGTTCCTGCATCCTGACGGCCACGGATGCGACCAGATTGTCGCCATCGACCACGTCCGCATGACACGTGTTGCCCATCTCATGCCAGTTGCGTAGGCCGCCGCGCTCGTACAAGCCCCTGCCTTGGCGGAGCAGCCGAGTCTGGGCCGCCACACGTTCCTGGATCTCCGACTCCGGGCCGTCGAACTGGAACAGCAGGCTGAACTCATTCACCTTCGTGACTGGAACTGCAAATGGCTTCTCGCCATTATCCCGACCTGGATGCCACATGACCATGCGTTCTATCATCCCCTAAGAAGCCAAAGGGCTCGCCTATGGCGGCTCTTTCCATGCAGCAGTCCGAATGGCGGATAAGTTGTTCGCACGAATCATGATCCCATCTACAGGACTGAGAACATAAGAAAGCTTCCTTTCGTTAGGTACCGGAAGGAAGCTAAACATCAGAGGGGCATACTCTGTATTGCACAGGAAACGGTTGTGGCACCGCCCTTGGGCAGTGCCACAACCATCATTCGGGATTCGCGAAGTCACATCATGCCGGGAACACAATCTGCGAGTTGACGCAGGTGATGACCATGGCCAGGATTGCGTTGACGATGCCGCCGAGATACGGGTTGCGGGTCTTCGCGTAGATGCCTCGCGCCGTCAGCGGAGTGACGAACAAAAGGAAGATCGTCAGGAACAGGTTGTCGACGATGCGCGTGTAAGCGGCGCCGAACATGTCGTTGACACCCGTGACCATGAACCACGTCCAGCCGGCGCCGGACACCAGTGCAGGCACGGCGGCGGTCACGGCGGCGAGGACCAGGATGTTGACGATCTTGTTCCGGCCGTACGACGTGTTGTAGTTCATGCAGTTCACGAAGATCGACGAGATCACATAGCCGATCAGGAAGATCGGCAGGACCTTGAGCATCTCGATGATCTTGTAGGCCGGGAACGGGACGATGCACCAGTACAGGAACGCAAAGTTCGTCTTGAAGAAGTACTGCGCGCCCCACACCAGCAGCAGGGTTCCGCCGGTGACAGTCAACGCCAGCACGATCGTCTTGAACAGGTCGAAGACCGTGGTCTTGATGTCGATCTCATCAAGATCCATGCCGTTCTTCTTGGCGAAGCAGTGATACCAGACGAACGTCACCAGACCGGTGAACACGGACGAAATGGCAAGCATCGCGGCGGAGAACAACGGCTGTCCCTGGCGGAAGAACGAGCCGATGTGCGTGTCGACGCCCAGATAGTAGAGCGACAGAGTGCTGACGGTCGCGAACAGAGTCGTGACGATGAGGCAGCCCCAAGCCCAGCGTTTGCTGCCCGGATGGGCTGCGGCGACTCGCATGACGGCTTCGCCGCGGGACGTGCCGCGGAACAACGGCATGCGGGAGAGCCACAGGGCAAAGAACACGACGAACAGGAACATGCCGAGGAAGCCGATCGTGCTTCCGATCATGCGCAGCGGGTAGATGCGGTTGGTGCTCTTGAGCGTGGTGTCCACGTTGAGCGCGCGGGTCATGAACTCGACTGCGTTCGTGGTGGACCTGGGCTGGAACAGCTGCGAAGTGTGGAAGCCATTCTCCATGTAGATGACGCGGGCCGCTTCCTTGCCGTCGATGGTCTTCGTATACCATTTGCCGCTCACACCGTCCGGCGTGGAGGCATCGGGCGTGATGCCGAAGTTGAGGAACGACTTGGCGTTGTTGTGCTTGAGATAATCGGGGTTAGGCAGCATCTTGCCGGTCGTCTTGTCGGTTTCCTTGAAGGAATACTGGTCGAACTTGCCGGCGATGATGCCGACGTCACGGTTCCCGTAATAGTTGAAGTATTCGCCATTGTTCTTGGACGCGGCCTGCGCGGACGTGGTCTTGCCGGGCACATAGCCGAACGCCTGGGTTTCGTTGTCCTTGTAGACGGCGTCACGACTGACGTACAGGATTGCCTTGATCAACGGAGTCTTGGCCTCGTTGTCAAGGAGGATGGTCTCATGGATGGTGTTACCGCCGCGGGATTGGCCGGACACGCCGATCTTGTCCTTGTCGACGAACGGAAGCGTGGTCGCATACTTGACGGTGTCGTACAGGCCGCGCCCGTTGACAAGCCAGTCGGTGTTGTTGAGGATCTCCGAGTCACCCATGCCGTACAGGTCGAAGGACAGGACGACGAAACCACGCCGCGCCCATTCGATCTGATAGTTGTCCCACTTTTCCTTCATGCCGTTGCCGCCATGCGAGAACACGATGGTGGGTGCGGGTGTCTTGTCGGTGGCGGTGTCGGGCTTGAGCATGTTGATGCCCAGACGGTGACCGGAGGATGATTCGATGATCAGGTTTTCCTTGTCGACTTTGCCGAAGTCGGTTTGTGCGAGGTTCGCCAGGCAGCTGCCGATGATGCACAGGGCCACGGCGAGTATGGTCGCCGCCCCGTACACGTGGGTTTTGATGTAATGCCAGGTTCTGGACATTTCTCTCCTCTTTCCTTGTCATGCGCGTTGCGCGTGTTCGGAATTCCGCCCTCCCATGGGCGTCGCCGTTCCGCTTCGAACCGGCGTACTCATGATGTTAACCGCGTTAATACTGGCTTTCCGGCGGCATGCTGCACAAATGTGCACGTCCAAAACGTTTCACCTCAATGTCCGTCTGCATCCAACGGGCGGGTTCATGCGGATTGCCGTCGGAAGCACAGGAACACGATTCGCGCTAACATGCACATATGTCCAAGGACCTGATGACCTCACTCGCATCGACGCAGACGCGACAGCACATCGAAACGCTCATCAAAGTGGCGCAACTCTACTACGAGGACGGACTCAACCAGGCACAGATAGCCAGACAAGTAGGATTCTCCCGATCCTCCGTATCACGCATGCTCACCGAAGCACGGGAGGAAGGCGTGGTCCACATCTCCATAGGCCACCCCTTGCAACGACTCGTATCCATGGAAAACGCACTGAAGAAGAAATACGGGCTGAAATGCGTGCGCGTCTCCGCCTCATACGGCGACGACATCGACTCGATGCTGGTCCCCCAATGCGGCGCCGCCCTCCTCATGGAGAATCTGAAACCCGATTCCCTGATCCTCACCTCCACCGGCACACCCATGGCATCGACCGTACGCGCCCTGCCAGTGCTCGACTACCCGCATGCCCATGTCACCCAAATGCTCGGCTCCCTGTCCCCCAACAATCCCCTGACCGACTCACAGGACATCTGCCGCATGCTCGCCGAGAAACTCGGATGCCCATACTCCACTCTTCCCGTTCCCATGGTCGTCAGAACCGCACAAATGGCAGAAGCATTGCGGGGAGAGGACATGATCGCCAGCACCCTCGCCCTGGGCAACCGTGCCGACATGGCCATCGTCGGCGTAGGCGCCATCCGAGAAGGCCATTCCGGTCGCATTTTCAACTCGTTCGAAGACGCGGCCATCGCGCGTCAGATGGAACGCGACGGCGTGGTGGGGCACATCTGCGGGCATCACATCGACGCTCAGGGGCGACATGTGCGCACTTCGTTGTGTGACCGGACCATCAGCGTGGATTTCGACCGTTTCCGTGAAATCCCTTTGGTGATCGGCATCGTATGGGAGCTATGGCGCGCGAAGGCTTTGCATGCCTGTCTTGTCGGTCATCTGATGAGCGGGCTGGCGACGAACTGTGGCATGGCCGAGCTACTGCTCGACATGCCCTGAACGACATAGGTGCAGAGCGGCGATCAACGCCGCCGACGCAACCAGATACCACGCCACGTTCCCTGCCAAGGACAATGAGTAGGAACCGGTGGCATCGAACATCAGCCCATGCACCGTCGTGGCAATCGCCACCGTCGCCTGTCCCGTCGCCGTGATCACGGACAACGGCCGCGCATAATCACCTTCCCCCGCCACCTGCCGTATCGTCCAAGGCAACGCGGTGAGCAGAATCGCCTGTCCTACGCCTGCGCACAGGCTTGCGCCCATGGCTATCGACGCCGACGTGGCAAGCCATATTCCGATCCAGCCGATCCACCCGATTACGGAATACAGGCCCATGACTAGCGACGGGCGCCGTCCGTCCAGCAAAAGACCGAGCGTGCTCTTGCCGACGGCCGAGCCGATCATGCGTGCAGACACCACCATCGACGCCTGTCCCAAGGTAAGGCCGACGGCAAGCTCATGGGCTGGGACATGCTGGTTGATGCCGGACGCGATCTGCAGCAACACCATGGAGAGAAGCAGTAACCCGAACGCCAGATGACGCCGATATTTCTTCTGACTGTCAGACAAAGATGCATCAGGAATGTTGGTTTGGCTCTTCTGCACATCGGGAGCATTGCGTGGCGATGGTCGTTCCATGACCGTCGCCGCGAAAGGCAGCAACAACAACAGGACCGTGACACCGGTGGCGGCGTATGCCGTGCGCCACCCATAGGCGGTGATCATATGCGACACCAACGGGTTGAACACCGCCCCACCCAACCCGGACAAGCATCCGGCGATGCCCATCACCGTGCCGAACCGTGTCGGAAACCACATGGACAGCAACACGGGTGGCGCCAACGTCACCGGAACCACATAGGAAGCACCCATGACGGCGAAAGCCGCGTCGAACTGCCAGGCACTGTCGAACCATGCGCAGGCGAGGAACGCCGTCGTACACACGATGACGCAAACGGACAACGCCACCCTCAGATTCAAACGGGAGAACACGCGTCCGAACAGCAGCATCGCCAACGCGCTCACAATCAATCGCACCGACACCGGGAACGCCGCTGCCGTACGGCTGATGCCCAGGTCCTGGCCGAGTGCGTCGAAGTACAGTCCCGCCGTATTGACAATCAGACCGGAACCGACGAACGACATGACGCAACAGCCGGCGAACACCAACCAACGTCGAGAACCCTGCGAATATACAGACAGCATCCCTCAACAATAGCGGCGGAAGAACCGGATGATGCCATTGAGGACATCCAACGCTTCCGTGTTGTCGGGCAAGCCTGTCTCCTTGACACTGAAATCATGGTCCAACGGATGCGACAAACCCCTGGGCAGGACCCGCACCTCGTAGTCATGATGACGGTATTGGAGGATACGCGCGAACTCCAGCGTATTGTCCGCGAGATAATCCTCGGCGCTGGAGACCATGAGAATGGGAGGAAGGTTCCCGTCGACGACGAGACGATCCATGTCCAGGTATGGGGTGATGGCGATGCGATCCTTGGGCGTGGGGAAGAAGCCGCTGCCGTAATAGGCCATGGCTGTGCCATGGGCGCCGCCTTCGAAACGGTACATGCCGCTCACTCCTGCAATGCCGCGTATGCACAGGCCACTGGTTCCGGGCGAGACGCACAGTTGCGCGGCGACGATCGGAGAATGGAGAACAGCACACAGATAAAGGTCAAGCAACGTGGCCGCGGAATCCCCGGTAATGAATACTCGCGTCGTGTCGAACCCGTGTTCCTCGCAATGCTTGGCAATCCAGTCCAATGCGCGGACCGCATCCGCAAGCTGATCACGGAACGATACCTGGGGTACGAGCCGATAGTTGGCGTTGACGACCGCGAACCCATGCTTGGCGAACAGCATGTCACGACAGGTGGTGTTCCGTTTGTCCCCGTGATACAGACCGCCGCCATGGAAATCCACGATGACCGGCAACGATTTCTTCGTCGGAATGTCAGCGGGACGATGGACGTCCAGCTTGTGCAGAACGTCATGTGATGGGTCAGACTCACCGACATAAGGGATGTCCATAACGGAAGCCACGCCCTCAGGCTTATGTTCAAGCCGGAGACGTTCCGCATCCCCGCCATGCCGGAATGCCGTATTCGCTTCGAACAGACGAAGCGTTTCCTCATCAATCATCACCATCTCCCATCTCCGGCCGCATTGCCGCGGATTCATCGTCAATTCCAATGTACGGCGTATTCGGACCAACAAAGGACGATGCTCCGCACAAATGTGCACGACTAGGCCAGATGCGAAAAGGGTTCCTCCCGACAATCGGAAGGACCCCTTTTCGCATGGCAACTAGGCTCAGACCTTGCTCCGACGGCGCGAAAGCAACCCGACAGCCAGACCAGCCAACAATCCCGCAACACAAGTCAGGATGTTAGGCAAGCCGGTCTGCATATGACCGGTCGCCGGCGTCTGCACCACACAGGCTTGTTTGACGGTGATCGGGATCGATACTGTACGTTAGATGGTTTGGATCCGGTATGCGATAAGGGATTGTCGGAGGCGCTGGAAGAGATTAACCGTAAGTTTGGCGCGATGCATGCGGGTATCGGCTGGGGTGACATTCGCGGTGACGGTCGTACGAACGAGGAGACCGGTGGTGAGTGGCGGACTCGGCTTAATAGGTTGTCGTCGTGTGCCACGACCAGATGGGATGAGATCGCTATCGCACATGCCTGCTAGCAGGTTCATGTCTACTTAGTGGCTCCGTGCATTGTTTCCTCGTGGTTACCGGTTTCGGCAGGATCGTAATAACTTGTGCGATGTTCTGTAACTCGCCGTAACATGTGCCCCCTTATGGTTAAAGCTATAAGTAAACAAAGTTTTCCTCGTTTTCCTTCTAAACCAAAACGTGGGCCGGAATTGGTTCCGTCCTGCGTTTCAGGGTGGGATCACAGCAGATCACAAGGGAAGGAAATGTTATGGCTCATCACGATCTCATCATTAAGAACGCGGACATCTGCACGATGGACGCGAACATGACCCGCATCCAACACGGGTATGTCGTCGTCGACGGAGAAACCATCACCTCTGTGAACGAAGGTTCCGTGCCCGCAGGAGTGGAGGCGGATACTGTCATTGACGCCGAGGGTCAGGTGCTGTTCCCTGGGTTCATCGACACTCATACTCATATCTTTCAGTCATTCCTCAAGGGTCTGGGAGCGGACCATCATCTCATCGAATGGCTGAACCGTTCCGCCCTACCGTACGGCAAGTACATGACTCCATACCAGCATCGTCTCGCCGCGCAACTGACCTGCATGGAAGCCATTAAAAGCGGTTGCACGACGCTCTGCGAGTTCTTCTACACTGACCAGGATCCTGAGCTGGCCGACGGGTGCATCGCCGGCATGGAAGACACAGGGATCCGCAGCGTGTTCATCCGCACCTTCCAGGACTGCGGCGAAGACTACGGCATGCCCGCATGCTTCATCCAACCGGCAGACAAAGCCATGGAAGAAGTCAGCCGCCTACGCCACGATTACGCGGACCGTAGCGACATGCTCTCCATCTGGACCGGTCCAGACGTGACATGGTCCACCACCAAAGAGGGATACCGTACCATGTTGGACTACTGCAAGTCCGAGAACGTGCGCTACGCGATGCACATCGACGAAACCGAAGTCGATGACGACATGTGCCAGAAGCATTACGGGCAAGACATCATACCAATGCTGGACGACATGGGCTTCCTCACGGATCATATGCTCGGCGTGCACTGCGTGAACCTCACCCCTGACGAGATCAAACGGTTCGCCGATAACGGTGTCTCCATCAGCTACAATCCGGTCTCCAACATGTACCTGGGGTCTGGTGCGGCGCCGATCCGCGAAGCATTGGATGCGGGAGTGAACGTGTCGATCGGCACCGATGGCGCGGCCTCCAATAACACCACCAACTATTTGGAGAGCATCAAGTTCGCGGCGCTCGTGCAGAAAGGGTTCACGCGTGACGCCGCCCGCATCACCGCCCCGCAAACCATCCGCATGGCCACGAACGGTGGCGCCAAGGCCATCGGCATGCCAGACACTCTCGGAGTCGTGGAGAAGGGTCGCAAAGCCGACCTGATTCTCTTCGACCCGCGCAAACTCACTTCCATGCCCATGCATGATCCTTACGCGACGACCGTGTACTCGTCCACGCCGGAAAACATTTCCACAACCATCGTCAACGGCAAGATCGTCTACCATGACGGCAAATTCGCCTGCGGTATCGACGAACGTGACCTGTCCGACGCGATCAACGCGGAGCTAACCAAACTCAAATCTCAGGTTGACGCCTGAGCTCTAACCTCACCCCGTTCCAATCTGGAACGTCCCTCGCCACCACGCCAGTTGACGAACCTCACACATCACGTTGAATTTGGAAGGAAAACTATCATGAGTAAGGAAGAAACGCCGCAACTCGTAGCGGGCATCGACGACAAGATTCCAGTCGGCAAGTCCATCGTCTTCGGACTCCAGCACGTCCTGTCCATGGACCTGTACATCATGCCACTCATCCTGGGTGGCGCCATCGGCCTGGCAGGAGGCGACCTGTCCTACTTCCTGCAGATGAGCTTCTTCGCCTGCGGTATCGCCACACTCCTGCAAAGCGGACTGTTCATGCGTTATCCAATCGTGCAAGGCCCGTCCTATGTGCCTCTCGCCGCACTGTGTATGATCGGCGCGACCATGGGCATTCCCACAATGATTGGTAGCCTCATCCCGGGTGCGATCATCATCATCCTACTGGGCATGAGCAAACTGTTCTCCAAGTTCATCAGCCGCGCCATCCCACCGTTCATTGGTGGCATCATCATCCTCATCGTCGGCCTCACCCTGGTGCCTACCGCGGTCACTGGAGTGTTCAGCACCAAAGGCAATCTGACCGCTAACGCTTTGAGCGGCTGTGTCACATTCATTGTGCTGCTCGTATGCATGGTCCTCCAGTACAAGCTGCGCAACAGTGGCATTCTCCACATGTTCTCCGTGATCATCGCACTTCTCGTCGGCACACTGGTTGCCGTCAGCATGGGCGCAGCCGACTTCAGCAGTGTTCCGGGAGCCGCATGGTTCTCACTGATATGAACTGATTTTTGTTCCGCATTTCCTCTAACTCGATGGGAGATGATGGAACCATGGCAAAGGGCACTCGATATACGCCGGAGTTCAAGGCGAAGGCGGTCAGGCTGCTGGCGGAATCGCGTTCCTCGTATTCGTCGGAGACGAACGCGATCTCCGCGGTGGCGAAGGATCCGGGGATAGCGCCGGAATCGCTGCGGCGTTGGCGCAACCAGTCGGACGCGACGGTCGCGGAGGAGACGAGGCAGTCGGCCGAGGACGCGATGGCGGAGCTGAAGAAGCTGCGGGCCGAGAACGCGGAATTGCGTCGGGCGAACGAGATTTTGACGACGGCGTCGGCTTTTTTCGCGGCCAGGCTCGACCCGACACGGCGTTGATGGCCGCGTACGTCGACGGGCATGAAAGCCGTTTCAAGGTCGGGCCGATCTGCGGGGTCCTTTTCGAATCGTTGGACTGCGGGTTTCTCACGCCGCGCGGCTGCCGCATGTTCAGAACGCGTCCCGTCAGCCGCATGCGGGCGGGGCATGGGGCGCTGGCCCGCGACATCCTCCAGATCCATTCGGATTTCTTCATGGCCGTGTACGGTTACGGGAAGATGCACGCGCAGCTGGTCGCCCAGGGCCGGGATCCGGCCGAGGTCGGCCGCGACCAGGTGATGAACATCATGCGCGAGCTTGGCATCCGGGGCGTGCGCCGCGGCAAAACCCCGGTGACGACGAAACCCGCCAAGGGCACGGGCGGCAGGCCGGATCCGGTGGACGGGAGGTTCGAGGCTTGTGCGCCGAACCGCCTGCACGTGGCCGACATCACCCACGTGCGCATGGCCAACGGCTCGTTCGGCTACACGGCGTTCGCCGCCGACGTGTACGCCCGTCGGATCGTGGGATGGGCGTGCGCCATGACCATGAACACGCAGGAGCTGCCGTTGCAGGCGTTGGAGCAGACGATCTCATGGGCCGCGTCCCGCGGCGGCGCGGATGGTCTTATCCACCACAGCGATTAAGCCGGGTTTGTTGTTAAGCCGGGGAACGGTTCAGGGTCTTGGTGGCTGGCCGTGTCCCATGTGGTTTCCCGGCTTAACGTTCCGGGTTATTTGAGGGTGTGTAGTTGTCGGAGTCGTTGCTCGCTGAGCCATGTCTCCTTGGAGGGGTCGGGGCCG